>NZ_JBFAOH010000021.1:0-116250 GCF_040675175.1 Nonomuraea sp. NPDC049649
GGAAGAGTGCCTTGGCGGGCGAACTGGGCCGGTCGAAGACGCCCTTGGTGATGTCGGTGTTGAGGCCGATGGCCGTGGACAGCGTGTAGAACACCGAGGAGCCGGCCGGCCCCGCCCCCCAGCAAGGGAGCGAAGACATGAGAATCAACAGGACCACGCAACTGCTCGCCGCGGCGGTGCTCGGCGTCGCGCTCGCGGGCGCCGGCGTGGCCGGTCCCGCGGTGGCGGACGACGAACCCGAGCAGGGCATCGACGTCACGGTGACGATCGAGCCCGGCGCTCCGGGCCAGGTGTCCATGACCGTCGCCGACAACGGCGGCGTGTCCCTTCAGGAGGACGGCTCCAACGCCGCCGCCCGCCAGTTCGTCGGCATCCTGCCGACGGTCACGGTGACCGACACCCGCCCGCCCGAGGAGATCCCCGACGGCGACTTCTGGGCGGTCGTCGGCCAGGCCAGCGAGTTCACCGCGACGAGCGGCTCCGCACCGCCCATCGGCCCGGAGTACCTGGGCTGGCGGCCGCGCCTGCTGACCGACTCCTCCACCGGGGCGGTGGAGGCCGGCGAGCCCGTATCCAGTGTCATCTCCGACGGATCAGGAGCGCCGGCCGTCGGTCTGCAGGGCCAGGAACTGCTGGTCTCGACGGCGAACTCCGCCGACGAGATCGGCACCTGGCAGGTCAACGCCGACCTCATACTGCGCACCCCCACCGACGTCACCGCCGGCGAGTACCACTCGACCGTCACGCTCTCCCTGTTCAACCAGTCCTGAACGGCGGCCGGTCCCGAACGTTCACCTGGTCCTGAACCGGAGGCAGGACGCCACCGCCCGCTCCGGCCGTCCGGGGCCCGCGCCCGCCCGGCGCGGGCCCCGGACGGCCACGACGAGACTGGAGACCTGTTGCCCGTAAGCCGCCCGCGAGGCGTCCTCGCCCGCCTCGCCGTCCTCCCCGCTCTGCTGGCCGCCATGGTGGCGTTCGCCGGCCCGTCCGGCGCCGACACCACCTGGTCGGTCGTGCCGGCCGGCGCCGACGGTCCCGACGGCCGCAGCGTCATCGACCTCGAACTCGCCGGCGGCCAGCAGGTCGTCGAGCACGTGGCGGTCATCAACCGCTCCACCGAGCCGGTGGACTTCGCGATCGACGCCAACGACGGCTACCTGACCTCCAAGGGCTACTTCGACATGCGGCCCTCCGACGCCGAGCCCACCGACGGCGGCGCCTGGATCACGGTCCCCGAGAAGGTGACCATCGCCGCCGGGGCCACCTCCGTCGTTCCCGTGACGGTGTCGATCCCCCCGAACGCGACGCCGGGGGACCACCCCGCGGGCGTGACCGCGTCCCTGGAGACCGTCTCCGGCCAGGTACGGGTCCAGAACCGGGTGGGCGTCCGCCTGAACATCCGCGTCACCGGCGACTACGTGGCCAAGGTGGCCGTGACCGGCGTACGGGCCGAGTACGTGGGCTCGTGGAACCCGTTCGCCGCGGGATCCGTCGAGGTCACCTACACCGTGGCCAACGAAGGCAACGTCCGGCTGGTCACGGACAACCAAGTGCTGACGTCCACGCTCGCGGGAGAGAACGGCTGGAACGACCCGTCCGCGGCCAGATCCAGGGAGCTCATGCCGGGCGGCAGCCGCACGTACGTCGCGCGGGTGCCCGGCGCGTGGCCGCTGGGCCCCATCGGCACGACCGTCACGGCGGTCCCCTCGCCCGCGGGCGAGCCGCTGCCCGGCGTCGCCGCCCAGCAGGCGGCGGTCGGCACCACGGTGTGGGCGCTGCCCTGGCCGCAGCTCGGCTCCATCGCCCTCCTCGTCCTCGCCTTCTTCGCCATCCGGCTGAACGCCGCCAGGCGCCGCAGGCGCATCGAGAAGCTGATCATGATCGCCCGCCAGAGCGCGTCCCAGGAGGCGTGAGCGCCCCCAGGAGGTGTCCACCATCAACCGACCCAGGCAGCCGGCCCCGGTCCGGCCTGCGACACGGGGCCAGGCCGTGCCCGCGACGCGGGGCCGCGTGCTCGCCCGCATGCTCCCCCTCGCGTTCGCATTCGCGCTCGGCGCGCTCGTCGCCGGCGGCGTGGTGTTCGGCGTGACCCGGCCGAGCTCGATCGAGCAGGCGGCCGACCGCCTCCGCGCCGAGTCCGCGCTGCGGGACCAGACCCAGATCAGGACCCTGACGGAGCTGGCCCGCGACACGCGGACCCGGCTCCTCCCCGTGCTCGACGGGCTCGCCCTCGCCCTGCCCGGCGACGGCGCCGCGGGACCCGTCGCGGTGACCGCCGCCGACGTCGAGAAGTGGCGGCAGGCCGCCGACGCGGCCGTCCAGGGCTTCGCCGACCCGCCGTCCGGCGAGACCGCCACCAACGTGGCGCGGTCGAGTCTCGCCTCCGCCGTGCGGCAGTTCGCCACCACCGTCGACACCTACGCGATGGCGCGGGACCTCACCGGACCGGCCCGCGCCGCCGCCCTCGACCTGGCCGCACGGCAACGCGCCGACGCGCTCTTCACCTGGTCGATCGGGGCCACCGCCCTCGACGCCGTGAACGTCGACGCCGGCAACGGCCACCAGCACGTGTTCCTGCCCACATCACCCGGCGAAGGGGCGCTCACCCCCGACACCGCACCCGAGGGGAGTCACCACCCGTGAAAACCTACGTCCTCACCGTCCTGCTGGCCGCGCTCGCGCTGGTGTTCGGCGCACCCGCCGCCGCGGCCCACGGCGGGCCGATCAAGCTGGAGGTGACAGGAGACGGCGCCGACAACGTCAACGTGCTGGTGACATACAAGAACGACGGCCATCCCGTCACGGAGATCGTCGAGGCGACGCTGAAGGCGACCTCGACCGACGGCCGGTCCTTCGGGCCGGTGCCGCTCAGGTCGTCGCCCGAGGGCCAGAACCTCTACCACGCCGCCGAGCCGCTGCCGAGCGGGGAGTGGCGGGTCACCGTGACCGCGACCGAACCGTCCAAGGCGAAGGCGACAGTACGGGTGAAGGCGGGCGTGGTCGCCGCTACGCCCGCCGTCGCGGCCCTTCCCGCCCAGGACCAGCCGACGAGCCAGGCCTCCGTGGGGAACGGGGCCGCCGCGGCGACGACCGCGGGGGACGACGACGGCGCGATGGGGACCCCCCTCAAGATCGGCGTCATCGTCCTCGCCGCGCTGGCCGCCACCGCGGCCTGGATCCTCTTCGCCCGGCGCCACACCCGCGCGGGCGCTGGCCACTGACGCACCTCGCGGGCCGGTTGCGGCCCGTACGGTCCAGCCCGGGCAGGGCCGGTTGCACCGGGGCGGGGTGAACGAGGCGTACCAGGCCCGATCACTTTGCCTGCTCACGTCCAAGCGCCCAGTGGTCCAGCGAGGCCTCGGTCACGGGTGGCGGCCCCGGCTGCCGCAACCGCCACAGACTTTCGCCATCGGACGGGAACTATTGCTCTTCGGTGAGGTCGTCGTCGAGCTTGCCGACAGCGTCCAGCATCACGTCCTGGGCCTCGCGGGCGACGTACGCGGCGTCGAGGACGTCGCCGGCCCTTTCGAGGGTGCGTCGCGCGTCCTGGTAGCCCTGTTCACGCAGACCCTCCAGACGGCGGGCGGAGAAGTCCAGCAGTCCCGCCGTACTGTTGAGCAGGCCGGGTCCGTTGAGGGCCTCGGACGGGCGGATCTCCAGGATCGTGGCGTTCGGGAAGCGCTGGGCGTCCCAGAGCACGCCTCGGGTCAGGTGGGTGACGAGGATCAGGTCCAGCTCTCCTTCGGTGACCAGCGGGCCGGCCGGTGCGTTGGCGTACATGCCGCCCAGGCCGCCGTCACGGTAAAAGGTGCCGCCGACCCAGCGGCCGGGCATGATGATCGGCAGTGCCGCGCTGGCCAGCACGGCCTGCCGCCGTTCGGGGACGGGGAGGTCGTTGAGCTTGACCCAGTGCGCCTGCGCGCCGGAAGCCGCTCGGGCGAGGTCGGCCAGCCAGCCGCCGTCGGGGTGGAAGGGCATGGGCGGCAGCGCCGGGAACATGGTGACCCAGAAGGGAAGATCGAGGGGCAGGCGGCCGAGGTCGACGTGATGTTCCATGAGGTCTTCGACGAAGTCCGGCCGCACTACGGGGCCGGTCGCCATCCTGGCAACCTCGACCAGCGTGGCAGGCCTGCCACCGGCGTCGGCCGTCCGGCCCACCTCGTCCCAGAGGGCGCGCAATCGTACGGCTGCGGCGCGGAGAGAGTCCGATGAGGTGAGCACGGCTCCGTTGAGCGCCCCGATACTGGTGCCAGCCACAGCGGCGACGCGGACGTCTCTTTCGGCGAGATACTCGATGACGCCCACCTGGTACGCGCCCTTGGCGCCGCCGCCGGCCAGGACCAGCCCGGTCCTCGCCATCAGTTCTCAGCCTCCAGGCGCTGCCAGGCCGAGGCGGCGAGGTCGAACTGCTCGGCCACCACGAGTTCGACGAACCGCTTGCGGGTGGCGCCACCGTCGATCCAGCCGGCGCGCCGCCGGTTCAGCTCCAGGGCGGTCCGCGCGGGGTGTTCGGGCCGTGACTCCTCGGGGAGCGAGGCCAGCTCCATGGTCAGGGCGGCGATGCTGGCCAGGGGGCTTGCGGTCCAGCGCCAGTTCGGGCCGGAGCCCGGCGTCCAGGAGTTCGGCCATGAGCCAGCGCTGGTCGGCGGAGTGGAGTCTGCGCCACGAATCATCCAGTACCGCCACGAACGTCACCCCTCGATCGGGTGCCGCGTGGACCTCGCCCAGCACGCCGAAGATCGCTTCGGTGACCCTCGTACGGTAGGTCTCGTTCGTACGGAGGGCGTCCCATCGGCCGCATGACCCGCTCGCGAGGTGCCGGGCCATGAGGATGGCCTGATACGGCCAGGGCACGCCCGCGTACGCGGCGTCCGCTCGGGCCACGGCGTCGGCCAGGAAGTCATCGGCCGCCAGCTTCAGGTCGATCGAGGCCCTCCAATCCTCGAGTTCGCGGAATCGTTCATCACAAACCTGGATGTACTCGCCGACGAGGACGGTGAGCTCGGAGACCTCGAAGGACAGCCGCTGCTGGGCGATCCGGGTCGCGGCCGCCGTCTCCTTGACCTGTCGCAGGTGGTCGGCGACGCGCGCCAGCGCCAGGTCCGTGACGGCGCTGCGCCTGTTCGACTCGGTGGCGAGGTCCGTGAGCGCCAGCTGGCCGTTGATCAGCGACTGGAAGATCAGCAGCTGCGCCTTGTGCCTCCGGCCGGTGAGCTCGGCGACCAGCCGGCCGATCACCCCGAGCTCCGCGCTGTCGGCGGCCACGCCGCGTGCCACGCCCAGCCCGTTCACCAGCTCCAGCAGCGTGCGGTCCGTTACGCCGGGGAGCCGCCGCGCCATCCGGCGGACGTCATCACTGATCGCTGACACTCGTCGTCCTCTCCATTGACCAGACCAGATCTGCGAGGCTCGGACGAAGCCGCGCCGGCGGCGAGGCGCCGATCCGGGCGAGAGCCGCCCGCAGCACAGTCCGATGAGGGTGCCGGCACGTCACCGCTCTGTGTAGCGGCTCGATGCCGGATCGTTCGCGGGTTCGGAGGCCGGTTCCGGCCAGCAGGCCCGAGGTCTCGAAGACCGCGACGCCGTCGCGGCCGAACAGCCGCCGGGCGGCCGCGGCGGTGCTCTCCTGATCCAGATCGGCCGAGTCGCGGCGTCGGTCGATCCGGTTGACGACCAGCCACACCAGTGTGTCGTCGAGTACGTCCAGCGCGGGGCGGATGCGTTCCGCGAATGCGGCTTCCGACGTGCTGCCCAGCTGGGTGTAGTCGAGCAGCACCAGGCAGGCGTGTGCGGTCGCGAGGTGCTTCAGCGCGATGTCGTCCAGCAGGGATGTGCCGATCGTCTCGTTCCTGCCGGGCGTGTCCACGAACACCAGATGCCCCTCACCTGGGACGCGCACTTCGGGTAGCCAGTCCACCAACCGCCTCGTATGGAGCTCGGGCAGGAGCAGGATGGCCAGCCGCGCGAAGTCGTTGAGCCAGAAGAGGCACCGCTCCACCGCCTCCGCCCCGCTCGTCTCGTTCCGCAGGACGGGGCCGCCCGCCATCAGGGCGCCGGCGAGCCGGGCGAGGTGGGGGTGTCCCCGCAACTCGGCCGGGGCGCCGCCGGTCAGCCGGGTTCTGAGGCGGTCCGCCAGGTCGTCCACCTGCTCAAGCAACTCGGGCTCAAGCCGGAACAGCGGGGTGGAAACCGCCGGACCGCCTGTCACGAGCCGGGTGGCCAGGACGGTCATCGCCTGCGCCCGGCGCGGCAGAACCTCGTGACCGAGGAGGGCGCACAGCAGCGTGGACTTCCCGGCGTTCATCGGCGCCAGGACCGGGATCCGGACCTCGACGCGCCGCCCGCCGGACAGTCGCAGCAGATCGGTGACGTGAGCCGGGCCGAGCCAGGGGGTTGCCGCTTCGGCGAGTGCCGGCAACGCCGCCCGCGTCACCTGACTCAGGCCATGCCGGTCCGGCCGGTGCACGTCCGACCAAACCCGGTCCAGGTGATCGAGGTCGCTCGGAAGGCGTTCCCAGGCGGCGGCCTCCCGGGCTGCGCGCGACAGCCTGCTCCTGGCCTCGGACTCGGCCGCTGCCAGCAGGGCGGTCCATTCCTTGAGGGTGCGCCGGTGGCCGTCCAGCCGCGTGGCGAAGGCCTTCAGGACTACCTCCCGAAGGTGGGAACGGGTGGCCGTTTCGTACGAGGCCAGCCAGCCGTGCCAGCTGTCGAGGACCCGCGCGAGGAGGGTCTTCCGTTCGACGAGGTAGCCGCTGAGCCCGCACACCGTGGGCAGATCTCTCCGGTACGAGTGCGGCGACAGAGGCCACAGCCGCCATCCGCGCCGGGCCGACAGCGGCTGGACCGAATGCTCGGCGGCCTCGGCCAGGGTCGAAGCCGGTCCGGGTGGCCATTCGACCGAGCCGGGCATCGCCCCGCCGAGGACCGGCGGGACGGCCTGCCCCAGGCTCTGTGGGTGGTCGAGGTGAAGCCGCTGAAGCCGCGCCTCGAACTCGCTCAGCCAGGACACGACGGCGGCGATGTCAGCTTCCGCGTCCACGACGGCGTCCGCCAACGACTGCTCGGCCCGCTGCCCGATCTCGGCGACGAAATCCCGCGCGAGCCGTGCGGCGTCGGACGAACGCAGCAGGGTAAGCCGTTCGTCGCGTCCGGCCGGTCGCCGGCGTCCTGCGAGGCCGCGCTGCGCCGCCAGGGCCAGTTCCTCGGCCGCCACCCGATGTTGCCCCATGACGATCCGGGTCACCACGTCGTCGAGCCGCCGGCGGACGGCATGCTCCAGGGGCGCCGCGCCGGTGAGCAGATCATCGCAACGTTCCAGGCCTTCCCGGACCTTCGCCAGGTCGGCCTGGAGCGTTTCCCTCTGCTGCCGGAGACGGCTCGTGGCGTTCGCCGCCGTGCGCCGGTGCCGCTGGATGCTTGCCCGGATGCGCGGTTCGCGAGCTCTCAGATCCTGGAGGTCGTCGACCGCTGGACGGGCTTCCTCGATCCAGGCCCGGATCTCCGTGAACTGGTCCACGGATCACTCAAGCCGCAGGCGGTAGTCGTGCAGCAGCTTGAGCTCGCCGGCCAGGTTCTTCTCCAGCGTGACGAAGGCGTTGTGGTGCTCGGCCTGCTTGGCCTCGTCCTTCTTCTTGATCTCCAGCGAGCGGGTCAAGGCGTCGTGGTAGCCCTGCAGGTAGTCGCTCAGGCCGTCGTAGTACGCGGTGACCTCGCTGGTCAGGTGGTTGGCCACGTACTCCCGCAACATCAGGCGTACCTGCTCGATCTGGGCGCTGAAGGCATCCGTGAGTTGCTGGACCACGCTCTCGCGGGAGACCACGTACGTGTGGATCGTGACGTGTCGCTGTTTGGTGACGGTCACGTCCTTCTTGCCGATCCAGAGCGTGTACCAGGTCCGCTTGGTCGTCGTCTCCTCGTATTCCTCTGTTTCCTCGGTCACCCGGTGCACAGGATCCGCGACCTTGCCGTGGAAAACGCCCCCGATCTCCGCTCTCGGCGGCCGGAGCTTGACATCGAAGGCCGTGGACAGGGTTTTCGCGGCCCGGTCGATGAGACCGCGTACCTTGTTCTCCTGCTCCATGACGATCGCGGCCGTGATGGTGTCCACGCGCGTGTCGAGTTGCCGCTTTCCCAGGTCCATCAGCTGACGAAGCTGCTCGGTCGCCACGCCGGCCAGCTCGTCCTTGAACTTGTTCGCCTCGGCCAGGTCGTGGAACTCGTACTCGTCGGTCGCCGGCTTTCCTGAGAAGAGCACATCGACGGTCGCCTTCATGAACCGGCGGAACGCCTTCACCGGCTCCCAGCCGCTGGGCGGTTCCGCCGTGCGAGGTGGTTTGGCGCGAAGGACCTGGATGATCTGGTTCCCCTGTGCGCCGAGCTGGCCGGCGAACTTGTCGATCTCCGACTGGAAACGTCGCTGCAGCTCCTCGACGTTCGGGCGGTTGTCCCGATGGGTCCGCAGCAGCTCCATCTCCGCGTTGAGGGTGGCCAGCTGTTCCTCGATGACCCCCGTTTCCCGTTCCGCCGCGCTGCGCTCCAGCGCGACCAGGTCGGCGATGTCGCCGATGGCCGCTTCGTACCGCCGGATTCCGGCATCCATCACCTGCGGTGCGGCGTTCCGGCGCAGCCGGGTGATCGCAGCGTTGATCAACGTCGTGATCTGGCTCTTCCGCTGGAACCGCTCTCCATCGCGGGTCAGCTCCTCCAGGGATACCCGCGCGAGGCGTTCGGCGAGGTCCTCTTCGTCGTCGAGCGGGTGCAGCTCGCGAAGCACCGCCCTCGCCGCCTCGCTGCGCTCCGGCTGGAAGTCGTCGCCCTGCGAGCGGATCTCCGCCAGGAGCCTGGAGCCCATCAGACCCCAGTGCGCCACCGCCTCGAACAGCTGCGAGCCGGCCTGCTCCTCGGTCAGGCCGAGACTGTGCTGAACGGCCTCGCGGGTGTCGGCCACGCTCAGGTCGTCCCTCGACTTCCGGGCGTCGACCTTGTTGACCACGGCATACAGCCGTTCCGGGCCGATGACCTTCAGGTGGCGGGACAGCCGGCTCTCGATGTCGGCCGCCGCGTCCCCGCCCATCTGGGTGTAGTCGAGTACGACGAGCACGATATGGGAGTCGGCCAGCTGCTTCTCCACCGCGGGGCCGAGCCGCGCGGCGATGGCGTGCTCGTTGGGGCCCGGCGTGTCGATGATGACCAGCTGACCGCCTTTGGCCTGGCCGGCGGAGAAGGAGTGCGAGTGCCCGGTTCTCAGTTCGGGCAGGTCCGTGAGGGCGCCCAGGAAGTCCTGCTCGTCGGCGGCGAGCGTGCCCAGGCGCATCTCGTCGTTGAGCCGCGCGAGGATCCGGTGCACCTCGTCCCTGCCGACGTATTCGGAGGCGAGCCGTGGAACGGTCCCGTGTTGCAGGCTCCTGGCCAGGTCGTCCAGATAGGAGTGCTGCCGCGGCACCTCCCAGCCCTGCCGCAGCTTGTCGCCTACGGCATCTTCCAACCCGGCGTACAGCTTGCGTGTCGTCTCGGGGATGCGTAGCTCGGGTCTGTCCAGATCCATGCCCTCCACCAGGAAGATCTTGGTGGGCAGCGTGGTCATGGGATTCGCTCGCGCCGGCAGCAGCTGGTAGCCGACGATGGCGTTGATGAGCGTCGACTTGCCGGCCTTCATCGGGGCGACGATCGGCATGAGGAGTTGAAGATCTCGTACGGAGTCCAGATGCGCTTTGAGATCCTGGCGGAACCTGCTGTCCTTCAGATCCCCCTGGACGCCGAGGAGTTCGGCGTTCTCCACTAATCCGAGGATTCTGGTGAAGGCTTTGATCAGGTCCTGGTGGAGTTCTTCGAGACCTTGACCGCCTTCCCCGCTGATGCCGACCTTCACATTTCCCTCCGAAAGGCGAAACTCGCTATGTTGCCCGGCTGGTGAGCCTGCTCTGTGAGATCGCGACTACCGTAAGAGATGTTACGGAGGGTCGTATCAGAATGAAGCGACTTCGCGATCCGGCAGCATTTGCGGCAAATATCATTAACTGTGGCGATGTATCGCCATTGCCTTATTTATCCTTCTCTTGGCGACTTTGTCGCGGCACTGCCGCGCGTTGCCCGGACACAGGCCCACGTGCTCGGGCAGGCTGACCCCCATCAGGGGGGCCGCATGAAACTCAGTGATCTTCTCGCCGGATACGACCACCACGTCGTCCAGGGCGACCCGGAGGCGACAGTCGTCCGGGCCGGCATCGCCTACGACTCTCGGCGGATGACCGCGGGGGCCATGTACATCGCGATGCGGGGCACCCGCTTGGACGGGCACAGGTACATTCAGGACGCCGTCGAGCGTGGCGCCGTCGCCATTCTGGTGGAACAGCCGATCGGGCAAACAGTGCCGTCGCATGTGTGTGTCGTGCAGGTGGCCGACACCCGGGCGGCGGTTCCCGCCGTAGCCTCCCGCTACTTCGGGGAGCCCGCCCGAGAGATGGACGTCGTGGCCGTCACCGGCACCAACGGCAAGACATCGATCTCCTACATGGTCGAGGCAGTGCTGCGCCTCGGGGCCGGACAACGGGTCGGCGTGATGGGCACGGATGGCTACCGCGTCGCCTCCGAGCCGATTCAGGTGGACAAGAACACCCCGACCACCCCCGAGTCGGCCGACCTGCACCACATCCTGCGCCGCATGCGTGACCGGGGGGCCGGAACCGTCGTCATGGAGGCGTCCTCCATCGCGCTGAAGCTCCACCGGGTGGACTGCGCGGACATCGACGTCGGCATCTTCACCAACCTCACGCCGGACCACCTGGAGAGTCACGGCACCATGGCGGCGTACGCGCAGGCCAAACTGCTGCTCTTCGGCGGCCTGTGCAAGCGGGCGGTGGCCAACGCGGACGACCCGGTCACCGGGGACATCGTCCAGCTGATGCCGGGCGCGACGACCACGTACGGCCTGGACGACGCTGCCGCCGGCTTCCGGGCGACGGACCTGGTCATCGACGCCACGGGAACCCGGTTCGTCCTGCACCACGCCGGCCGCGAGTACGAGGCACGCGTACCGGTCCCCGGTCGGTTCGCCGTCCACAACTCGCTGGCCGTGATCGCCACCTGCCATCTGCTGGGGCACGACCTGGAGGCCGTCCTGGGGGCGCTGAGGCAGCTGCCTTCGATCCCGGGCCGGTTCGAGCCGTACCGGACCCCGGCCGGAGTGTCGGTGATCGTGGACTACGCCCACTCGGCCGACTCCCTGGAAAAGGTGCTCACGACCATCCGGGGTTTCGCCGCCGGCCGCGTGATCACGGTGTTCGGTTGCGGTGGCGACCGGGACGCGACGAAGCGCGCCCCGATGGGTGAGGTCGCGGGCACATGCTCGGACTACGTGATCGTCACCAGCGACAACCCGCGCGGTGAGGACCCCGAGGCCATCATCGACCAGATCATCCCTGGACTGGTTTCGACCGGCACCGGCTACGAGCGCGTCCCCGACCGGCGGGCGGCCATCGCGCGGGCACTCGCCGTGGCCGCGCCGGACGACGTCATCCTGATCGCGGGCAAGGGTGCCGAGACGTATCAGATCGTCGGCGACCGCAAGGTGCACTTCGACGACATGGAGACCGTACGAGAGCTCGCCGCCGGCGCGGCACAGTCCTGACCTCCGCGACCACGAGGACGTTGCCCCGGCTCGCCGCGTCCATGCGGTGCAGCACTCGGAGGGCTGGTGCGAGCATTCCGGATATGTGACGCTGACGCCAGCAGCATCCGTGGCCGATGTACGAGGCGGGGAGAGTCTGGCATGGAGCGGCGGAGGATGCGCGCCAGGGTCGTCGCGTACGGGGTTGCTGTGACAGGCCTCGCGGGGCTTCTGGGAGGCATCGTCGCCCTGCAGCCCGCCGGCGAAGGCCCTCACATGGCGTCCGTGCCGATCACTACAGCCATCGACAGAGCACCGATCCCCGAGGATGAGGCGCGGCTGCCCCGCACTTCGTCGGCGTTGCCGGAGCGGATCGCCGTGGACCCGGGCAGCGCGGCGAAGCTGTCCGGCCTGCCTGTACCCGGCGCTCTTGCTCTCTTCCAACACATACGGACAGATGTACCTATATACGTTCTGGGCACCGACGGCCGGATGCGGGTGATCGACGAGCTGCAACCGGAGCCCGTGCGGGACGCAGGAGGAAACGAGATGACCGCGCTCAGCTCCGCGTCGCTGAGCCCGGACGGCACGAAGGCGGCCCTGCCCCAGGCCGACGCCGTCATCGTCTGGGATCGTACGGATGACCCCGGATGCGAAGCTGACCGTATGGACGTCGAGCGGGGAACGCGTGTCCGAAACGACCGTCCCCCTACAACAGATCGCTCCTGGAAGCACAGTCATGCTCAGCGGCAGTGTGTGGGGGACGGGCTGGCGGCGGGGTGAGCTGGTCGCTCAGACCGTACGGGTCGACGGCGCGGACGGGCAGGCCGATGTCGTGATCGTGGCGGACGTCCGGAGCGGGCGGCTGGTCCGGGCGCTCGAGCTGCCGTGGAGCGACTCGACCTCCCACACGCGGTGCGGAGTCGGGGGCTGCCCGGTGAAAGGGTGGCTCGGTGACGACGCCGTCCTCATCCACAGCCTGATCTACCGTTCTGACGGGTCGGAGCGCAGCAGGCTTCTGGCGTGGAACATCCGTACGGGTGCGCTGACGCGAGTGGCCGACCTTCCGGAGCGCACGGTGGTGTCGGTGGCCGACATCACGCGGTGAAGACGGCTGGTCACGGCCGAAGCGTAGATATTGATCCTGACCAGCATCCTGGAAGTAATTCCTGTTACTCAGCTCGCTAAAGTCGTCGGTGAATGTCTCCAAGGCCGCGCCGGCTGATTTATTCCGCCGGTGCGCTGCTCGCCGCATATTTCCCGAAGAGTTTCATCGCCGAAGCGCTGAACTCCGCGCAACAGCGATGGGGTCGGCGCACGTGCTGCGGGACTGAGTCCGACTCCTTCTCAAGACGTTCGGACGGGCGGCCGTCCGTCCGCCTTCTCCATAACCCGAAAGGAGCAAGGATCGTGACAACTACGGAAACCCGCCTCGCCTCGGAGCCGGCCATCACATTACGACGCGGGCGGACGATTCTCTTCAGCGTGCTGGCGGGCTTCGCCCTGACCGTCTTGTGGTCGGCGCCGTTCGTCGACCGGGTGATCGGCGACGGGGTCACCAGCGCCATCATCGGCCACGAAACGGACGCCCCCATCGCGGGCATCATGTCCGGTGTTCTCTTCGCCTTCGCCAGCGGTCTCGGCGGCACGCTCACCGCCTGCAACATCGCGGCGCTGGGAGCCGTCGCCCCGCTGCTGGGGCAGAAGCAGTCGGTGAAGGGCCGGGTGCTGATGGCCCTGCCGCCGCTGGCCTGGCTGGTGGCGGGCATGGCCTCCGTCTCAGCCGCTTACGGAGTCGTCGCGGCCCTGTTCGGCACCCACATGCCGCAGTACTCGACCGCCACGGTCGCCTCGGGCCTGTCGCCGCGGCTGATCCAGTCGATGGTGGTCTTCGGCATCATCGGGCTGATCCTGTGCTACCTGGGACTCGCGGCACTGGGCATCGTCAAGGATCCCATGGCGAACATCGCCCGGCGTCACCCCCACGCCCGCTCCGTCCTCATGGGCGTGCTGATCGGCGCGTTCCTCGTCGGAAGGCCGTTCGGCCTCTACCGGCACCTGTTCCGCGACGTCGCCGACAGCCACAACCCGCTCTACGGCGCGGTGTCCTTCATGATGCAGTCCGTGGGCAACATCGTCATCCTCGCGCTCCTCTTCCTCATCCTGACGGTCGTGGCCGGTGGCCGGGTGCAGCGCTGGATGGCCGCCAGGCCGGGGCGCGCCGCGATGCTGACCGCCTCCGCGCTCCTGGTGGCGGGTGTCTTCACCTTCCTGTACTGGGATGTCAGGCTCCTGGCCCGGACCGGGGTCATCTGGTACCCGATCATCAGCTGGTACTCCTGACCGATAGCCTCCCGTGGACATGACGGTGGGCCGCGGTTGTATGCGGCCCACCGTCGTACGTGCCTGATCACCCGGTGAAGGAGTTCACCGCGTCATGGCCCAGGTCCTGGGTGCCGATGACGGACAGCAACTCCAGCTGAGCCGCCCCCTGACTGCCCGGCGGCGCGGTGAACCAGAGCAGCCGCTGGCGGCCGTCCTCGCTGAAGAGACTGTGGCAGTCCACCTCGATGATCCCCAGCTCCGGATGGACCAGCCGCTTGTGGTCCGCCCGCCGCAGCGCCACGTCATGGGCGTCCCAGATGGCGGCGAACTCGGCGCTGCGCCGCCGCAGCACCGCCACCATCCGCCCTACCTGGGCGTCGCCGCCGCGCCGGGCGGTGACCGCGCGCAGGTCGGAGACGAAGACCCGGGAGTGGTGCGGGTGCTCGTCCGCCGGGTAGAGGGCGCGGGCGGCGGGATCGGTGAACCACCGGTAGACGTAGCTGGCCTCCGGGCCGCGCCGCATCGGATGCCGGCCGATCAGCGCGGCGGCTAACTCGTTCTGCACCAGCGTCTCGTGCAGATCGGTAATGATCATCGCGGGTGTGGTGGTCAGCCGGTCCAGCATGGCCAGCATGGACGGCTGGACGTGCGCGGTCGGGCCGTGCGCCCCCGGGACAGGCCGCCCGGCGAGCAGGAACAGGTGATCGCGCTCGTCGCCCTCCAACCGCAGCGCGCGGGCGAGCGCGGCCAGCGTCTGCGCCGACGGCTGGGCTCCGCGTCCCCGCTCCAGCTCGGTGTAGTAGTCCGCCGACAGGCTCGCGAGCTGCGCGACCTCCTCCCGGCGCAGTCCGGGCACCCGGCGGCGGGGGCCGGCGGGCAGGCCGACGTCGGCCGGCCGGACGCGGGCGCGGCGGGTCTTCAGGAACGCGGCGAGTTCGCGGAGGTTCACCTCTCCATCGTGACCCCGGCGGCAGGTCGTAGCCAGGGGCCGCCGACCCCTGGGTGAACGCAGCCCTGGCCCGGGGTCCGTCTCCCGGCGAGCGTGAACCGTACGGATCACCGAACAAGGAGACGTCATGAGACGCGGAATCGCCCTGCTCCTCGGCGCGGCCCTGGCCGCGGGCCCCAGCCTCCCCGCGCACGCGCACCCCGGCCATCCGGCGCCCACCACGACCCCCGTCGCGTCCGAACCGACCTACGGGAAGGGGTGGCTGGCGCGGGCGGCGATCGGCGGCGGTCCCCGCCAGGAGCACAGCGTCGCCGCGGTCGGCCACCGGGTCTACCTCATCGGCGGCATCGTCCCGGACGGCGACGGCGTCGTCACCACCGGGCGGATGGAGGTCTACGACACCCGGCGCGACACCTGGTCGGAGGCGGCCCCGCTGCCCGTCGTGATGAACCACCCCAACGTGGCGACGGTCGGCGGCCGGATCTACGTGCTCGGCGGGCTGTCCGGCGGCGCGTCCTGGGAGGCCCTGCGTGACAGTTTCGTGTACGACCCGCGTACCGACCGGTGGTCGCCGCTGCCGCCGATGCCGGCCGGCCTGGAGCGGGGGAGCGCCGCGATGGGCGTACGAGGGACGAAGATCTATCTCGCGGGCGGCATGCGCACGCTGACGCCCGGCCCCGGCGGCCTCCAGGACACCGTGGACCTCGTGTCGTCGTACGACGTCGCGACCGGCCGGTGGGAGACCCTGCCCAGCCTGCCGCAGGCGCGCGACCACGTCGGCGGCGCCGTCGTCGGCCGGACCTTCTACGTGCTCGGCGGGCGCGACCGGGGACAGGTCAACGTGCGCGACACCGTGTACGCGCTGGACCTGCGTACGCGCCGCTGGTCGGAGCGGGCGCCGATGCCGACGGCCCGGGGCGGGATCGCCGCCGCGGCCGTGGGCGGCACGATCTACACGTTCGGCGGCGAGGGTCGGCACGACGGGACGAACCCCAACACGGTCTTCGCCGAGGCCGAGGCGTACGACACGGCGCGCGACCGCTGGGTGCGCCTGGTCCCGATGCCGGTGCCCCGGCACGGGACCGCCGCCGTCGCCGTGGGCGGCACGATCCACATCCCCGGTGGCGGCACGGCGGCCGGCGCCGCCCCCGTGGACGTCAACGACGCCTACCGGCCCGGGCGGACGTGGTAACAGACGGGCCGGTCAGCCCATCGAGATGAGGATGGGCGCGACGTAACGCCCGCGGTCGCCCGGGGGCCGGCCGGCGCCGTAGACCATCGTCGGCAGAGCCGAGGGCCCCTGGACCGGCCCCAGCCCGGCGATCCAGGGACGCAGGCCGGGGTAGGCGTCGAGCAGGTCGATCCGTACGTCGCGGTCGGCGCCGTGGGCGGCGGCCAGGATGAGGTCGCGGGCGGCTTCCTCCGACGGCGCGACCACGGGGCCGATGACGCGGTGGGGGCCGGCGTTCCGGGCCACGGCGTAGCCGCCGTCGGTGACGACCGCGCGCTCGGCCGAGGACAGCAGGGCGGTCAGCGCCTTGCTCCGGTCGGCGCCGGTGACCTCGGCGTCCAGGGCGAGGAGGGCGGCGTGGTCGTCCGGGGTGGCCACGCGGACCGCGGGCGACGGCGTAGACCTCGCCCGCCTCGAACATCAGCCGCCATTTGGCCTCGTCGGTGGCCCAGCCGCGATCGCTTTCGAGCCGCTTGCACAGAGGCAGGTCCTCGGGACCGAGAAGGCGAATATCGCTCACGTCCGAGAACCTACATCTCCCGCCGCCCGCCGCGACCGCACCACGTTGGTCATCGCCCACCGCCTGTCGACCATCCGCACCGCCGATCGGATCGTCGTCCTGGGCGACGGCCGCGGCGCCGAGACCGGCACCCACGCCGGACTCCTCACCCGCTCCGGCGCCTACACCCGCCTCCTCGCCACCCAGCTGACCAGCTGATCGCCTCAGACGCGGCCCGGGAGGAAGGTCACGCTTCCTCCCGGGCCGCGCGGGCACGCAGGCCCAGCAGGACGTCGACGGCCAGGAAGGCGAGCAGGGACAGGCCCATCAGCGGCAGGAACCAGCCCACGGCCGCGACGACGAGGACCAGGGGCGCCAGGACGGCCCAGTGCAGCCGGCGCCAGCCGCCGCGCGGATACGGCCTGCCGAAACCCCGAGTGGGACGGCGCTGCCACCACATCCGGTACCCGAGCACGATGAGCGTGATCACCCCGGCCGCCAGCAGCATCAGCACGATCTGGTTGGCCAGGCCGAACAGCAGGCCCATGTGCCCGTCGATGCCCCACTGGGTGAGCTTGGCGGCGAGGTTGTAGTCGGCGAAGCGCAGCACGTCCGTGACCTGACCGGAGCCGGCGTCGACGGCGACCTGGTCGAGGCGCTGCGGGACCGTCTTGTCGATCTCCTTGACCACGTACGGCGCGCCCGGCTCGGCGGGCCACACGATCTCCAGCGGGCCGGACAGGCCCTCGCCCGCCGCGGCCCGGGTGACCTGGTCGACGTCCGCGGTCGTGCCGCCGTGCTGGTGGCCGGTGCCCTCACCGGCATGAGCGGCGTGGTCGCCGGAGGACGTGCTGAGCACCGGCGTCGTCCAGCCGAGCGCCGCACGTACCTCGCCGACGTTCTCCCCGGCGTACTTCGACCAGGTCAGGCCGGTCGCCGACAGGAAGAGCAGGCCCAGCACCGCCCACAGGCCGACGGACCCGTGCCAGGACAGGCGCCGGCGCGCCCCCGACAGCGACCGGTCGGGGGCGAGCAGGCTGCGCAGCCGGCGGGTACGGCGGCGCCTGGTGACCCAGAGCGCCAGGCCGCCCAGCGCGACCACCCACAGCCAACCGGCCGCCAGCTCGCTGTAGAGCCGGCCCGGCTCGCCCAGGTGCAGGTGACGGTGCAGGTTGGAGATCCAGGCGCGGACCGGGAGAGCGCCCGCGCCGCCGTAGCTCTCCAGCGTGCCGCGCACCTGGCCCGTGTAGGGATCGACGAAGACGGCCAGCTGGGTGCTTTCCGGCAGGCCGGGCACGTCCATCAGGACGTGTGTGCTCTCGTTCGCCCCGCCCGGGGTGCGCACCGCGGTGACCTTCCCGTCAGGACGCGCGGTCTGCGCGGCGGCGACCTGCCGGGTGAGCGGCAGCCGCTGCTCGCCTACGGGAACGGTCAGCTCGTGGCGGTGCACGACCTGCTCGATCTGGAGGGAAGCGGCATACAGCAGGCCGGTGGAGGCGGCGACGAGCAGGAAAGGGGCGATGAGGATTCCGGCGTAGAAATGCAGGCGGAGGATGAGCGGCTTGAGTGAGGCCCAGACCGGCGACGGGCCGGGGGAGGGTTCGGGGGCGGCGTCAGGGCGTGTTTCGGTAGAAGTCATGGGGTCTCCGTGGAAGGGCGCGCGCCACGACGGGTGCGCGCCGCCGCGAGAAGGTGTGTTCGGCCGTACGTGGGGACGGCGGGGAAACGGGGCGGCCGGCCGCGGCCGTGAAACGGGCTTACGGCCCTGTCAGAGAGCGGCGGCGAACGGGGGAGGCCCGTGGCGGCGCAGGCTGGCGGCGAGCAGGAGCCGCCGCAGCCGGGCAGGCTCGTGATCCACCCGGGGGCGGAGCGGCTGCCGTCCGGTGACCGGCGGGACGGCGAGCAGGAGCAGCAGCCGGGCCCAGAGCACGCTCAGCGAGGTGACGGCCAGGTGCGCGATCATGGCCAGGGCGGCCTCGCCGCGCTCCAGCCACCACGACGACAGCAGAGCCACCGCCGCGTGGACCAGGAACATGCCCACCCCGCTGTCGCCATGGACATGGGTCAGCGGAACCGGCACCGGCTCGGCGCCGACGGTGAACAGGCAGTGCATGCCGTACTGGGCGGCCGAGCAGGCGGCGAGCAGCACGCCCCCGCCGCGCTGACAGGCTCCGATGGCGTACGCCCCGGCCCAGGTCAGCATCAGCGCCGGCACCAGGACACCGGGCGCTATGGCGGCGCCACCGGCCAGAACGTGCATCCCGGCCGACACCAGGACGCAGGCCACGGCGAACACCGTGGCACGCAAGGCACGTAGGAGGGGCCTGCCGACATGCACGTGCCAATCGTTCCACGCAGGCGTGCCGCTGACACCCCGCGAAGCCTGTACGGAGCGGTACGCGGTGAGTCGCCGCAGGCTGAGGGCACACCGGTCGTGAACCTTTCACGCCGATGCCGGACAGCCGCGTCACCAGCTGCGGATGTACGATGCTGCTCTCGCGGAGCAGCTGAGGAGGGTCGTGAACCTGGCCGAGCAGGGGGAGGGGTTCGCCGCGTTCTGGCAGGAGCGGCACCTGTGCACTCTTTCGACCGCCCGCTCCGCCGGGCCGCCGCACGTGGTGCCGGTGGGGGCGACCCTGGATCTGGAGACCGGCATCGCCCGCGTGATCACCTCCGGGACCTCGTACAAGGCCAGGCTCATCGGGGAGACCGGCGCGCCGGTGGCGCTGTGCCAGGTGGACGGCCGCCGGTGGTCGACGCTGGAGGGCCGGGCCGTGGTACGGACCGAACCCGAGCAGGTCGCGGACGCCGAGCGCCGCTACGCCGCCCGCTACAAGCCGCCCCGGCCGAACCCGTCCAGGGTGGTCCTGGAGATCGAGGTCACTCGCGTGCTGGGCAACGCGTGATCACAACGGGCGGTTGACGTGGGCGACCCGCCAGCCGTCCCTGGTGACGGTAAGCCGGGTGGTGGACAGGGGAGCCAGGTCGAAGCGGGCGGCGCCGAGCGGGCCGAGCCCGAGCGCGTGAGCCAGCGCCGCCCGGATCGTGCCGACACCGCAGACCACGACTCCGTCCGGCTCCTCCCGCACGCCGTCGAGCCAGCGCGCCACCCTGGCGGCGTGCGCGGTCAGCGGCTCACCGCCGTGCGGAGCGGCGCCGGGGTCTGACAGCCACAGGGCGAGCGCGTCCGGCTCTTCTTCCGCGACTCGCTCGTACGACAGACCGCCCCACCGGCCGCAGTCCGCCTCCGCGAGCGCGGCCGTCTCACGCACCGCCAGCCCCAGCGCAACGGCGGTCTGCCGCGCGGCGCTCACCGGAGCGACCCAGGCCGCCGTGACCCCGGCGAACCCCGCCGAGGCCACGACGACGGCCCGGGTCAGGCTGGAGGGGTCCGCGTCCTCGTCCGTGGGGAAGCAGGAA
Source organism: Nonomuraea sp. NPDC049649 (assembly GCF_040675175.1). Taxonomy (NCBI): domain Bacteria; kingdom Bacillati; phylum Actinomycetota; class Actinomycetes; order Streptosporangiales; family Streptosporangiaceae; genus Nonomuraea; species Nonomuraea sp. NPDC049649. Next base: position 20,030 of record NZ_JBFAOH010000021.1, read on the forward strand.
CCGCGCGTACCCGGGGTGGTGGCGTGCCGGATGAACAGCACGTCAGCCTGGCGCGGCGGCGCCCACCGGAGCCGCGCCGCGCTGGGCCGCCCGGTCGCAGGCCCAGCCGAAGAGCGCGCCGAAGGCCGCCCAGAAGACGAGTTGGGTGCCGATCGAGGCGAGCCGGAACTCCCACAGCAGCGTGCCGGGGAAGCCGTCGGGCACCTCGTCGACCGTGGGCAGCAGCACCCAGGCGGCCACCACCGGCAAGAGGAACGCCACCACGGAGGCGAGCCATCGGGGCCACGGTCCGGCGTGGACGCGGCGGGACGTCGCCACCGCGATCGCCGCCGCGGCCAGCCCGACGAGGACCATCACCACGTACAGGAAGGTCCGGCTGTCGATGGTCTCGGGGTCGCCGACGGCAGGCGGGTTGGCCGGATATTTCAGGAATGGGACGAGAATGACCGCGACGAACGCCGTCCCCGCCGCCGCCAGCGCCAGCAGCCCGTCCGACCGCGGCCCGACCCGCCCGCGCAGCCCGGCGAACACCAGCGCGAAGATCCCGCCCACGGCCACCCCGTACAGCCCGGTCGCGAGGAACAGCCCCGCCTTCTGCACCGGCCTGCTGACCTCGGCCTCCGAGCCGTGGCCGTGCGAGTGCCCGTCCGCGGCCTCTTCCAGCGCGATCGCCGCGTCCACCTGCGGTTCCCCGAAGGCGAAGGCGAATCCGCCCGCGATCAGTCCGGCCAGGAGCCCCAGGAGCAGGCCCCTGACCACGAAGGTCCGTACCACGCCGTCCCCTAGTGGCACGGCACGCCGAGCAGGTGCCGCCCGTCGTGCATCAGCTCGTGCAGGAAGGCGCCCGTCTGCGAGACCGCGCCGTTGTCCATCAGGACGAGGTACGCCACGAGCAGCAGCACAGGCACGGCGAGCAGCCAGGGGCCGAGCCGTGGAAAGGGAATGGCAGACGGGGTGGACAGCCCGCTCATCGATCCTCCTCAGGGTTGACGCGTCCCATGTACCGAGGTCACGGCTGCCAAGCGACCTGGCTCCCGGGATCTGCGTCCCGGATACAGTGGCGCGTCCGCACCGGCTTCTCACCGGATTTCCCTTGGACAACCGTGAAATCCACCGGAACGTATCCTTTCTCCCCGTCCCCGTCAATGTGCCCAGGCTGTTCCGAAGGTGCAGGAACATCTATGAGACGATGCCGGACGTAGGCGACGGCGGAACGAGGAAGCCGGTGTGAATCCGGCGCGGTCCCGCCACTGTGACCGGCGAGCGGACCCCGAACACGCCACTGCCCGTGCGGGTGGGAAGGCCGGGGCGAGCGCTGACCCGGGAGCCAGGAGACTCACGCGGTCGCCTCCTCGAAGAAATTGGGGCGGATCTCCCCAAGAGAGGACGGTGGCCGCCATGCCACGATGCCGACACGACGCCATTTCCCCTGCTCGGCGTGGGCGCCTGCTTGACCGATCCCGCCCTGTCACGCCGGTCAGGAAAGGCTCCGCCCATGACGAGCTCACGCTCGCTCCCTTTCACGATCCTGCTGGTCGTCGCGCTGATGACTGGATGCGGCACCGCGCAGGTCTCCCCGCCCCGGCCCACCGCCGCCGGCTACCCGGTCACGGTGACCAACTGCGGGGTGACCACCACGTACCAGCGGCCCCCGCAGCGGGCGGTCACGATGAACCAGCACGTCACCGAGATCATGCTGGCCCTCGGGCTGGAGAGGTCGATGGCCGGCACCGCCTTCCTGGATGACCGCATCCCGCCCGAGTACCGAGCCGCCTACGACAGCGTGAAGGTGCTCGCGGAGGAGTATCCGTCGTACGAGGTCCTGCTGTCGGCCGAGCCCGACTTCGTGTACGGCGGGTTCCGCAGCGCCTTCGACGAGGGAGGGCGCAGCAGGGAAGCGCTGGCCAAGGCCGGGATCGACGCGTACCTCAGCCTGGAGGCCTGCCCGGACGGCCCGGTGACCGTGGATCTCCTGGAGGAGGAGATCCGTACCATCGGCCGGATCTTCGGCGTGCGGGACCGCGCCGAACGGCGCGTCGCGGAGATGCGCGCCGTGCTGGAGAGCGTCGAGGAGAAGGTGCGGGGCGCCGAGCCGGTCAAGGTGTTCGTGTACGACAGCGGCGACAAGACAGCGTTCACCGCGGGCGGGGCCGGCATCGGCAACGACATGATCAGCCGGGCCGGGGGCGTGAACCTCTTCGCCGACCTGGGCAAGGCGTTCGGCGACGTGTCGTTCGAGCAGGTGGCCGACCGCGCGCCCGAGGCGATCGTCATCTACGACTACGGCGACCGGCCGGTGGCGGACAAGAAGAGGTTCCTCCTGTCCAGCCCGGCGCTCAAGGACGTCCCGGCGATCAAGCAGCAGCGGTTCGCGGTGCTGCCGCTGTCGGCCACGGTGCTCGGCGTCCGGGTGCCGGAAGGGGTCGAGTCGCTGGCCGGGCAGCTCCACCCGGACCGCTTCTCGTGACCGCGCTCGCCGCCGCCGTGCCCCGCCTGCCGTACGCGCTGGTCCTGACCCTGCTCGCCGCCCTCGTCCTGGCAGCGGCCACGGCCGGGATCGCGGCCGGGTCCGTCCCGCTGGCCGCCGGCGAGGTGTGGGGCATCCTCGCCCACCGGGCCGTGCCCGCGCTGGTCGACCCCACCTGGCCGCCGGTCAGGGAGACGATCGTGCTGGACGTGCGGGCGCCGCGCGTGCTGCTGTGCGGCGTCGCCGGGGCGGCGCTGTCGGTCTGCGGGATGGCCCTGCAAGCCCTCGTGCGCAACCCGCTGGCCGACCCGATGCTGCTGGGCGTCTCGTCCGGGGCGAGCGTCGGCGCGGTGCTCGTCCTGGTCCTCAACCTCACGGTGTTCGGCGCGTTCTCGCTGCCGCTGGCCGCGTTCATCGGGGCGCTGGGCGCGCTGACGCTGGTGTACGTCCTGGCCCGCTCCGGCGGCCGGATGACCACGGTCCGGCTCATCCTGGCCGGGGTGGCGACGGCCGAAGTGCTCTCGGCGATCGCCGGCTACCTCATCGTCACCTCCGGCGACCCGCGCAAGACCGAGTCGGCGATGCGCTGGATGCTGGGCGGCTTCGGCGGCACCTCCTGGGACCTGGTCCCGATCCCGGCCGCGGCGGTGCTGCTCGGCACGGTGGCGCTGCTCGGCGTGTCCCGCCCGCTCGACCTGCTGCTGGCGGGGGAGGAGGCGGCCGCCTCCCTGGGGCTGAACGTGCACCGCTTCCGCGCCTGCCTCTTCGTCCTCGTCGCCCTGATGGTCGGCGCCGTCGTCGCGGTCAGCGGCGCCATCGGGTTCGTCGGGCTGATGCTCCCGCACATCGTGCGCCTGCTGACCGGCGCCGGGCACCGGCGGGCGCTCCCGGCCGCCGCGCTGCTGGGCGCGGCCTTCCTGATCGCCGCCGACCTGGCGGCCCGTACGGTGATCGCGCCGGAGGAGATCCCGGTCGGCATCCTGACGGCGCTCGCCGGCGGCCCGTTCTTCCTCTGGCTGATGCGGCGGAAGGCGGCCTCATGACGCCCGGTCACCTGCGCGCCGAGCGGGTGGGCGTCGCCGTCGCGGACCGCGACCTCGTACGCGACGCCGTCCTCGACCTGACGCCCGGCGAGGTCGTCGCGCTGACCGGGCCCAACGGCGCGGGCAAGTCCACCCTGCTGCGCACCTTCTACCGCGCACGGCGCCCCACCTCGGGGCGGGTGCTGCTGGACGGCGAGGACATCTGGCGGATGAGCGGCCGCCGGCTCGCGCGCCGCCTCGCCGCCGTCGTGCAGGAGCCGCCCGGGGAGTTCGAGCTGAGCGGGTACGAGGTCGTGGCGATGGGCCGCAGCCCGTACAAGAAGGCTTTTCAAGGCGACGACGACGGCGACCGGCGGATCATCATGGACGCCCTGGACGCGCTCGGCGTCACCGCGCTCGCCCAGGCGCCGTTCGACCGGCTGTCGGGCGGGGAGAAACAGCGCGTCCTGATCGCCCGCGCCCTGGCCCAGCAGACCGGCACGCTGGTGCTCGACGAGCCCACCAACCACCTCGACCTGCGCCACCAGCTCGACGTGCTGCGGCTGGTGCGCGGCCTGGGCGTGACCGCCGTGATCGCCCTGCACGACCTCAACCTCGCCGCCGCCTTCTGCGACCGGATCTGCGTGATGCACGCCGGTCAGGTCGTCGCCGACGGCCCGCCCGCCCAGGTCCTCACCCCGGCGTTACTTGCCGAGGTGTACGAGGTGACGGCGGACGTCCACGCCCACCCCCGCACCGGCGTCCCGCAGATCAGCGTCCACCCCGACCAGGAAGGCCCTTCATGATTCCTGCACCCACCCCACCCGTCGCCCTCCGCCGGGCGGACGGACGGCTGTGGATCGAGACCGGCCCGATATACGCCCGGGAGGCCAGGTGACATGAACCGGTTCCGACCAGACCGCTGCCCGGGCGTGCTCCGCCCCTGGCCCGCCGCCGACGGGCTGCTCGTGCGGCTGCGTCTCCCCGGCGGCAGGGTCTCCGCGACGGCGCTGCACGCCCTCGCCGGGGTCGCGGAGCGGTACGGGGACGGGCACGTTCATGTGACCACCCGCGCCAACCTGCAACTACGCGCGATGCCCGGCACCGGACGCCTCCCCGACGAGGTGATCACCGCCCTGGAGGCGACCGGCTTGCTGCCCAGCCGCGCGCACGACCTGGCGCGCAACGTGCTGGCGTCCCCGCAGACCGGGCTGGCCGGCGGCCGGGCCGACCTGCGTCCCGTGGTCGCCGCTCTGGACGCCGCGCTCTGCGGCGACCCCGAGCTGGGGCGGCTGCCCGGCCGGTTCCTCTTCGTCCTGGATGACGGCCGCGGGGACCTGCTGGACCGCCCGTGCGACCTGGGCCTGGTGGCGCTCGGCGACGGGTCGGCCCAGCTCCGGGCCGGTGACGGGTGGTGCCCTGTCGTTCCTCTGCGGAAGGCTCACACGCACCTCGCCGACCTCGCCCGGCGCTTTCTCGACGTACGCGGCACGGGCCCGGAGGCTCCCTGGCACGTCGCCGAACTACCTGAACCGTTGATCCAACCGGTCGCCCGATCCCGTGACGTCCCCGCCGCGGCCCCGCCCCTGCCCTTCGGCCCGGTCCCCGGAGGCGTTCACCGGAAGGTGCCGGAGGAAGGGCTGGACCGCGCCGCCGTGGCACGGCTCTGCGCCGCAGCCCCCGAACTCGTCGTCACCCCCTGGCGTGGCGTCCTGATCCCCGAGGAAACCCGATGAACCCGATACCCGACACCCTGCCGCGCCGGCCGAACCGCCGCTACGCGTACGTCGACCGCGGACCCCAGATCTACCTCGACTCGTTCGCGACGATCCGGCGCGAGGCCGATCTGTCCGCGGTGCCGGCCGACGCCGAGAAGCTGGCCGTCCGGATGATCCACGGCAGCGGCCAGATCGACCTGACCGACGACCTCGTCATCCACCCGCGCCTGGTGCCCGCCGCCCGCGCCGCGCTCGTCGCGGGAGCGCCGATCCTCTGCGACGCCACGATGGTCGTGAAGGGCGTGACCCGCAGCCGGCTGCCCGCCCGCAACGAGGTGATCTGCACCCTCGGCGACCCGCGGGTGCCCGGCCTGGCCGAGGAGTGGGGGACCACCCGCACCGCCGCCGCCGTCTCGCTCTGGGAGCCGCGCCTCGAAGGGGCCGTGGTCGCGATCGGCAACGCCCCGACCGCCCTGTTCCACCTCCTGGAGCTGCTGATCGACGGGGCGCCCCGCCCGGCCGCGATCGTGGGCTGCCCGGTCGGCTTCATCGGCGCCGCCGAGTCGAAGCAGGCGCTGCAGGACTTCGCCGCCGGCCACGGCATCGACATCCCGTTCGTCACCGTGCGGGGCCGCCGCGGCGGCTCGGCGATGACGTCGTCCGCGCTCAACGCCCTCGCCCAGGAGGCGGAATGAGCACCGGCAGGTTCGCCGGGGTGGGCGTCGGCCCCGGAGACCCCGAACTCCTCACCCTCAAAGCCGCTCGGTTGATCGGGCAGGCCGACGTGATCGCCTACCACTCCGCCCGGGGCAGGCAGTCCAACGCGCGGCGGATCGCCGCCGGGCTGTTCCCCACCGAGGTCATCGAAGAGCGGCTGGTCTACCCGGTGACCACGGACTCCACCGACCATCCCGGCGGCTACACCGGGGCGCTGGCGGAGTTCTACGAGGAGTCCGCGGCCCGGCTCGCCGCCCACCTCGACCAGGGACGGGACGTCGTGCTGCTCTCCGAGGGCGATCCGCTCTTCTACGGGTCGTACATGTACATGCACGACCGCCTCTCCGAGAGATACCCGACCGAGATCGTGCCCGGCGTCCCCGCCTTCCTCGCCGCCACAGCGCTGACCGGGAGCCCGCTCGTACGCCAGACCGACGTGCTGACCGTCCTGCCCGGCACCCTGCCCGAACCCGAACTCGCCCGCCGCCTCGCCGGCACCGACGGCGCGATCATCATGAAGCTGGGCCGCACCTTCCCCGCCGTACGCCGCGCCCTGACCGCCGCCGGCCGCCTCGACCACGCCCTGTACGTCGAGCGCGCCTCCATGCCCGAGCAGCGGTGGCAGCCGGTGACCGAGGTGGACGAGACGAAGGTCCCGTACTTCTCCCTGATCGTCGTCACCGGAGACAGCCTCAACGGCCCACGCTCCCGGAACACCACGGAGACGCCCGAGATGTCCGCCGCCGGGGCGGCCGAGGCGGGGGTTTCCGCCGCTGAGACCTCCGCCGCCGGGGTGGCTGAGCTGCTTGTCGTCGGGCTTGGCCCCGGCCCCGGCGACTGGCTCACGTCCGAGGCCGCAGCCGCGCTCGCCGAGGTCGACCACGTCGTCGGCTACGGCCCGTACGTCGACCGGGTGCCGCAGCGCCCCGGCCTGAACCGGCACGCGTCGGGCAACACCGTCGAGGTGGAGCGGGCCAGGTTCGCCCTCGACCTCGCCCGGCGCGGCGAGAAGGTCGCGGTGGTCTCCGGCGGCGACGCCGGGATCTTCGGGATGGCCGCCGCCGTCTTCGAGGCGGCCGAGGACCCGGCCTTCGCCGAGGTGACCGTGCGCGTCCTGCCCGGCGTCAGCGCCGTCCAGGCGGTGGCGGCCCGCGCCGGAGCTCCGATCGGCGCCGACTTCGCGGTGCTGAGCCTGTCGGACCGGCTCAAACCGTGGGAGGTCATCGAGCGGAGACTGCGCGCCGTCGCCGAGGCCGACCTGGTCCTGGCGATCTACAACCCGGCCTCGCGCAGCCGCACCCGGCAGATCGCGACCGCCCGTGACGTGCTGCTGAAGCACCGCGGCCCCGGCACCGTCGTCGTGGTCGGCCGCGACGTGGGCCGCGCCGGGGAGTCGCTGACCGTGACCACGCTGGGCGAACTGGACCCGGCGGCCATCGACATGAGATGCCTGCTGATCGTGGGCGCCTCGTCCACCCGCGTCTCCGCCGCCGGGGTCTGGACCCCGAGGTACGTCCGGTGACCGTCCACTTCGTCGGCGCCGGGCCGGGCGCGGCCGACCTGCTGACCGTACGCGCCACGCGGCTGCTCGCCGAGGCCGACCTCGTCCTCTACCCCGGCACCTACCTCGACCCCGGCGTGCTGGCGCACTGCGGCCCGCAAGCGGAACTCGTGGACACCCAGCACCTGAACCTGGACGAGATCACCCCACTCCTCGTGGACGCGGCGCGGGCGGGCCGCCGGATTGTGCGGCTGACGTCGGGCGACCCGTCGCTCTACTCGGCCCTGCACGAACAGACCCGCCGCCTGGCCGCGGCGGGCGTCTCCTGGCAGGTCACCCCCGGCGTCCCCGCGTACGCCGCGGCCGCCGCTCGGGTGGGCAGCGAACTGACCGTGCCGCTCGTCGCCCAGTCGGTGGTGCTGACCCGTACGCGCGCCCGCTCCACCCCGATGGGGCAGGGCGAGTCGCTGACCGCGTTCGCGGCGACCGGCGCGACCCTCGTGCTCCACCTCGCGATCACCCGGACCCGCGAGCTGATGGCGGAACTGGAGCCGGTGCTCGGCCCGGACTGCCCGGTGGCCGTCGTGTACCGCGCCAGCCAGCCGCAGGAACTGGTCCTGCACGGGACGGTCGGCACGATCGCGGACCAGGTAGAGGAGGCCGGGCTCCGGCAGGCGGCAGTGATCATGGTCGGGCGGGCGCTCGACCAGAGAGGCGGAGGGGAGTCCTACCTCTACAGCGCCGGACGGGACCGGTCGGCGAAGCTCAGAGACTGAGACTCCACTGCGTCACGGTGCGCGCCGGCGTCCACCCGGTGAACGTCCCCACCGGGCGGGCGGTCTCCACCGCGATCCGGGTCAGCTCCCCGCCGCGGGCACGGAACGCCTCCGCCAGCACCTGCTCGGTCTCCAGCGTGACACCGTGCACCACCAGCCGCCCGCCCGGCCGCAAAGCCGAGAGGCAGACGTCGAGCACACCGGGCCTGCTCGCCCCGCCCCCGACGAAGATCGCGTCGGGGGCGTCGAGACCCGCGAGCGCCTCCGGCGCCCGCCCCTCGACCACGCGGAGGTCCGGCACACCCAGCCGGACGGCGTTGCGCACGATCCGCGCGGCACGCGCCGGATCGGCCTCCACGGCGGTCGCCCGGCACGCCGGATGCGCCCGCAGCCACTCGATGCCGACCGACCCCGCCCCCGCCCCGACGTCCCACAGATGCTGACCGGGCGCGGGCCGGAGGCGGGCCAGCGCCGAGGCGCGCAGATCACGCTTGGTGAGCTGCCCGTCATGCTCGAAGACGTCATCGGGCAGGCCCGCGACCCAGGCCGAGGACCAGCCGATGCTCGCCGCCGGGATCTCGACGGCCAGCACGTGCAGGGCGGGAACCTCGCCGGGGGGCACGTCCACCCACTCACGGGCCGTCCGGGTCACCCGCGACTCCTCCGGGCTCCCCAGATCACCGAGCAGCGTGACGACCGCGTCCGGGTTGCCGGAGTCCACCAGCAGCCCGGCCACGACCGCCGGCGTCCCGGGGCCGGAGGTCAGCAGGAGCAGCCGCCGCCCCGGGGCGACCTCCCGCAGCAGCCGGGCCTCGTGCCGCCCCACCAGGGTCACCACCACCGACTCCTCGGCCGACCAGCCCATGCGCGCCCGCGCCAGCGCGGGCGAGGAGACCGCGGGGAGCACCCGCACGCCGCCGGCCCCCAGCAGACGGACCAGGGTCGTGCCGACGCCCGACAGCATCGGGTCACCGGACGCCAGGGCCACCACGCGGCGCCCCCGCAGCCCGTCCAGCAGCTCAGGCAGCCCCTCCGCCAGCGGCGACGGCCACGGCAGCCGCCGCTGACCCGCCACCTCGGGGACGGCCGCCAGATGACGACGGCCGCCGAGCAGCACCTCGGCGTCGCGGACCAGCGCGGCGGCGGTCTCGTCGAGCCGCCCGTCCGCGCCGACGCCGACGACGGTCAGCAGAGGGCCTGTGGAGACTGGCACGTCAAGGGAGGCTATCGTGGTGGTCAACGTGAGGTGCCCCCGCGCCCAGCCATCGGAAACGGTGGGGAAGGTCAACGGGGAGAATCTGGGAAGCCGGTGAGATTCCGGCACAGGCCCGCTGCGGTGAATCGAGCACTCCTCGTGAGCGACTCGACAAGTCCGAAGACCGGCCTCGCGTGTCGATGACGTCTGGCCTAGCGAGCGGGAGCCTCACACGTGCCAACGAAATACCCCTTCTCTGCCATCCTCGGCTGCGAGTACGACCCCTCGACGGCCTCCGGCCTCGGCGACATGGGCCTCGCCCTCGTCCTCACCGCGATCAGCCCGGAGATCGGCGGCGTCCTCGTCCGCGGCGAGAAGGGGACCGCGAAGTCCACCACCGTCCGCGGCCTCGCCGACGTCCTTCCGTGGATCGAGGTGTACGAGGGAGACCGCTTCTCCGTCGACCCGCGCGATCCGGCCGAGTCGTCACCGGACGGCCCCTTCGGCTCCGGCGCCGAGGTGGCCGGCAGGCCGGTGCGGCTCGTCGAACTGCCCGTCGGAGCGACCGAGGACAGAGTGCTCGGGTCGCTGCACCTGGAGAAGGCGCTCACCAGGGGAGCCGTCGAGTTCGAGCCGGGGCTGCTGGCCCGCGCGCACCGCGGCGTCCTCTACGTGGACGAGGTCAACCTGCTCCACGACCACCTGGTGGACCTCCTGCTGGACGCCGCCGCGACGGGCCGCGTCACCGTCGAGCGCGACGGGGTGTCGCTGAGCCACGCGGCTCGTTTCGTACTGATCGGCACCATGAACCCCGAGGAGGGCGAGCTCCGCCCCCAGTTGCTCGACCGGTTCGGCCTGACCGTCGAGGCGGCCGCCCCGCGCGACCCAGGCCGGCGCGTCGAGATCGTGCGCCGGCGCCTCGCGTACGACCGCGACCCCGCGGCCTTCGCGGCCCGCTACGCCGACCGGCAGGACGACCTGACCCGCCGGATCGCCGACGCCCGCGCCCGGCTCGGCGGCGTGCTGCTGGGCGACGCCGCCATGTTCAAGATCGCCGAAGTGTGCGCCGCGTTCGAGGTGGACGGCCTGCGCGCCGACATCGTCACGGCCCGCACCGCCGTCGCCCACGCCGCCTGGACGGGCCGCCGGCACGTCACCCGCGACGACATCCGGGCGGCGGCCCTGCTGGCGCTGCCGCACCGCCGCCGCCGGAACCCGTTCGACGCCCCCGGCATCGACGAGGACCTGCTCGACCGCGTACTCGGCGACGACGAACTACCGCAACCCCCGCAGCCGCCGGACGGAGACCCACCCGGCGCAGCACCGACCGAGGACGCACCGGGCGAGGAGCGAGCAGGGGAGACGCCGGTCGAGGACCAGGCCGGGGACGCGCCCGGCGGGGCATCGGTCGAGAACCAGGCCGAGGCGTCCGACTACGAGACCGCCGACACCAGCCCCAAACCCGCCGACACCGCCCCCGACACGGAAGCCGAATCCCCGAGGGAACCCGAGCGTTCCAGACAGCCCGCCGCCCCGGGCGGCGAGACCGTCGATCGGGCCCAGGCGGCGTACCGGCCCCGGCTCTTCACCGTCGACGGCGTAGGCCAGGGCAGCCCCGGTCGCCGCAGCAGAGCCCTGGGCTCCAGCGGACGCCGCGTCGGCAGCGGCACGGGCACCGGCCCGCTCCACCTGGTCGAGACGCTGCGCGCCGCCGCAGAACGCCACGCCGCCCAGGGGCACGCCGCCCAGGGTGCAGCCGCCGAGTGCCGCGACGTCGGCGACAGGACCGGCAGGCGGGTCGTGCTGCTCCCCGCTGACCTGCGCGTCGCCGTGCGGGAGGGGCGGGAGGCCAATCTGCTGCTCTTCTGTGTGGACGCCTCGGGGTCGATGGCGGCGCGGCGTCGCATGGTCCAGGTCAAGACCGCGATCCTTTCCCTGCTCACCGACGCCTACCGCCGCCGCGACAAGGTGGCGCTGATCAGCTTCCGGGGTGACGGCGCCGCACTCACCCTGCCGCCGACCGGGTCGGTGGAGGTGGCCGCCGCTCTCCTGGACGAACTGCCCGCCGGAGGACGCACACCGCTGGCCGAGGCCCTGGTGGAGGCCCATCGGGTGCTGCGCAGGGAACGGCTGCGCGACGCGCGGATGCGCCCGCTGCTGGTTCTCGTCACCGACGGCCGCGCCACCTCAGGGGCCGACGCGGTGGCCCGCTCCCGGCAGGCCGCCGGCTGCCTGGCCGCCCTCGGGGTGCCGAGCGTCGTCGTCGACTGCGAGGACGGCCCGCTCAGGCTGGGCCTCGCCGAGGTGCTGGCGGGCCACTTGCGCGCCGAGCACGTGCCGATGGCCCGGGTCAGCGCCGGCGGGCTCGTGAACGTGGTCACCGGCCGGGTCGCCTGATGGGCACGCTCGAAGCCCTGAGCCCCGGGGCGGTCGTTCTCGTCGGCGGCGGGCCCGGCGACGCCGGGCTCATGACCGTCGCCGGCCGCGCCGCCGTCGAACAGGCCGACGTGCTGCTGGTCGACCATCTGGCCCCGGCCGGGGCGCTGGAGTGGGCCGCCCCCGGCGCCGAGATCGTGGACGTCTCCAAGATGCCCCGCGGCCCCTTCACCCCGCAGGAGCGGATCAACGAACTCCTCATCACCCACGCGCGGGCCGGCCGGCGGGTGGTGCGGCTCAAGGGCGGGGACGGGTTCGTTTTCGGGCGCGGCATGGAGGAGGTCATCGCCTGCACCGAGGCGGGCGTGCCGGTGCGCGTCGTGCCCGGGGTCAGCTCCGCGATCGCCGTTCCGGCGCTCGCCGGAGTCCCGGTCACCCACCGCGGGCTCGTCCAGGGGTTCAGCGTGATCTCCGGCCATGTCCCGCCCGGCCATCCGCAGAGCAGCCTGGACTACGCGGCGCTCGCCGCCTCCGGGACGACGCTCGTGGTGCTGATGGGCGTCGCCAACCTGGCCGCCATCACCGAGGCGCTGCTCGTACACGGCATGGACGCGACGACACCGGCGGCCGTCGTCGCGCGCGGCGGGCACCCCGACCAGGAGGTGGTGCAGGCGCCGCTGCGGGACATCGCCCGCGCGGCCGGAGCAGTCCGCCCGCCCGCCGTCACCGTCATCGGAGAGGTGGCCCGATGGGCCTCCGAAGCGTTCGAAGAGGAGGCCTGATGCCCAAGGGACAGCCGCTCACCGTGCCCGACGACGGCCTGACCACCCGGCAGCGCCGCAACCGGCCGCTGCTGATGGTCCACACCGGCGACGGGAAGGGGAAGTCCACCGCCGCCTTCGGGCTCGCCCTGCGCGGGTGGAACCAGGGGTGGAACATCGGGGTCTTCCAGTTCGTGAAGTCCGCCAAGTGGCGGATCGGCGAGCAGACCGTGCTCGAACGCCTCGGCAAGCTGCACGAGGAGACGGGCGAGGGCGGGCCGGTCGAATGGCACAAGATGGGCTCCGGCTGGTCGTGGGCCAAGAAGCAGGGCGGCGACGAGGACCACGCCCGCGCCGCCGCCGAAGGATGGCAGGAGATCAAGCGCCGGCTCGCCGCCGAGACCCACGACCTGTACGTGCTCGACGAGTTCACCTACCCGATCGTCTGGGGCTGGATCGACCTCGAAGACGTCGTCACCGCGCTGCGCGACCGCCCCGGCCGCCAGCACGTCGTCATCACGGGCCGCCGGGCGGCGCCTGAACTGCTGGAGGCCGCCGACCTCGTCACCGAGATGACCAAGGTGAAACACCCCATGGACGCCGGGCAGAAGGGACAGAGAGGAATCGAATGGTGACCCTGCCGCGGCTGGCCGTCGCCGCACCCTCCACCGGACAGGGGAAGACCACCGTGGCGACCGGCCTCATGGCCGCGCTGCGTGACCGCGGCGTGCGGGTCTCCGGTCACAAGGTCGGCCCCGACTACATCGACCCCGGCTACCACGCCCTGGCCACAGGCAGGCCCGGCCGCAACCTCGACCCGCACCTGGTGGGGGAGGAGCGGATCGTCCCCCTGCTGCTGCACGGCGCCCGCGACGCCGACGTGGCCGTGATCGAGGGCGTGATGGGCCTGCACGACGGGCGGCTCGGCACCGACGGGTTCGCCTCCACCGCGCACGTCGCCCGCCTGACCCGGACGCCGGTGGTGCTGGTCGTCGACATCGCCGGAATGTCGCGCTCGGCGGGCGCCATCGTCGCGGGCACGGCGGCGTACGACCCGGCGGTGGAGGTGGTCGGCGTGATCCTCAACCGGGCGGGTTCCGCCCGCAACGTCGCCGAGGTCGAGCGTTCCCTGCGGCTGCCGGTGCTCGGCGTCGTCCCGCACGACGACGCTCTCTCCGCGCCGTCCCGCCACCTCGGCCTGGTGCCCGCGGCCGAGCGCCACGGGGCCGCGGACGCCGTGGCCCGGCTGGGGGAGCGGGTCGCCCGGCACGTCGACCTCGACGCCGTACTGGAAGCGGCCCGCACGGCACCCGGCCTGGACGCCGTGCCGTGGGATCCGGCCGCCGAGGTGCGTCCCGTCGGCGGGGAGGCGCCCGTGGTGGCGGTCGCGGCGGGCCGCGCGTTCACGTTCCTGTACGCGGAGACGGCGGAACTGCTGACCGCGGCGGGATGCCGCGTCGTGCCCTTCGACCCCCTGACCGACGAGTCGCTGCCGGACGGCACCCGCGCGCTGCTGCTCGGCGGCGGCTTCCCCGAGATGCACGTCCGGCAGCTCGCCCGCAACGTGCCGCTGCTGACCCAGGTGCGCGACGCGGTCACGGCGGGGCTGCCGACCGTGGCCGAGTGCGCCGGGCTGCTCTACCTGCTCGACGCCCTCGACGGCACCCCGATGGCTGGAGCGATCGGCGCCACCGCCACCATGACCGACCGCCTCACCCTGCGGTACCCGGTGGCCAAGGCGGTGGGCGACGACCTGCTGTCGCGCGAAGGGGAGGAGGTGACCGGCCACGAGTTCCACCGCACCGCGCTGACCCGCCACCCGTCCGGCTGGACCCCGGCCTGGGACATCGACGGCGAGCTCATCGGCGTCGCCTCGCCCACCCTGCACGCCTCCTACCTGCACGTCCACTGGGCGGGCCACCCGCACTTGGCCCAGCGGTTCGCGGAGGCGGCGGCCGTGGCCAAGCCGGTTGCCCCGCCGACTCGTACCGGCAATAAAGCCGCGTCGGCTCGTACCAGCGACACGGCACCTGAGCCGGTGGCCGCGTCGACTCGTACCGGCGCTAAAACAGCCGCGTCGCTTCATACGGGCGATAGGGCACCCGAGCCCGCGCCCGTCGAGCCCCTGCACCACCACGGCGACCGGGAGACCGGGCCGGGGCTGATCGACTTCGCCGTCAACGTCTACCCCGGGCCGCGACCGGCGTGGCTCGACTCCGCGCTGCTCGAAGGGGTGCGCGACTCCGTCTCCTACCCGGACGCCACCCCCGCGCGCGAGGCGATCGCCGGACTGCACGGCCGCCGTACGGACGAGGTCCTGGTCACCGCCGGAGCCGCCGAGGCGTTCGAACTGATCGCCCGGTGGAAGCAGTGGCGCCATGCCGTGGTGGTGCACCCGCAGTTCACCGAGCCGCACGCGGCCCTCGAACGCGCCGGGCACCAGGTCACCGTGGTGCAGTGCCGCCCCGAGGACGGCTACCGGCTCGACCCGGACGCGGTGCCCGCCGACGCGGACCTCGTGGTGCTGGGCAACCCCACCAACCCGACCGGAGTCCTGCATCCGGCCGAGGACATCCTGCGGCTGCGCCGTCCCAAGCGGGTGGTGGTCGTGGACGAGGCGTTCATGGACACGGTCGAGGGGGAGCCGGAGTCGCTCGCCGGTCACCGCCGCCGCGGCCTGCTGGTCATCCGGAGCCTCACGAAGCACTGGTCGATCCCCGGCATCCGCGCCGGTTACGTGGTGGGCAGCGACCGCTCCATCGCCGCCTTGGAGGCCAGGCAGATCCCGTGGTCGGTGTCGACCCCGGCCATCGCCGCCGCCATCGCGTGCACCTCCCCGGAGGCGACCGCCGAGGCTGCACGCCGCGCCAAGGAGATCGCCGAGTGGAGGGAGGCCCTGGTGGACGGCCTCGGCGCGCGTGGCATCGAGGTGCTGCCCTCACGGACCTCGTTCGTCCTGGCCCGCCCCGGCCCAGGCGTCCGCGAGGCGCTACGGGAGCGCGGCGTCGCCGTACGCAGGGCGGACACCTTCCCGGGCCTCGACGCCACGTGGGTACGCATCGCGGTGCGCCCACCCGAGACCAGCGCCCGGCTGTTCGCCGCCCTCGACGCGCTCGGCCGCGACTGACCTCAGCGGTGCGTCCCCCTGAGGTCAGCGCCCGGTTGTTCGCCGCGCTCCGGCCCGGTCGGCGTCCTCCCGAGACCAGTGCCCGGCTGTTCACCGCACTCGGCCGCGTTTTCGCTCAGCGGTGCGACAGTACCCAGTCGAGAGCCGGGCCCACCGCGCCGACCACCGGCGCCCTCGGGTCCGGCTCCGGCCGGGCGACCACCACGACGGGGACGCCGAGCCTGGCCGCGGCCTCCATCTTGGGCCACGTGTACGAGCCGCCGGAGTCCTTCGTGACCAGCACGTCCGAGCCATGCCCGCGCATCACCCCGAGGTCGCCGTCCAGCGTGTACGGGCCGCGACTGGTGAGAAGACGCCAGCCCGGAGGCAGCTCGATGCCGGGGGCGTCCACCACCCGCGCCAGCACGGCGGCCTCGCGCAGCGACGGCACGAACCGGGCCAGTTCCTGCCGCCCGACGGTGAGGAAGGGGCGTTCCCCGAGTTCGGCGGCGAGCTCGGCGGCCTCGTCGTGGGTGGCGGCGTACCGCCAGGACGGGTCGGGCTCCCAGCCCGGCCGCTCCAACCGGAGCAGCGGAACCCGCTCCGCGGCACAGGCCTCCACCGCGTTGGCGCTCATGCCGCGCGCGAACGGGTGGGTCGCGTCGACCACGAGACCGTAGTCCGCGAGTGCCGCGCGAAGGCCGGGCACACCGCCGAACCCGCCGATCCGCACCCGGCCCACGGGCAGCCGGGGACGTGCCACCCGCCCGGCGAGCGACGACGTGACGTCCACACCCGCGTCCACCAGAAGACGGGCCAGTTCACGTGCTTCGGCGGTGCCGCCCAGCAGTAGGACCCTCATCGCACCGCCTCCACGGTCAGGGTGGGCAGGCCGGCGGGTGCTCCCGTGCGGGCCAGCGTGAGCAGGGCGTCGACGTCGAGGTGCTCCTCGACCAGGTCGGCCAGCAGCTCCATCCGGCGTTCCCGCGCCGCCGCGAAACTCGCCCCGGAGGGCTCCAGCCCGGCGACCTCGGCGAGGAAAGCGGCCCGGAACGCATCGCCCTCCAGGGCGCCGTGCCACATCGTGCCGAAGACCAGCCCGGACCGGGCCCCGCCCAGGAACTCCTCGACGTCGCCGGCGCGGGTGACCCGCCCGTGGTGGATCTCGTAGCCGGTGACCGTCGCCCCCAGCGCTTCCCCGTACGGCAGGCGCAGCACTTTGCCGGGGTGGAACGAGGTCGTGACGGGAAGCAGCCCGAGCCCGGGGACCCGGGTGCCCGCCGGGCCCTCCACCCCGTGCGGGTCGCTGATCTCGGCGCCGAGCATCTGGAAGCCGCCGCAGATCCCGAGCAGCGGCCGGCCCGCCCGCGCGTGCGCCTCGATCGCGGCGTCCAGGCCGCGTGAGCGCAGCCACGCCAGGTCGGCGAGCGTGGCGCGGGTGCCGGGCAGCACCACCAGGTCGGCGTCGGCCAGGTCGCGCGGGGCGGAGGCGAAGACGACGTCGAGGCCGGGTTCCAGGCCGAGGGCGTCGACGTCGGTGAAGTTGCTGATCCGCGGCAGCCGGACGACCGCCGTCCGCACGCGGGCGCCGTCCGGGCCGCGCCGGCCGTCGAGGTCGAGGGCGTCCTCGGAGTCGAGCCAGAGGCCGGGATGCCACGGCAGCACGCCGTGGACGGGCCGCCCGGTCAGGGACTCCAGCCGGTCGAGGCCGGGCCGTAGCAGGGAGAGGTCGCCGCGGAACTTGTTGACGACGAAGCCCGAGATCAGCGCCTGGTCGGCGGGTTCCAGCAGCGCCACCGTCCCGAACAGGGAGGCGAACAGGCCGCCGCGGTCGATGTCGCCGACCACGACGACGGGAAGGTCCGCGTGCCGGGCGAGCCCCATGTTCACGTAGTCGCTGGAACGCAGGTTGATCTCGGCGGGACTGCCCGCCCCCTCCGCCACGATCACGTCGAACCGGGCGGCCAGGTCGTCGTAGGCCGCGTGCGCGGCCGCCGCGAGGTGGCGGCGGCCGGTGGTGAAGTCGGTCGCCGCGACCTCGCCTGCCGGCCGGCCCATCACCACGACGTGGCTGCGGCGGTCGGAGCCGGGCTTGAGCAGGACGGGGTTCATAGCGGGCTCCGGCGTCACCCGGGCGGCCAGCGCCTGCACCCACTGGGCGCGCCCGATCTCGGCGGCCGAGCCGTCGCGGGAGTGGCAGACCATCGAGTTGTTGGACATGTTCTGCGCCTTGTACGGCGCCACTGACACGCCGCGGCGGGCGAACGCCCGGCACAGCCCGGTGACCACGACCGACTTCCCGGCGTCGGAGGTGGTCCCGGCGACGAGCAGACCGCTCACGGCGCGGACCCCCTCTCCGGAGCGCGCAGGAGACAGATCTCCATCACCCAGCCCGCCTCCTCACGGGCGGCTTCCCTGGCCGCGTGGAGGCCGGGCAGCACGTCGCCCACCCGCCCGGAGAGCAGCCGCTCACCGGCCGCGCCGAGGTTGGCGCCCCACCAGATCCGCCAGCCGGGCAACTCCCGGAGGCCGTCCAGGTTCCGCTCGGAGCCGAGCATCACCACGATGTCGCGCCGGCCGTCCGCGACCGCCTCCGGCAGCCGGCGCGCCGTGGTGATGTGCACCGGCCTGCCCACCTCGTGCAGCACGATCCGGTGCCGCGCGGCCAGCACCTGCGGGGCGCTGATGCCGGGGATCACGTCCCAGGTCAGGTCCATCCGCTCGCCGAGCCGGTCGAGGATCCGCAGCGTCGAGTCGTACAGCGAAGGGTCGCCCCACACCAGGAACGCCGCCGTCCCGCCGCGGGCGGCCAGCTCCCGGGCGTACGCGTCCACGCGCGCGGCATGCCAGGCGCGCACCGCGGCGGGATAGTCGGCCGGGTCGTCGCGGTCGCGTTCCGGGTCGGCGACCTCGACCAGGTCCAGCCCGTGCTCGGCGCAGATCCGGCGGCGCACGTCCAGCAGCGCGTCGCCGTCGCCCTTGCGCGCGGCGAGCACGTAATCGGCCGCCGCCAGGGCCTGAGCGCCCTCGCCCGTCAGGTGGTGCGGGCCCATGCCGAAGCCCACCACGTGCACGTGGGTGGTCACCGCCGTCCCCCGATCGTCACGCGCCGTCTTCGAGGTCACCCTCGACCTCCAGGTAGACCCGCTGCAGCGCCTTCATCGTCTCTTCGTCCGGCTCCGCCCACAGGCCGCGCTCGGCGGCCTCGTGCAGGCGCTCCACGATGCCGCGCAGCGCCCAGGGGTTCGACCTGCGCAGGAACTCCTGGGTGGTCGCGTCGAGCACGTACGACCGGGCCAGCGACTCGTACATCCAGTCGTGGACGACCCCGGCGGTGGCGTCGAACCCGAACAGATAGTCCACGGTCGCGGCCAGCTCGAACGCGCCCTTGTAGCCGTGACGCCGCATCGCCCCGATCCAGCGCGGGTTGACCACGCGCGCCCGGAAGACCCGGTTGGTCTCCTCCTGGAGGGTGCGGGTCCGCACCGCGTCCGGCGAGGTCGAGCCGCCCACGTACGCCTTCGGATCGGACCCGGTCAGCGCGCGCACGGTGGCGATCATGCCGCCGTGGTACTGGAAGTAGTCGTCGGAGTCCGCGATGTCGTGCTCGGTGCTGTCGACGTTCTTCGCGGCGACCTTGATCCGCCGGTAGGCGGTGCGCATGTCGTCCGCAGCGGGCACCCCGTCCAGGCCGCGCCCGTACGCGAACCCGCCCCACACCGTGTAGACCTCCGCCAGGTCGCGGTCGTCGCGCCAGGTGCCCGACTCGACGGCCTGCAGGATCCCGGCGCCGTAGGAGCCCGGCTTCGAGCCGAAGATCCGCGTGGTCGCCCGGCGCGCGTCGCCGTGCCCGGCCAGGTCGGCGCGGGCGTGCGCGCGGACGTAGTTCATCTCGTCGGGCTCGTCCAGCCCGGCCACCAGCTGCACCGCGTCGTCCAGCATCGCCACCACGTGCGGGAAGGCGTCGCGGAAGAAACCGGAGATCCGCACGGTCACGTCGATGCGCGGGCGGCTCAGCTCGGCCAGGTCGATGACCTTCAGGTCGCTGACCCGCCGCGACATGTCATCCCATTCGGGACGCACCCCCAGCAGGGCCAGCACCTCGGCGATGTCGTCGCCCGCGGTGCGCATCGCGCTGGTGCCCCAGACCGACAGCCCCACCGAGGCCGGATAGCCGCCGGTCTCGTCGAGGTAGCGCCGCACCAGCGACTCGGCCATCGCCTGGCCGGTCTGCCACGCCAGCCGCGACGGGATGGCGCGCGGGTCGACCGTGTAGAAGTTGCGGCCGGTCGGCAGCACGTTCACCAGGCCGCGCAGCGGCGACCCCGACGGGCCCGCCGCGACGTAGCCGCCGTCCAGGGCGTGCAGCAGCGCGTCCAGCTCGTCGGCGGTACGGTCCAGGCGCGGCACCACCTCGGCCGCGGCGAAGGCCAGCACCTGACGGACCACCGGGTCGTCGTGCAGGGCGTCCACGGCGGAAAGGTCCCAGTTGGCCGCCTCCATCGCGGTGACGAGCGAGCGGGCCCGCTCCTCGTACAGGTCGACGGTGGCCGTCGGGGCGTCGTCGGGCAGGCCGAGCGCGGCGCGCAGGCCGGGGATCGCGTCGCCCACCCCGCCCCACACCTGGGACGCCCGCAGGATCGCGAGCACCAGGTTGACCCGGGCCTCACCGGTGGGCGCCTGGCCGAGCACGTGCAGGCCGTCGCGGATCTGCACGTCCTTGATCTCGCAGAGCCAGCCGTCGACGTGCAGCACGAAGTCGTCGAACGCGTCGTCCTCGGGGCGGTCGTCCAGGCCGAGATCGCGGTGCATCTCCGCGGCCCGCAGAAGGGACCAGATCTCGCCGCGGATGGCCGGCAGCTTCGCCGGGTCCATCGCGGCGATGTTGCCGTACTCGTCGAGCAGCTGCTCCAGCCGGGCGATGTCGCCGTACGTCTCGGCGCGCGCCATCGGCGGGACGAGGTGGTCGATGATCGTGGCGTGGGCCCGGCGCTTGGCCTGGGCGCCCTCACCGGGGTCGTTGACGAGGAACGGGTAGAAGAGCGGCAGGCTCCCCAGCACCGCGTCGGGGCCGCACGCGGCGGAGAGCGCGGCGTTCTTGCCGGGCAGCCACTCCAGCGACCCGTGCTTGCCGACGTGCACCACCGCGTGCGCGCCGAAGCCGCCGTCGGCCTCGGGGGACTCCAGCCAGCGGTAGGCGGCCAGGTAGTGGTGGGTCGGCGGCAGGTCAGGGTCGTGGTAGACGGCGACGGGGTTCTCGCCGAAGCCCCGGGGCGGCTGGATGAGCAGCGCCACGTTCCCGGCGACCAGCGTGGCCAGCACGATCTCGCCCGCGTCGTTGACGAACAGGCCGCCGGGCGGCTCACCCCACGCCTCGGCCATCCTCTCGCGCAGCGCGGCGGGGAGATCCGCCGTCCAGCGGGCGTACTGCCCGGCGCCGATCCGCACGTGGGCGCCGGTGAGGTGCCCCGCGGTCAGCCACTCCTCGTCCTGGCCGCCCGCCGCGATCAGCGCGTGGATCAGCGCGTCGCCCGCCTCGGTGTCGTCGCCGAGGTCGAGGCCCGGCACCGCGCCCGGCGGGCCCAGGTCGTAGCCGGCGTCGCGCAGCCGGCGCAGCAGGCGGACCGTGGAGACCGGGGTGTCGAGGCCGACCGCGTTGCCGATCCGCGCGTGCTTGGTCGGGTAGGCCGACAGGACCAGCGCCACCTTCTTCTCGCCGTTGGGCACCCGGCGCAGCCGGGCGTGGTTGACCGCGATCGCGGCCACCCGGCGGCAGCGCTCCGGGTCGGCGACGTAGCGGGGGAGACCGTCGGCGTCGATCTCCTTGAAGGAGAACGGCACGGTGATGATCCGCCCGTCGAACTCCGGGATCGCGATCTGGCTGGCGGAGTCGAGCGGGGTGACGCCGTCGTCGCTCGCCTCCCACTCCGCCCGGCCGCCGGTCAGGCAGAGGCCCTGCAGCACCGGGATGTCGAGGGCGGCGATCCGCTCCACGTCCCAGGTCTCGTCCTCACCGCCCGCGCTCACCGACGCGGGGACGCTGCCCCCCGCGGCGAGCACGGTGACGACCAGCGCGTCGAGAGTCCCGAGCGCCTCGAACAGGTCGTCGGGCGCGCTGCGCAGCGAACCGGCGAAGATCGGCACCCCGACGGCCTCGCCGGTCGCGTCCACGGCGTCGGCCAGCGCGTGGGCGAAGGCCGTGTTGCCGCTGGCCTCGTGGGCCCGGTAGTAGAGGACGCCGACCCGCGGCAGGGAGGCGTCGACCGGCGCGGCACGCTCGGCGAACCCCCAGGCGGGAATCGCCGCCGGCGGCTCGAACCCCTCCCCGGTCAGGAGCACCGTGTCCGACAGGAAGGCGTGCAGCTGGGACAGGTTGACCGGCCCGCCCTCGGCCAGGTAGCGGTGGGCCTGCGCCGCGACCCCGATGGGCACGGTGGACAGCTCCATCAGCTCCGCGTTCGGCTGCTGCTCCCCGCCCAGCACGACGACCGGCGTCCCGGCGGCGCGGACGTCCGCCAGCCCCGGCCACAGGTCGTGCGGCGACCCGAGCAGCCGCACGACGACGAGATCGGCGCCCGCCACACAGGCTTCGAGAGCGGCGTCGCCGTCGCGCGCCGGATTGGCCAGCGCGTATGCGGCCCCGCTGGCCCGCGCGGAGAGCAGATCGGTGTCGGACGTCGACAACAGGCACAGACGTGCGGACGCGGCCATGGCCAGGCTCCTCCTCCGGGGTTCTCGCCCCGTATAGCGGTCGGATCGCCCTCGGCCAGTATCTGGCTGCAGACCCGTACGGGCCTGATCACAGTGGCGGAACCGCCCCGGAATCTCACCGGGTTCCTGCACCGAGAGCGTGCTGGCAGCCTACGGGAGAACACCCCCCGCACGTCACCCGCCGCCTCTTCAGGCGCATCCTTGCAGCGCGGCGACGACGTACGGCACGTGCACGATGCCCGCCAGCAGCACGAGGCCGGTCAGGTAGGCGGTGGCGGCGAGGGCGGGAAGCACGCCGGACGCGCCGGTGGACGGCCGCACGAGGTGCCGGATGCGGTCCGGCCCGAGCATGTGCAGGGCGCCGTCCAGCGGGGCGGGCGCGTGTTCCCCGAGGGTGAGCAGCGCCCTGGCCAGCGCGGGGGTCCCGGCCCGTCGGCGGGCGGCGTCGTCGGCGGCGATCTCCAGGTAGTGGCCCAGCGCCGCCTGACCGGCGGCTATGAGAGGCACCCAGCTCAGATGCCGGGAGACACTGGCCATGACCGTGGTGATGAGGTGGTGGCGCTGGCTCAGATGCGCGTGTTCGTGCGCGAGGACCGCGGCCAGCTCGTCGGGCGCGAGCGCGCGCAGGGCGCCGGTGGACGCGGTGATGCCGCCGTGGCGCCGGGGCAGGGTCAGCGCGAACGGGCGCGGGTCGTCGATCACGAGGACCCGATGGCCGAGGACCGTGCGGGGCTCGCCCCGGTCACGCAGCCGCCGCCCGGTGTGCGCGGTCGCCCGGCGGCGCCGCCGGATCTCCCGTACGACCGCCACCCCCAGGACCGTGGCCGCGAGCGCGGGCAGGACGAGCAGCAGAAGGGCGGGCACGGCGGTGTAGAGGGGCGTGCCGGAGAACGGGTTCGCCGCGGCGAGGCACCGCCGGCAGACCTCGGCGGCGTGGCCGGGCAGCAGAGCCGGGCCGGAGACCACCCAGGCCAGCAGCGGCCCGAGCGCCAGCGCGGTGAACACCCACGCCAGGGTGCCGCCCGCCAGCAGCCCGGCCGCGACCCGCGGCAGGCGGGTGAGGGCGGGGGCGGCGTGCCGCAGCAGCCGGGGCCCGGCCAGCGCGGACACGGCCAGGGCCGCCACCAGGAGCACGACGAGGGCCCCCGCGGTCACGAGGTGTCTCCGTCGTCGCGCCGCCGCAGGTAGTCGCGGAGCAGGTCGAGGTCGTCGGCGGGGATTGTGTCGATGAAGTGCAGGATCGTCCCGGCGCGGTCGCGGCTGGTCTCCAGCGCGTGCCGCATCACGGACGCCACGTGCTCCTCGCGGCGTATCCGGGCCTCGTACCAGGTGGAGTGCTGCTCCCGGCGCGCGGTGACCAGGCCCTTGCGGCCGAGGTTGGTCAGTACGGTGGCGATCGTGGTGTAGGCGGGCTGCTTGGGGAGCTGGTCGATGATGCCCCGGATGGTGCGGGGTCCGTGATCCCACAGCACGTCCATCACCTGGGTCTCCAGGGCGCCCAGGCGGGGCGGCTCGCTCACCGTACGGCCTCCTCGCCCGGCACGGGGCAGGCGACCTGTCCCCGCAACCGCCACACGAGCGCGACCCCGGTCAGGGCGAGCCCCCCGAGCGCGAGGAACGGCTGCACGGGGGCGAACCAGGTGATCGCGCCCGAGTAGCCCAGGGCGAGCAGCGCGAGCTTGTTGCACACCGGGCAGCCGACCGCGAACCACGCGAGCACCCCTCCCAGGACGCCGAGCCGGCTCGTCCGCCGGTCCCTCTCCTGCCCGCTGTCCTGCACGTAGGTGGCCACCAGCATGCCGACGAGGACGGACGTGAGCACCCACACCGGATAGTTCCACCACACCGGCGGGATGTCGCGGCCGAAGAACGCGTTGGGGATCAGCACCGTCGCCAGGCCGAGGAGGAGCCCGAAGCCCGCCGCCGTACCCGCCGCGACCCACACCTGGCGGGCCGTCCAGCCCCGCAGCCCGCGCACCGCCAGCCGGACGGTCTGCGGCCACGACGAGAGGGTGAGAAACGCCATGACCCCCATCATGCACGAGACCTACTATCTTGCATAGTCGACTATGTGGCATAGTCGATCGGACTGATGTCACGCCGAAGATGGAGAAAAATCAGTGAGTACGGGAACCGGGCAGGCGGCCAAGCGGCCGTGGATCGTGCCGGTCGTCATCGTCGCCATGGCGGCACTGCTCATCGCGCTGGTGGTCGCCATGGCCCAGAGGCCCGCCCCCGTCGCGACGGCCGAGCCGTCCCCCGCGCCCACCCAGGCCTCCGGCCAGCCGGACCTCACCTCCGTCGAACGCCGCGACCCGGACGACCCCCTGGCCGCGGGCCCGGCCGACGCGCCCGTGACGCTGATCGTCTTCTCCGACTACCAGTGCCCGTTCTGCGCCCAGTGGAGCCACGAGACCCTGCCCGCGATGATGAAGCACGCCGAGGCCGGTGACCTGCGGATCGAATGGCGCGACGTGAACATCCTCGGCCCGGAGTCCGAACGCGCCGCCCGGGCCTCCTACGCCGCCGCGCTCCAGGGCAAGTTCTGGGAGTACCACAGGGCGCTCTTCAAGGACGGCAAGAAACGCGCCAAGTCCGACCTCAGCGAGGACGCCCTCATCGCGCTGGCCGGCGAGCTCGGCCTGGACACCGGCCGCTTCGGCACCGACCTGGCCGCGGACAAGACCGCCCAGCAGATCGGCGAGAACGAACGGCTCGGCCTGGAACTGGGGGTCCCCTCGACGCCGGTGTTCCTGATGGGCGGGCAGCCCATCGCCGGCGCCCAGCCCAAGCAGGTGTTCACCGACGCCTTCGAGCAGGCTCTCGCCAAGGCGCGGTGACGAGGATGGACGTCGGCCTGGTCACCGCGTTCCTCGGCGGCGCGCTCGCGCTGCTGAGCCCCTGCGCGGCCCTGCTGATGCCCGCCTTCTTCGCCTCCACCGCCGGGAGCGGCCCCCGCCTGCTCGCCCACGGCGCCGTCTTCTTCACGGGCCTGCTGCTGGTCCTGGTGCCGCTGGGCGTGGGGGCGGGTGCGCTGGGCGCCCTGTTCGCCACCCACCGGCAGGAGATCGTGCTCGCCGCCTCCGTGCTGCTGGTCGTCCTGGGGAGCGCGCAGCTGCTCGGGTTCGGTTTCGACCCGGCACGCCTGCTGCCGGGCGCGGGCGAGCTCCGCAGCCGTGCCGCCGGAGCGACCGGCATTCTGAAGACCCTGCTGCTCGGCGCGGCCAGCGGGGTCGCCGGGTTCTGCGCGGGCCCCATCCTCGGCGCGGTGCTCACCCTCGCCGCCGCCCGCGGAGACGCGGTCTCCGCCGGAGCGCTGCTGGCCGTCTACGGCGCCGGCATGGTGGTGCCGCTGCTGCTGATCGCCGCCGGGTGGCGCCGCCTCGGCGCGCGGCGCCGCCTCCTGCGCGGCCGGGCCTTCACCGTCCTCGGCCGGGAACTCCACACCACGTCCATGCTCACGGGGGCGCTCATCCTCGGCGCCGGCGTGCTGTTCTGGACCACGAACGGCCTCGTCGACGCCCCCGCACTCCTCCCCGTCGCGGCCCAGGCGTGGCTGCAGGAGCGCAGCACCCTGCTCGCCCACCCGCTCGTGGACATCCTCGCGGTCCTGGCGATCGCGGCGGCCGCGATCACCCTCTGGTCCCGCCGCCGCAGCCGGTAAACCGGCTTCTCACCCCTCGCCGAACCGGCCGCGGACCGCGCGGAAGGCCGCCTCGGTGCCGGTGAGCGCCCGGTCCACGATCTCGTCCGTGTGCGCCACGCTGACGAACCAGTTGTGCCTCGGGTGCAGGTAGACGCCGCTGTCGAGCGCCACCCGGGCGAAGTGCATCATCCGCTCAAAGTCCGTGTCGGCCAGGAACCGGAAGTAGGGCATCTGCGCGGGCCCGGTGTAGGAGATGGCGAGGCCATGCGCCTCGGCCTGCTCCACGATGCCGGTCCTGAACCGTTCGCCCGCTCGTTCCATCCTGGCGATGCCGTCCTCGTCGCGGATCGCGTGGATCGTCGCGATGGCGGCGGCCATGGGCACAGCCGCGAACCAGTACGTTCCCGTACTGAAGATGCGGGTGGCGGCGTCCCGCAGGGACTCGATGCCGAGGACCGCCGAGACCGTGTAGCCGTTGCTGACCGCCTTGCCCCAGGCGCTCAGATCGGGCTGGATGCCCAGATACTCCCAGCTCCCGCCGTAGTTCAGCCGGAAGCCGCAGCGGACGTCGTCCAGGATCAGCACCGCGTTTCTGGCGTCGCACACCTGCCGGAGCTCGCGGGCGAAGGCCGGGTCGACCAGCTCCTGATCTTCCCCGTCGTTGTGCTTGAACGGGGTGACGATGATGCCGGCCAGGTCGTCGCCGGCCTCGTCCACGGCCGCCCGCAGGCTCGCGAGGTCGTTGTACTCGAAGTACCGCAGGGCGGCGCGGTCCGACGGCAGCACCCCCGCCAGTCCGGGAGTGCACCAGGGGGCGGCCCCGTGATAGCTGCCCCGGGCCACCAGGATGATGGACCGGCCGGTGGCGGCCCGGGCGATGGTCAGGCAGGTGGTCGTCGCGTCGGTGCCGTTCTTGGCCAGGTAGGCCCAGTCGGCGTGGTCGACGACGTCCACCAGCAGTTCGGCCAGCTCCACCATTCTGGGCGAGGGGGCGTTCTGGCAGTCGGCCTGCCGTCGCTGGGCCGCCGCCGCGGCCTCGACCCCGGCGTGCTGGTAGCCGAGGACGATGGGCCCGTATCCGCAGAGCAGGTCGACGAACTCGCGCCCGTCGACGTCCCGGATCAGGGCCCCTTCGCCGTGGGCGAGGTACTGCGGGAAGTTCTCCGGGAACAGGCCCGCCCGCTGATGCCCGTACATCCCTCCTGGAATGACCCGGCGCGCCCGTTCGCGAAGCGTGGCGTCCACAGTCCCAGCCATGATCACATCGTCCTTTCCAAGGTCACACCAGAAGCAGGTCACCCTCGCGGGAGGAGATCCTCCTTACGCCGCCCGGGCCACGCGGACCTGCGAGTAGACGGCCGTCGCGGCCAGCGCCATCAGGCCGAGCATCCAGTACTGCCACGCCTGTGACATCCCGAGGAACACCGTGGTGTTCTGGATGAGCTGCAGGAGTACGACGCCGAACAGGACGCCGATGAAGCTGCCCCGGCCGCCGAAGATCGAGGCCCCGCCGAGCACGACGGCGGTGATGCTGGCCATCGTGTAGCTGACGCCCGCGGTGGGGTCGCCCACGCCGATCTGCGCCATCAGCAGCAGCGCGCCGAGCATGGTGAGCAGCGCGCTGGCGATGTAGACGACGAGGTGGACGCGGGCCACCGGGATGCCCCGGTTCCGCGCGGCCTGCTCGGAGGAGCCGGTGCCCCGCAGCCGGAGCCCCATCATCGAACGCCGGGACATCACCTCCAGCAGGATGAGGACGGCCGCGCCGGCGATCACCGCGTAGGGGATCGGGCCGATGCGCGCCCCGAGGGCCTCGGTGACGGCGCTGGAGATCGTGCCGCCGGGCGAGTCCCGCATGACCAGGGAGAACCCCTGGAGCGCGGTATAGGTGACCAAGGTGGCCACCACCGGTGTCACCCGCGCGTATCTGACCATCATGCCGTTGCTCACGCCCACGGCCGCCGCCGCGAGGATCATCAGCACCAGCCCGAGGATCCACCACCCCGCCCCGTACCCGTCGAGGACGTAGAACGAGGCGATGACCACGAGGGTTCCGCTCAGCGGGCCGACGGACAGGTCGATGCCGCCGGTGAGCATGACGATGAGCTGCCCGGCGGCGAGGAAGAGCACGGGCCCCGCCAGGCCCAGCATGCTGGCGATGTTGAACTCGGACAGGAAGCGGTCGCTCCTGGTCGCGCTCACCAGGGCCAGCAGCACGATCGCCGTCGCGAGGAACACGCTGGGCGCCTGCTCACTGGAGAGCAGGCGGCGGAATTTGTCGAACGGGCCCGCGCGCCGGGCCGACGGGGCCGACGCCGGGCCCTGGCCGGAGTTCGCCGCGGTCAGCGACGCCTCGGTGATGGCGTGCTCGGTGATCTCGTCGCCGGTCAACTCGCGGACGACCCGCCCGCGGGAGAACACTAGCACCCGGTCGCACAGCCCGGCGAGCTCGACGTTGTCGGAGCTGAGCACGACCACCGGCGTCCCCGACTCGGCGGTGGCGCGGAGCCGGTGATAGATGTCGGACCGTACGCCGACGTCGATGCCCTGGGTGGGCTCGTCGCAGAGCAGCACCTTGGGCTCCGACAGCAGCGACCGGCCGAGCACCACCTTCTGCTGGTTGCCTCCCGACAAGTGCTCCACCGCGGAGTCGGGCGAGGCCGCCTTGATGCCGAGCTGCTTGATCTCCTCGGCCACCAGCGTGTTCTCGGCCGATCCCTTGACCACTCCGGCGGTCGCGGTCTGGTCCGTGGCGGCGACGCCGAGGTTCTCCTTGACCGAGAGCTTGGTCGCGACGCCTTCGATGTGCCGTTCCTGGGGCATGAGCACCACGCCTGCCCGGCGGGCACGCCGGGGGCTGCGGAGATCCACGGGCTGGCCGTCGACGGTGACGGTGCCGCCGGTGACCGGGTCGGCGCCGCCGAGAGCGCGGATGAACTCGCGCTGCCCGTTGCCTTCCACGCCGGCTAGGCCGAGGACCTCGTTGCGGGAGAGGGTGGTGGTGATCCCCCGGAGCCGGTCCGAGCGCAGGTCGCGGACCTCCATCACGATGTCGCCGACCGAGGAGGGGCGCGGCGGGAACAGCGCGTCGATCTCGCGGCCCGCGATGCGGGTGACGATCTCCTCCTCGGTCACTTCCGAGGCGAGGAAGGTGCCGCGGATCTGCCCGTCGCGGAGCACGGTGAGACGGTCCGCCAGGGACATCACGTCGGGGAGCCGGTGGCTGATGTAGACCACGGCCATGCCGCCGGCGGCGGCCTTGCGCATCTCCTCGAAAAGCCGTTCGATCTCGGCCGCCATGAACGGCTCGGTCGGCTCGTCCAGGATCAGGACCTTGGGATCGCAGGCCAGGGCCCCGCAGATCTCTAGCGCCTGCTTCTCGGCCAGGGTCAGCCGCCCGGCCACGGCGGCGGGGTCGATGTCCATCCCCATCGGGCGCAGCCGTTCCCGGGCCCACTCCTGGGCCTCGCCGAACGACGGCCGCAGCCGCTCCGGCACGCTCAGCAGCAGGTTCTCAGTGACCGTGAGGTCGGGGAGAATCGCCGGATGCTGGAAGGCGATGGCGAGGCCCTGCTCCCGGGCGGCGATCGGGGACGACTGCCGCATCGGCTCGCCCGCGATCTCGACGGTGCCCGCGTCGGGCACCAGCGCCCCTGACGCCACCGCCATGAGCGTGGACTTCCCGGCGCCGTTACCTCCCACCAGGGCATGAATCTCGCCGGGGCGCACTTCGAAGTCGACCGCGTCGAGCGCGACGACGCCTGGGAAGCGCTTGGTCACTCCGCGGAGCACCAGGCCCGCTGTCGAATCGACCATGCGAAGGATCACTCCTCACTCGGCTCATCGCTTCCGCCGGGCGTACGCCCGGCGGAAGACGACAAGCGATCAGCTGTAGGCCTGCTTGAGCTGCTCCGGCGTGAGCTCGGAGGACAGGACAGCGCTGGCGGGAAGGTCTGGGTCACACTTCATGGGCTTGCTCTCGTCGAGCGTGTCCTCGAAAATCGGGATGTTGATGATCTCCGGCTCGTCGTTCTCGATCCCCTGGAACGCGGCGACGGCCTTGCGCAGCGCGAGACGGATGATCCAGGTACGCGCCGACACGGTCACGGCCTGGAAGGTCGGGTGCTTCTCCGCGTGCTCCTTCCACGTGCACGCGAAGCCGTTGTTGTCGTTGGCGGTCCATTTCGGCAGCGGCCGGCCGGCCTGGAGGAAGGCGCGGATGCCGCCCAGGGACGCGTCGCCCGAGTCGGTGATGACGCCGTCGATGGTCGGGTACTTGGTGAGCAGCCCGGCCACGACCTTCTGCATCTGGGCGGGGTTCCAGTTGGTGTCGATCGGCTTGCCCGGCTCGTTCAGGAGCTTGACGTTCGCGCAGTCGGAGTTCTCCTTGAGCTCCTTCTCGATGCCGATCATCTCGGTGATGCTCTGCGTGTTGCCCGGGGTGCCGCCGAGGAAGACGACGTTGCCGCCCTCCTCGCCGAGCGCCTCGCACATCCAGCGGGTCCAGGTCACCCCGTCGTTGACGGTGTTGTGGCCGACGAACGTGGTGTAGTCCTCGCCGGGCTTGCCGCCGGGGTTCGCCGTCCACGGCACCACTTGCACGCCCGCCTTGTACGCCTCACGCAGCGTCGGCAGCAGCGCCTCGCCCGCGTCGGGGAAGACCACGAGGGCGTCCACACCCTGCGCGACCAGGGCCTTGATGTCACTGATCGCCTTCTGCGGGTTGTTCTGGCCGTCGGCGTAGGGCAGCACGGTGATGTTCGGGCACTTGCTCGCCTCGTCCTCGAACTCGGCGCGGGCCGTCTTGCGGAAGGCGTTGTCGCCAGTGCCGTCCGCGAGCGCGACCTTCACCGGCTTGGTGCCGCAGAAGTCGGACATGGGACGGAGCTGGGAAACGTCACCGATCTTGGCTTCGTTGTCGTAGACGGCCTCGACAGCACTCGCGGTGCCACTTTCCGGCGTGCCCGGCCCGCCGGCGCAGGCCGTCACACCGAGGGCGAGGGCCAGGAACGCGGCCGTGCCGCGGGCCCGGAGCCGGGCTCTGGTGGACTTCATGGGGGTTCTCCTGTCTGGGGGTTACTGATAGGCAGGGCCTCTGGGGGCGGAGCCTCGCCGCGCGGCGGTCACGCGGGGTCGGGGGCGCGAGATCTCAGTCGCGTACGAAGCGAGCCCCAGGACACGCCGCGGGCCACCACGCTCAGCGCGAGGACGACCGCCTGGACGAGCAGCTGGGTGGCGGTGGACGCGCCGGCGGCGAGGACCACCTGGTCCAGCTGGGTGAGGAAGAGCGCGGCGACGGCGGTGGCGGCCAGGTTGGTGATGCCGCCGGACAGCAGGCTTCCGCCGAGCACGACCGCCGCGATGGTCGGGAGCAGGTAGGTGTTGCCGAGCAGGATGTCCGGGGTCCGCAGGTAGCCGGCGAGCAGGACTCCGGCCAGCGCGTAGCAGATGCCCGCCGCCACGTACGCGCCCATCTCGTAGGCGCCGGTGGGCAGGCCGAGCAGCCGCGCGGCTGGTCGCCCGGCGCCGACGGCGATGAACCGCCGGCCGAGCACCGTGTGCCGGACGGTCCAGTGCGCGAGCCCGACCACCACGACCGCGACCAGCAGCAGGTTCGGGATGCCGGCGACCGACCCGACCGCGAACGCGCTCAGTGCGGGGCTGGCCGAGGCAGGGAAGCCGCTGGAGACCTGCAGGACGACGCCGATGAGGATGGAGTTGACCGCCAGCGACGCCACGAACGCCGCGATGGACAGCCGGACCACGGCGAAACCGATGACCAGGCCGCCCAGCGCCCCCGCGACCAGCGCGAGCCCGACGGCCGCCCAGACCGGGACTCCCGACCCGGCGGGCAGCTTGGTGGCGAGCACCGCGGCCAGCGCCATCCCGCCGGGCACCGACAGGTCGATGCCGCCGTGGGCGACGACGAGGGTCTGCCCGAGCGCGGCGATCGCCATCACCGCCGCGAACGGAAGCATGGACAGCACCGCGGAGGCGGACAGGCTGCCGGGCGAGATGAGTGGGCTGGCGGCGAAGAGCAGCAGCGTGATCAGCCAGATGGAGGTGAAGCGACTGGCCTTCAGACGCCGCAGGTCGAGCAGTCCGCCAGGTCCGGCGTGCTCGGCCGGGGGCAAGGACGTTCGCCGAGACATTTACGAGTACCTTCCTGGAAATCTGCGGGGGACCGCGGGGCGGTCAGATGGCGGTGTAGCCGCCGTCCACGGCCATGTCCGCGCCGGTGACGAAGCTGGCGGCGGGGCTCAGCAGGAAGGCGACCACCTTGGCCACCTCGTGGGGGTCCGCCAGGCGGGCGATCGGGTGACCGGCGACGAGCCGCTGCCGGGCGGCCTCGGGGTCCGGCTGGGACCCGAGGTAGGTGGCCAGCTGCTCGGTGACGACCGATCCGGGGCTGACCACGTTGCACCGGATCCCCGCGGCGGCGTAGTCGACAGCGATCTGGCGGGACAGCTGCAACACCGCTCCCTTGGAGGCGCAGTAGGCGGACTGGCCGGGCAGGCCGACCCTGCCGGAGATCGAGGAGAGGTTGACGATCGACCCAGGCGTCCCCTGGGCGAGCATCGCGCT
The DNA here is from genome assembly GCF_040675175.1 of Nonomuraea sp. NPDC049649. NCBI lineage: Bacteria > Bacillati > Actinomycetota > Actinomycetes > Streptosporangiales > Streptosporangiaceae > Nonomuraea > Nonomuraea sp. NPDC049649. Next base: position 52,611 of record NZ_JBFAOH010000021.1, read on the forward strand.
CACCACGTGCTTGCACAGCAGGAAGGTCCCGGTCGCGTTGACCGTCATGACCCGGTTCCAGTCGTCCAAGGTGGTGTCGACCAGCGGTTTCGCCACGATCGTGGCGGCGCAGTTGACCAGGCCGTCGATGCGGCCCCATCGGTCGACGGCCGTCTTGACGGCCTCGGCGACGGCGTCCTCGTCGGTGACGTCCAGTCCGAGTGCCAGAGCGTCGTGTCCGCTGGACCGGAGTTCGGCGGCGAGCTCTTCCACGCGGTCGGCGCGCTGATCCGTCAGGAGGACGGACGCGCCGGCAGCCGCGCACTCGCGCGCTGTCGCGGCGCCAATGCCGCCTCCGGCGCCGCTGACGATCACTATTTCGGGCACAACTGAGCCCCTCTCCCACGGAATGTCCGATTCTGGGGGGCTACACTTGCATGCAGCGTGCAGCATGTCAATGACTTGACGTGCAGCATGCAGCATGCCACTCTGCCGGGTAATTCACCCACCACCGGACATAAGGGATGGCACGTTTTGACCTGCTCACCTACCGCGAGCGGCGTCCAGGTCGGGGTCGCTCAGATCAGCGTCGACCGGACGGATGTGGACGCGAACGTCGACCGGGTCATCGAGACCCTGCGGGCCGCCGCGGCGAGCGGGCACCAGCTCGTGGTCTTCCCCGAGTGCGTGCTCACCGGCTACCTGTTCGGCTCCCGCGCCGAGACGCGCGCCGCCGCGATCAGCTCGGCTGACGCCAGGATCGGCCGCATCGTACGAGCCTGCGCGGAGCACTCCGTGCACGCGGTGGTGGGCCTGCTGGAGGACGCGGGCGAGCAGGTCTACAACTCGGCCCTGGTGCTCGGGCCCACCGGCGTCCTCGGCCGTTACCGTAAGCAGCACCTGCCCTACCTCGGCGCGGACCGGTTCGTCGACCCGGGCGCCGACGGAGCGCCCCGGGTGGCCGACACCCCCTTCGGCCGCGTCGGGGTGATGATCTGCTTCGACTTGCGCTTCCCCGAATCGGCCCGCGAGCTCGCCCTCCAGGGCGCCGACCTCATCGCCATGCCCACCAACTGGCCGATGGGCTCGGACATGCTGGCCGACCACATGACGCGGGTGCGCGCGCTGGAGAACCTCGTCTACCTCGCGGTCGCCGACCGCGCCGACTCCGAGGCCGGCACCCGCTTCATGGGCCGCAGCCAGATCATCGCCCCCACCGGCGAGGTGCTGGCCGACGCGGGCCAGGACGAAGGGCTGTTCTGGGCGGCGATCGACGTCCAGGCCGCCCGCACCAAGCGGCTCATCAGGAAGCCGGGCGAGTTCGAGCTGCCCGTGTTCGCCGGGCGCCGCCCCGAGATGTACGGCGAGCTCACCCGCCCGATGGCTCCGGGCCATTGACCGGATCGCACAGGAAGGCTGACAACACCATGTGTGGACCTGCGCTCATCAGCGAGGAGACCAGGAACAAGATCGCGGCGTACTGCGCGGAGTTCCGCGAGGTCACCCGCAGCCCCTTCGGCCCCGACGACGAGATCGGCATGCTCAACCTCATCACGCCCGAGATCTCGCGTGACGTGCTGAGCCGGGCCGACGGCGGCAGCGTCATCGACCTGTCGGTCGACTACTTCGTCGGCATGCCCTCATGGACCAAGGCCGGCGACCCGAACTTCCAGCAGTGGATGACGCACACCCCCGCCGGTACGATTCTCGACGACCTTACCGGCAAGGGTCGGGCGCAGAACGAGCTGGTCTCCTACTCGGGTGACGCGATCTCGATGTACACCCACTGCGGCACCCACATCGACACCCTCAACCACTTCGGCTACAACGGCAAGATCTGGAACGGCTTCTCCGCCGAGGACCACATCACCTCCCGGCACTGGACCAAGTGCGGCGCCGACAAGATGCCCCCCCTCATCGCCCGCGGCGTGCTGTTCGACATCGCGGCGCTGCACGACACCGACATCCTTCCCGACAACTACGGGATCGGCGAGGACGACCTGCGCGAGGCCATGCGCCGGCAGAACGTCGAGTTCCGGCCTGGCGACGTGGCGCTGATCCGCACCGGCCGGATGCGCGCCTGGCCCGAGATCGACGCCTACATCGACAACAGCCCGGGACTGAACCTGGAGGGAGCCCGGTTCCTCGCCCGGATGGGCGCGTCCGTCATCGGCGGCGACACCCTCGCCCTGGAACAGATGCCCGCCGCGGACGAGGAGAACTGGCAGGTCGTCCACACCTATCTGCTGGGGGAGGCGGGCGTCCCCATCATGGAGGTCGTCGACTGCGAGCAGATCGCGGCCCAACGGCTCTACGAATTCGCCTTCGTCGCCGCCGCCATGAAGCTGCGCGGCGCGACCGGTGCCCCCATGCGCCCGCTGGCCATGCCGTTCCGCCCGTGACACCGCCGGCCCTCATCTTCCCCACCAGCCCGACCCCGGAGGTCCCATGCCCGCCCGACCGACTGAATCGGCCATCGACCGGAACCATACGTCCTACGGCGATGACGGTTTCAGCACCTATCTAAGGCGTGCCTTCCTGGCCTCCAGCGGATACGACGACGACGCGCTCGACAAGCCGATCATCGGCATCGCGGTGACCAAGTCCGACTACAACACCTGCCACCGCGACATGCCGGCTCTGCTGAAGGCCGTCAGGCGGGGCGTCCTGGAGGCCGGCGGCCTGCCCATGGACTTCCCGACCATCTCGCTCGGGGAGATCCTGACCTCCCCGACGACGATGCTGTTCCGCAACCTGCTGGCGATGGACACCGAGGAGATGATCCGCGCCCTGCCGATGGACGCCGCGATCCTCCTCGGCGGGTGCGACAAGACGGTGCCGGCCCAGCTCATGGCCGCCGCCTCCTCCGACAAGCCGGTCCTGCTCGAAGTGGTCGGGCCGATGATGACTGGCAGCTGGAAGGGCGAGCGGCTGGGCGCCTGCACCGACTGCCGGCGCTTCTGGGGCAGGCACCGCGGCGGCGAGCTCGACACCACCGAGATCACCAGCGTCCGCAACGAACTGGTGTCGACCGCGGGCACCTGCGCCGTCATGGGCACCGCCTCCACGATGGCCTGCCTCACCGAGACCCTCGGCATGATGCTGCCCGGCGGCGCCACCCCTCCGGCCGCCACCGGCGCCCGCCTGCGGCACGGCACCGAGACCGGCCGCCGCGCCGTCGAGCTCGCCCGGTCGGGCGGCCCCGTCCCCCGCGACATCCTCACCCCGGCCGCCTTCCGCAACGCCATCCGGGTGCTCGCGGCGATGAGCGGGTCCACGAACGCGCTGATCCACCTCGTCGCCGTCGCGCGGCGGGCCGGAGTGGAGCTCACGCTCAAGGACTTCGACGTGATCGGCGCCGACGTGCCGCTCCTGGTGGACTGCAAGCCGGCCGGGTCGGGATATCTGGAGGACTTTCACCGGTCGGGCGGCGTGCCCGCCCTGCTCAAGGTCCTCGGGCCGCTACTGGAGCAGGAGACCGTCGGCGTCTCCGGCAGGCCACTCAGCGAGCTGATCGCCGACAGCCCCGCCCGCGAGGACTGGCAGACCACGATCCGCCCGCTGGACGACCCGCTCGGCGAGGCGGGAAGCCTGGCGGTGCTCCACGGCACGCTGGCCCCGGGCGGAGCGGTCATCAAGTCGGCCGCCGCGAGCCCGCACCTGATGAACCACACCGGACCGGCCCTGGTCATCGACTCCGCCCAGGACGCCCAGCGGATCCTGGACGACCCGGACCTGGACGTCACCCCCGACCACGTCCTCGTGCTGCGCAACGCTGGGCCGATCGCCTCGGGCATGCCCGAGGCGGGCGCGCTGCCCATCCCCGCCAAGCTGGCCGAGACCGGGGTCAGGGACATGGTGCGGATCTCCGACGCGCGGATGAGCGGCACCTCCTACGGCACCGTGGTGCTGCACTGCGACCCGGAGAGCGCCGCCGGAGGGCCGATCGCGCTGGTCCGCAACGGCGACCTCATCAGGCTGGACGTCGCCGCGCGCCGGCTCGACCTGCTCGTGGACGAGGACGAGCTGGAACGCCGGCGGGCCGAGTTCACCCCGCCCGAGCTGCCTGAACGGGGCTGGCGGAGGCTGTACGCGGAGACGGTCCTGCCGGCCAGTCAGGGGGCAGACCTGTCTTTCCTCTGATCAGCGGCGTAGCATGCTGCATGCCACACTTTCGTTCTGAGTTGATATCGTCTCGGCCGACCAGGGCGTACTGGCACTGCGCGGACCGACTGACCGGGAGCCATATCCATTGGAGCAGATCTCGACGGACCAGACGTCGCTGGCGGCCCAGACCTACGAGGCGATCCGCCGGGCCATCGTCACGGGTGAGCTGGCCCCTGGCTCGCTCCACTCCGTGGTGGACATCGCGGCCCAGCTGGGAGTCTCGCGAACACCCGTCCGCGAGGCCCTGCTGCAGCTCGCCACGCACGGCGTGGTCCGCTTCGAGCGGAGCCGGGGCGTCCGGATCCTGGAGGTGTCAACGCGCGACATCGAGGAGATCTACACGCTCCGCTACCTGCTCGAAGTCCCCTCGGCCTACCGCGCCGCGCCGCTGATGACCGACGAGCGACTGGCGCAGCTGTCCAAGGCGCTGGAGCGGATGCGGCAGGCCTGCGAGGTCGGGGACGAGCGGCTGTTCCAGGAAGAGGACGTGCTGTTCCACGAGCTGATCCTGGAGGTCGCGGGCAACACACGGGTGACCCAGTCCGTCGCGACCATGCGTGCCCAGATGGCCGCGCGCGGCCTGTCCACTACGAAGACCCGGACCCTCTGGGACATCTGGCGGGTCCACGAGCGCATCCTGGAACGCCTCCAGGCCCGGGACGAGCAGGGGGCGGCCGAGGCCATGCGCGACCACCTCCTGGAGACGACCCGGCTGCTGATCACCCAGTCGACCGGCGACCCGGAGGCCGGCGCCCGTTTCACCCCGCCCGTGCTCCCCGTCTTCACCGACGACTGAGCCCGCCGGGGACATCCCCCGACGACGCGGGTACCGTACGAAAACAGACACTCCCCCCGACATGCCCGGCTATGCGAGGGATTCGGGGACATGACCACGCTGACTGTCAACGGCAGGGACTATCCGCTCGACCTGGACGACGCCCGCCTCACCCTGCTGGACGCGCTCCGCGACCGGCTCGGCCTGACCGGCACGAAGAAGGGCTGCGACCAGGGCGCCTGCGGGGCCTGCACGGTGATCGCGGACGGCAGGCGCATCCTGTCCTGTCTCACGCTCGCCGCCCAGTGCGACGGCCGGGCGATCACCACGATCGAGGGGCTGGGCTCCGGGGACCGGCTGCACCCGGTGCAGGAGGCGTTCGTGCGGCACGACGCCTTCCAGTGCGGCTACTGCACGTCCGGGCAGATCATGTCGGCGGTGTGCCTGCTGGCCGAGGGGCGGGCGGGTTCCGACGCCGACATCAGGGAGTTCATGAGCGGCAACCTCTGCCGCTGCGGCGCCTACCCGAACATCGTCGCCGCCATCCGGGAGGTCGCCCGCGATGCGTGAGTTCACCTACGTCCGCGCGGCCGGGGTGGGGCAGGCCGTCGCCGCCGTGAGCGCCGACCCGGGAGCCGACTACCTGGCCGGCGGCACGACCCAGCTCGACCTCATGAAGGACGGCGTGCTGGAGCCCGACCGGCTGGTGGACATCACCCGGCTCCCGCTGCGCGGCGTCCGGCTCGACGGCGGCACGCTGCGGGTGGGGGCGCTGACCACGATGGAGGAGCTGGCGGCCGACCCGGTCGTGGCGGCGCGGGCGCCGTTCGTCCGCGAGGCGCTGCTGCTGGGCGCCTCGGTCCAGCTCCGCAACATGGCCACCATCGGCGGCAACCTGCTGCAGCGCACCCGCTGCCGCTACTTCCGCGACCCGTCCGTGCCCGCCTGCAACAAGCGCCGCCGCGGCACCGGCTGCGCGGCGCTCACCGGCGCCGCCCGCATGCACGCCGTCCTCGGCGCGAGCGAGCACTGCATCGCCTCGCACGCCTCCGACCTGGCCGTCCCGCTGGTGGCGCTGGACGCGGTCGTGCGCGTCGAGGGGCCCGAGGGGGAGCGGACCGTCCCGCTCACCGGCTTCTACCGGCTCCCGGGAAGTACGCCCGACGTGGAGCACGTGCTCGGCCACGGCGAACTGATCACCGCCGTGGACGTCCCGCTGCCTCCGGAGGGCACCCGCTCGGGCTACCTGAAGGTCCGCGACCGGGCTTCGTACGAGTTCGCGCTCGCCTCCGCCGGGGTGAGCCTGCTGCTCGACGGCGGTGTGATCCGGGAGGCGCGGGTCGCGCTCGGCGGGGTCGGCACCGTCCCGTGGCGCGCCCGCGAGGCGGAGGAGGTCCTGCGCGGCGCGCCGGCTGGCCCGGCCGCGTTCCGGGAGGCGGCCGAGGCGGCCGTGCGCGACCCGTTCACCGTGCCCGGCACCGCTTTCAAGGTGGAGCTGGCCAAGCGGACGCTGACACGAGCGCTCCGCACCGTCGCGGGGGTGGCGTCATGACGACCGTCGAACGTCCCCGGATCGTCGGCGCCGGAGCCGACCGGGTGGACGGCCCGCTCAAGGTGACCGGCGCGGCGCCCTACCCGAACGACTTCAGCCTGCCCGGCATGGCCCACGCGGCCGTCGTGCGGGCCACGATCGCCGCCGGCCGGATCGCCCGGCTCGGCACCGCCTCGGCTGAGAGCGCCCCGGGCGTGCTGGCGGTCCTCACGCACCTGAACGCGCCGCGGCTGGGCACCGGCCCGGAGTCCCTGCTCCGTACGCCGCCGCCCCCGCTGCAGGACGACCGGATCCTCTACTACGGCCAGTACGTCGCCGTCGTGGTGGCGGACACACCCGAGCGGGCGGTGGCGGCGGCCCGGCGGGTCGAAGTCGGCTACGACCGGGCCGAGCCGCTGCTGGACCTCGACGACCCGCGGGCGGAACGGGTGGCCGACCCGTGGGGCAGCGACGCCTCCTGGGGCGACCCGGCCGCCGGGCTCGCCCGGGCCGACGTCGTGGTGGACGCCGCGTACACCACCGCCGAGAACACCAACAACCCGCTCGGCCTGTTCACCACGCTGGCCGCCTGGGACGGCGACCTGCTCACCGTGCACGACTCCACCCAGTGGCCCACCCAGGTGCGGGCCGCGCTGGCGCGGATGTTCGGCGTGCCGGAGGAGGGAGTGCGGGTGCTCGCCCCGTACGTCGGCGGCGGCTTCGGCGCGGGGCTGCGCGTCTGGCCGCACGTGGTGCTCGCCGTGATGGCGGCCCGCCAGGCCCGGCGGCCGGTCAAGCTGGAGCTGACCCGCCCGGAGATGTTCACCGGCATCGGCCACCGCCCGGCCACCGCGCAGCGCGTCCGGCTCGGCGCCACCCGCGACGGCCGGCTGACCGCGATCGAGCACGAGAGCCTGTCGAGCCTCGCCATCGAAGGCGACAACATCGAGCCGTGCGCGTCCGTCTCCACGGCCGCCTACGCCTGCCCGAACGTCTCCGCCAAGGACCGGCAGGTCCGGCTCAACATCCCGTGGACCAGCTCGATGCGCGCGCCGGGCGAGGCCCAGGGCAACTTCGCGCTCGAATCGGCGATGGACGAGCTGTCCTACGCGCTCGGCCTCGACCCGCTGGAGCTGCGGCTGCGCAACTACGCCGAGGTGCACCCGCGCTCCGGCCTGCCGTGGTCGAGCAAGGCGCTGCGCGCGTGCTACGAGGTCGGCGCCGACCGGTTCGGCTGGGCCCGGCGCGACCCCGATCCCGGTTCCATGCGCGAGGGCGACTGGCTCGTCGGGTACGGCCTGGCCGGGGTCAGCTACTTCTGGTACCAGGCGCCCTGCCGGGCCAGGGTGACCGTGCGCCGCGACGGGACGGTGTACGTGCGCAGCGCGGTGACCGACATCGGGACCGGCACGTACACCGTCATGACCCAGCTGTCGGCGGAGCTGCTCGGCCTGGAGCCGGGGCGCGTCACGTTCGGCCTCGGCGACACCGGCATGCCTCCGGGACCCCAGGCGGGCGGCTCCGGCCTCACCGCGGCGCTGGGCAACGCCGTGCACGCGGCCTGCCGGAACCTCCTGGGCGCCTTCCTCGACCTGGCGGGCGCCGACCCGGTCTCACCGCTGGCCGGCTGCCTGCCCGGCGACGTCACCGTCACCGACGGCCGGATCCACCGGGCCGGCGAACCCTGGCGGGGCGACTCGTACACCGCCATCCTGGCCGCGCACGGCCTCGACGAGCTGAGCGCGGACGGCGACAGCGTGCCGCGCCCGGCGGAGGAGTCGGGCATGGCGCCCGCGGGGCCGTTCGGCGCGCGGTTCGTGGAGGTCCGGGTGGATCCCGAGCTGGGGCTGCTCCGCGTGGCACGGGTCGTGTCGGTGATCGACGGCGGGCTGATCCTCAACGAGAAGCTGGCCGCCAGCCAGATCATCGGCGGCACGGTCGGCGGGATCGGCATGGCGCTGTACGAGGAGACGGTCACCGACCCGGGCACCGGCCGCATCGCCAACCCCACCCTGGGCGACTACCTCGTACCGGTCAACGCCGACATCCCCGACCTCGACGTGACCTTCGTCGGCGCTCCGGACGCCTACAACCCGGTCGGGGTGAAGGGCGTCGGCGAGATCGGGCTCGTCGGCATGGCCGCCGCGATCGCCAACGCCGTCTTCCACGCCACGGGCAGACGCATCCGCTCCGTCCCGATCACGATCGACACGCTGCTGTAGGCCTTCGTACGAGCGTTCCGTTCAAGACGCGCGATCGAGAATGCGTCCATGCCCCAACGGCGGGAAAGCGCCTCCATCGCCACGACCAGCCTCGGGCCGAGCCCGCGGACGTCCTCCGCGGCGACCTGGAAGACGGCGTGACGGCCGATCGTGCTCATCGGCCGCCGGGAAGGGTGACGGCCATGATGTCGCACGGGGTGTCCAGTTCGATGCGGTGCCAGCGCCCGCGCGGGACGATCGCGGCGGTCCCGGCCGTCAGCCGGATCTCTTCCTCCGCCGGCTCCGCGCGCAGGTAGAGACGTAACATCCCGATCAGGCAGACCACGATCTTCTCGCCCTCGGGGTGGACGTCCCAGCGGCCGGCGTCGACGTCGGTCCTGGCGTGGAAGGCCGTCAGCGTCCAGCCGTCCTGGCCGGTCTCAGGCGGGCGTTTCCCGGCGTGGATCTCGCCGCCGGGGCGCAGGTGGACGGGGGCCGCGAACAGGTCGATCGGGGTGACGGTCATGCCGGTCATCCTGGCGGTCGCGGACTGCCGGGATCATCCGCCAGGCGTCGGGCATCCGGCATCGGTGACGCGCCGATCGGCGCCTGTCACCAGGGGACCACCCCCTCGTCGTCGAAGAAGCCGCCGCGCGGCCCGTCGTCCGGCAGGGTGGCGAGCCGGATGGCGATCGCCGCACCCTGCTCGGGCGTCCGCGACCCGGCGAAACCGGTGAAGTCGGTCGCCACGTAGCCGGGGCAGCAGGCGTTCACGATGATGTCGGTGTCGGCGAACCGGCGGGCGTACTGGACCGTGATGCTGTTGAGCATGGTCTTCGACGGCGCGTACGCGGCCATGACCGGGCCGGTCCGCAGCGTCAGGGAGCCCATGTTGCTCGACACGTTGACGATGCGCGGCGAGCGCGCGCGGCCCAGCAGCGGGAGCATCGCGTTCGTGACCCGGACGACCCCGAACACGTTCGTGTCGAGGACGGCGCGCACCACGTCGAGGTCGAGCGTCGTCGGATCCTGCACGCCGCCGGCGGTCGGCCCGGAGATGCCCGCGTTGTTGACGAGCACGTCCAGCCGCCCCGACCTCCGCTCGATCTCCGCCGCCGCGGCGGCGGCGCTGTCGGCGGAGGTGACGTCGAGGGCGACCCCGTACGCGTCGGCGCCCGCCTCCTGCAGCCGTGCGACGGCCTTCTCGCGCTTGACGTCGTCGCGGGCGCCCACCGCGACCGTGAATCCGGCCGCTCCGAGACCCTGGGCGATGGCGAGACCGATTCCCTTGTTGGCGCCGGTGACCAGCGCGATTTTCGAGTCGTTCACGTGATTCATGCTCGGCGACCCGTACAGCCACCGTCCAAGACCGGCCGGGTCCCCTGTGATACTCGCCGGGTATCAGGCGGAGTTACGCTGGTCGCGTGGACGATCTCGAGACCCGCGAGCTGCGCTACTTCGTCGCCGTCGCCGAGGAGCTCCACTTCGGGCGCGCCGCGGAACGGCTCGGGATCGCGCAGCCGCCGCTCTCACGCGCCATCCGCAAGCTGGAACGCCGCCTCGGCGTCGAGCTGTTCGACCGGGACCGTCGCGGCGTGGCGCTCACCCACGCCGGCGCGGTGCTCCTCCGCGAGGCCGGAACGGCCCTCGACGCGGTCGCGGCCGCCGCCCTCCGCACCCGCCGCGCCGGACACCCGGAGCGGCCCCTGGTGCTCGCGACCAAGGCCGGGGCCTCCCACGAACTGCTGCGCCGCCTCCTCGACACGCACGCGAGCGAACCCGGCGCGCCGCCGGTCGAGGTCCTGCTGTGCGAGATCGGCGAACAGGCGGGCCTGCTCCGCGGCGGGCAGGCCGACGTGGCGCTCATGCACCGCCCGTTCGACGACCTCGCCGGCTTCGACACCGAAGACCTCCTCGCCGAGGGCCAGGTCGCGATCCTCCCCGCCGGGCACCCGCTCGCCTCCCGCCCCCATCTCACGATGGCGGACGTGACCCACGTGCCGGACCTGCCGATCGCCCGCTGGCCCCGCCTCGACGGCACCTACCCGGACGGCCCCGGCCCCGAGGTGCGCTCCCAGTCGCAGCTCGCCCAGCTCGTCGCCCTGGGCAGGACGCTCCTCGTCATCCCCGCCTCCAGCCGCGCCTGGCAGTGGCCCGAACACGTCGCGGTCCCGGTCGTCGACGCGCCGGAAGTCACCACCGTGATCGCCTGGCCGCCGAGCAGCCGCTCCCTCGCGGTCGCGTCCCTCGTCCGCTCAGCGGCCCGGCTCGCGGAGCTTTCCCTCCTTCCGTGACCGTACGAGCTACTCCGGCGTCACCGCGGCGGGCACGGAGATCCGCCAGGCGACGACCCCGGCCACGGCGAGCCCGGCGACCGCCAGAAGACTGCTGACGAGAAACGGATCACCGCCGCCCAGGGCCGGAGCGAACCCGACCCCCACGTACAGGGTGACCCCGGCAGAGCCGCCCAGCTGGTCGGCGGCGCGCTGAACCCCGGAGGCGATACCCGCGTCGTCCTCGGTCACCCCGGTCACCGCCACGTACTGCAGCCCGACGATCCCGAACCCCATCCCGGCGGCGACGAGCATCATGGCCGGAACCATCGCCACCCCGGCCGCCCCGAGCCGGGCGACCGCCGCGATGACCACCATCGCCAGCACCGTGAAGCCCAGCCCCGCCAGAACACACACCCGGGCACCCCACCGCCCCAGCAGCCGGGGCACCAGCACCGACGCCCCGATCAGGCACACCGCCAGCGGCAGCATCGTCAGCCCCGCCTGCAGCGGACCGGCGCCCAGCCGATCCTGCAAGTAGTACGTGAACAGCAGGAACGAGGTGGACAGCGCCGCGCTCAGCAGAGCGGTGGCCAGGTTCGCCAGGACGCGCGCCCGGTTGCGGAAGAACCGCGCCGGCACCAGCGGCCTCCGCGCCCGCCGCTCGACCACGGCGAACAGCACCCCGGCGCCCACCGCCCCGCCCAGCGCCACCGCCGGCAGCCAAGACGCACCCTCCCCGCTCCCCGCCTCGACGACCCCGAAGGCGAACAGCAGCGGAGCCACCGTCAGCAGGAACGCACCGGGAACATCCAGCGGAGCCCGCCCGGCGGACCGCTCGCCCGGCACGAGGACGACCACCGCGACGAGCACCACCAGGATGAACGGCACGGACACCAGGAAGATCCACCGCCAGCCGAGCAACTCGGTGATGATCCCCGACACCACGAACCCGAGGACGAGCCCGCAGCTCGCGACGGCCGCCCACACGCTCAGCGCCCGCGACCTGCGCGGCCCCTCGGGGAACATGAGCACGATCACCGCCATCGCCGCCGGCAGCGCGATCGCCTCCCCGGCGCCCTGCAGCAGCCGGGCCGCCACCAGCAAGGGAAAGGACGGCGCGAGCCCGGCCAGCAGAGACGCGCCCCCGAACAGCGCCGTGCCGATCAGGAGAACGCGCCGCCTGCCGAACACGTCACCCAGCCGGCCGCCGAGCATCAGCAGCCCGCCCCCGGTGATCGTGTAGCCCACCACGACCCAGGCCAGCGCATGCCCGCCGACGCCGAAACGGGCGCCGATCGAGGGCAGCGCGACGTTGACCACGGTCACGTCGACCGCGATGAAGAACTGCAGCGTGGCCATGCCGCACAGCACGAGCCACGCGCGCCGCCCCGAGGACGAGCGCACAGCGGAAATACCTGAAAGCATCGAGTGCTCCGTTGCCCAGAAGAGGTTTCCGGGCAGCACGAATGTGCCGCTCCGGTCGGACTACGAAGCGACAGGACGTTCAGGAGACAGTGAGAACGAACGCCCCGCCGCTAGCGGAGCGCCCTGGTCACCGCGGCACAGCAGGCCGCGCTCGAAGCACCGGACATGCCGCCGATGCTACCGGAACCGCCGGCGAGTCGATCAGGCGGTGGCGACCTGGCCGGCGGCGGGCAGCCGCTGCCGCCGGTCCAGCCGGCTGACCGCCGCCGCGGAGATCAGCCCGGCGGCGGCCAGCAGCGCCCACGGCAGGCCCGCCGCGCCGGTGGCGCGGCCCGCGTCGACCAGGGCCCCGGCCAGCAGGTTCCCGGCCAGGATTCCGACGCCGGACAGCAGGTTGTAGACGCCGTAGTAGGTGCCGATCAGCCGCTCTCCCGCCATGTCGGCGATGGTGGCCATCTCGAACGGGAAGGCGGCCAGCGTGCCGAGGGTGAGCAGCAGCGTGCACGCCACCAGTGGCAGCAGCGCCCACCCGGGCGGCAGGTGTCCCGCCGCCAGGGCCGGGGGCAGGAACGCGATCCCCATGAGGGCCAGGCCCCGGCTGATCGCCCGTCCGCGGCTCCACCGGGCCGCGCACCAGGCGGTCACCCGTACCTGCCCGGCGATGCCGAGCAGCGCCGACAGCGCGTACAGCGCCATCACGCCGCTCTCGCCGCCGCCGACCCGCTCCACCTCCAGCGGCAGCGCCAGATACATCTGGTACGACAGCGCATAGGAGGCGATCATCGCCGCGGCGAAGGAGATGAAGGCCCGGTCGCCGAAGGCCCGCCGCCAGTCGCTCAGGATGGGCCGACGTTCCGCGACGGGCGCGCGGCGGGAAGGCAGCCAGAGGCCCTGCAGGACGGTCAGCACCGCGAAGATCCCCGCGGCGCACAGGCACACGGCGGTGAACCCGGCGTTCAGCAGGGCGATGCCGACCAGCGGGCCGAGCAGGATGCCGCCCTGGTAGAACACGTTGAACACGGCGAACGCCGCCACCTTGCGCTCACCCGCCTCGCAGGCGAGGTAGGCGCGGGCGGCCGGGTTGAACAGCGCCCCGGCGAAGCCGGTCACGGCTGCTGCCACGATGAGCCACGGCAGCGAGGTGGTCAGTCCGAACAGGGCGAACCCGACTGTGCGGAGCGCGCACCCCAGCATGATGAGCGGCTTGTGGCCGAGTCGGTCGGCCAGGGTGCCGCCGATCAGGAACAGGCCCTGCTGGCTCAGGTTCCGCAGGCCCAGGACGAGCCCGATCGTCCAGGCGGCCAGGCCGGCGCCGGTCGACAGGTGCTGGGCCAGGTAGGGCATGAGCATGTAGAAGCCGAGGTTGATGCCCGCCTGGTTGAGCTGCAGGAGCTGGATGGGCCGGTCGAAGGAGCGGAACTCGGCCAGCGTGCGCCTCATAGCCCGGCCGCCAGCGGGGCGCGCACGCCGGGGCAGCGCGTCCAGCGGTGGACTTCCCGCTCGTCCGGGACCCGCAGCAGGTCCGGCTCGTCGGCCGGGACGGCGCCGAGCAGGCCGTGGGCCAGGCAGTACTCGTCGTCGTAGACGCTGTCCCAGTACCGCCACGGCCCGTCGGGGAAGATCGCGACGATGGTCCGGCCGGGCTGGGTGCGGGCCAGCCACCGGGCCACCAGGGCGACGGCGCCGGTGCTCCAGCCGCCGGACACGTAGTGCAGGGCGGCCAGGGTGCGGCAGGCCCAGACCGCTTCGGCGGGGGCGACCCAGTGGATCTCGTCGAAGGCGTCGTGGTCGACGTTGCGCGGGTGGATGCTGGAGCCGAGCCCGCGCATCAGCCGCGGCCTGGCGGGCTGGCCGAAGATCGTCGAGCCTACGGTGTCGACGCCGACGAGGCGCAGGCCGGGGAAGTGGCGGCGCAGCACGCCGGAGATGCCAGCGCTGTGCCCGCCGGTGCCGACCGAGCACACCAGGGTGTCGATCTGGGGCAGCTGGTTCAGCAGTTCGTGGGCGAGCCCGGGGTAGGCGTCCACGTTGTCGGGGTTGTTGTACTGGTCGGGACAGTAGGCGCCGGGGCTCTCGCCGAGCAGGTGCCGTACCCGGTCGCGGCGGGCCTGCTGCCATCCGCCGACGGGGGAGGGCTCGGTGACGGTCTCCAGGCGCACCCCGTACGAGGCGAGCAGCCGGCACATCAGCGGCTCCATGCCGGGGTCGGTCACGAGCGCGACCGGATGGCCGAAGACGATGCCGGCCAGCGCCAGGCCGAGCCCGAGGGTGCCGCTGGTCGACTCGATGACGGTCGCGCCCGGTTTGAGGTCTCCGCGCGCCCGCGCCTGGCGGAGCATGTGCAGCGCGGGACGGTCCTTGATGCCGCCCGGGTTGAAGCCTTCGAGTTTGGCCCAGAATCCTCCGCCGCCCGGCACGAACGGGTCGGAGAGGAAAGTCAGCGGCGTATTGCCGACCGAGAGCGAAAGCGTGGAGAATCTGCGGAACGGCGCCTTTTCAGGGCGCGCGAAAACAGCTTGCGATGACATGATGGGAATCTCCGGAAATGAACACGGCCCGGCCGTGAATAAGGTGAACGGTTGGCGACTGGCGGCGGCCGTGCGTGCTATATGCGCAACACGCAGAGTTCTTCCCGATGGGGCGCGGGGTGGCGTTCCGCGGTCACCGGGGCGGTGGTGCCTTCGGCGGCGGGAGGCGGCACGGCGACGCTCACCGGCAGGGTGCCGGCCGTCGGCGGTGCGGCCGGGCCGACGGCCGAGTCGTCCTGCTCGGTGCCGTGCCTGTGACCGTCGGGCAACTGGTGATGCCAGCAGTGCTCACCGTGTTGACCTGCGCTGACGTGCTCCTGAGAGGTCTCGGTGAGGTGGGTGAGCCGGCTGGCCTGCTCCGCCATCTCCAGGGTGACGCAGGCGCCGCCGTGCGCGAAGACCGCGACGATCAGCGAGATGATCGCGAGCAGCGCGTGCGACACCAGCCGCCCGGCCCCAGTCGGGGCCGGGCGGCGCGAACGGGTGATCCGGGTCGCTGACATCACCGGAGATAGTGCCCGCGCGCGCCCAGTTTCCGATAAAGCTCCCGTCGTTTTACGGCGTGCGCCGGATTTTCGTCCCGCGACACGAAGGCGGGGGTTCGCCCGGTGCGCAAAAGTTTCCGCCAGACTGGGCGGCGCGGCGTATCTCGCGCCCCGCCAATTCCCGCTGATATTCATTGGAGTTTTTCATGGTCCTGTCGAGACGACGGATATTCGCCGCCGCGGCGGCCGGCGTCGTGGCACGCCCTTCCGGTGCCTCGTACGCGGCGGAGACCCTGACCGTGCCGGCCGGCGTCGCCCCCGAGCGGCTCGCCCGCGACGAGCGCTTCTGGGCGGCCGTCGCCCGCCAGTTCCGGGTGAGCCCGGACTTCGTGAACCTGGAGAACGGCTACTACGGGATCATGCCGGAGCCGGTCCGGCGGGCGTACCACCGCAACGTCGACCTGCTCAACGAGCGCAGCTCCCACCTGCTGCGGACGGAGTACAAGCCGCGCGCCGACGAGGTCCGCGACCGGATCGCGGCCGTGCTGGGCGCGACGAGGGACGAGATCGCGCTCACCCGCGGCGGCACCGAGGCCCTGCAGAACCTGATCGCCGGCTACCGCCGCCTGCGCCCCGGCGACGCCGTCATGTACGCCGACCTCGACTACCACAGCGGGCAGTACGTCATGAACTGGCTGCCGGCCAGGCGCGGTGTCACCGTCGAGCGCATCGTCATGCCCGAGCCCGCCACCCGCCAGGCGGTGCTCGACACCTACGAGCGGGCCCTGCGCCGGTACCCGAAGGTGCGGCTGCTCCTGCTCAGCCACATGAACAACCGCACCGGACTGGTCACCCCGGTGCGGCAGATCGTCGCCATGGCGCGTGAGCGCGGCGTGGACGTGATCGTGGACGCGGCCCACTCCTGGGGCCAGCTCGACTTCACCATCGGCGACCTGGGCGCCGACTTCGGGGTGTTCTCGCTGCACAAGTGGATGGGCGTGCCGCTGGGCGCCGGGTTCCTCTACATCCGCGAGGGGCGGCTGGACGACATCGACCTCCTGTACGCCGACGAGACCTACCCGGCTTCCGACATCCGCTCACGGGTGCACTCGGGCACGATGGACGTCGCCCCCTTCCTGACCGTGGACGCCGCCCTGGACTTCCACGAGCAGCTGGGCGCGCCGGTCAAGCAGGCCCGCCTGAGGTTCCTGCGCGACCGCTGGGTGCGGCGGGCGCACGAGCTCGGCGTGCGGGTCCTCACTCCGGACGAGCCCGGCATGTACGGAGGCATCACCGCGTTCCGGATGCCCGGACGCGTCTCCAAGGCCGACAACCTCGCCATCGCCGAGGAACTCATGACCCGGCACCGTATCTTCACCGTCGCCCGCAGCGGCATGAGCGGCGGCGACGCCGTCCGGGTCACCCCCGCCCTGTTCACCTCCGCCGACGACGTCGACCGGCTGGGCGCCGCGCTGCGCGACCTCGGCACCCGTGCCCGGCGCCCGTGACAGGGCCTCATTTGCCTTTCCGGGTACCCCCGGGGGTACCATGAGGCCATGGAGCTGAACGAATCCCTGGTCGGCGACGCGCTGACCCGGTTGAAGCGGGCGCATGGCCAGCTGGCCGGGGTGATCTCGATGATCGAGGCGGGTGAGGACTGCACGAAGGTGCTCACCCAGCTCGCCGCCGTGTCCAAAGCGCTCGACCGGGCCGGCTTCAAGATCGTCGCGACGGGGCTGCGGCACTGCCAGGACGCGCAGAACCGTGGCGACCAGCCGCCGATGAGCGTGGCGGAGCTGGAGAAGCTCTTCCTGGCGCTGGCCTGAGAAACCGCGGCCGCGGGCGCCCCGTGGCCGCACAATTTTGACCGATACATACCCCACGGGGTATCAAAGGAGTGGATGAACGATGGAGATCATCTCGTTCCGCACGCCCGGCCTGGGCGACCAGACCTATCTGCTCACGTACGAGGGGAGGGGCGTCCTCGTCGACCCCCAGCGCGACCTCGGCCGCTTCCTGGACGCCGCCGCCGAACGCGACGTCGAGCTGCGGTTCGTCCTGGAGACCCACCTCCACAACGACTACGTCTCCGGCGGCGAGCAGGCCGCGCTGCGCACCGGCGCGGAGCTGGTGCTGCCGGCCGCCGCCGCGCCCGCCTACCGGCACACCCCCGCCTTCCACCTGGAGGACATCGAGGGCGGCGCCGGCCTGACCCTGCGGCCCATCCACACGCCCGGCCACACCCCCGAGCACACCAGCTACCTGGTGCTGATCGACGGCGAGCCGGCGGCGCTCTTCTCCGGCGGCAGCCTGCTCGTCGGCTCGGCGGGCCGCCCCGACCTGCTCGGCCCCGAGCGCGCCCGCTCCCTGGCCCGCCTGCAGCACCTCTCGCTGCGCCGCCTGGCCGCGCTGCCCCCCGAAGTCGGGCTCTACCCGACCCACGGCGAGGGCTCGTTCTGCTCGGCCACCGGCGCCGGCCGGCTGACCTCCTCCATCGCGGCCGAGCGCGCGGGCAACCCGATGCTGGCCATCGACGACCCGGAGGAGTTCGCCGACACCCTGCTCGAAGCCCCCGCGCCCATCCCCGCCTTCTACCGGCACATGGGCCCGGCCAACACGCTCGGCGTCCCGCCCATGCCGTCCGTGCGGGTCCCCGAGCTCGACGCGGTGCCCGAGGGCTCGCACGTCGTGGACCTGCGTCCGCGCCAGGCGCAGGCCCGGGGCATGCTGCCCGGCTCGGTCGGCATCGAGCTGCGCGACGACTTCGGCAGCTGGGCCGGCTGGCTGCTGCCCTACGCCGAGCCGATCACCCTGGTCGCCGAGCCCGACCAGGACGTGACCGAAGCCGTCACCCAGCTCGCCCAGATCGGCATCGACACCGTGCGGGGCGTCGTCCGCGACCTGGGCCGGGACGCCACCCAGACCTACGAGCTGGCCGATCTCGACGGCTTCGTCAAGCGGCTCGCCCAGCCGGGCGCGCAGCTGCTGGACGTCCGGATGCCGAGCGAGCGGGAGCGGGTCCGGCTGCCGGGCGCGGTGGAGCGCTTCCTGCCCGACCTGTTCACCCGGGGCGTCCCCGGCGAGCTCGACCCCGAGCGGCCCGTGCTCGTCGCCTGCGCCTCCGGCCGCCGTGCGGCCATCGCCGCCGGCTTCCTCGCCGGGCGCGGTTACCGGCCGCTCGTGCTGACCGGCGCGGGCGTGGCCGAGGTGGCCGCCGCCGTCGAGCGGCACACCGCCGCCTGAACCTTTCCGTCCGACAGAGCAAGACCAGGAGATCAAGTACGTGTCTCGTATCGACGCCGCAACCGCGCGCGAACTGATCAACGCCAGCCCCGGCGTCCTCGTCGTGGACGTCCGCACCCCGGCCGAGTTCGAGTCCGCCCACATCAGCGGCGCCATCAACCTGCCCCTCGACCAGCTCGACGCCCACCTGCGGCGCATTGTCACCGACGCCGGCGGCCGCATGCTGCTCATCTGCCAGTCCGGCCAGCGCGCGGAGCGGGCCCGGCGGGCGCTGAGCGACGCCGGGCTGGACGACGTCGCGGTGCTCGACGGCGGCATGAACGCCTGGATCGCCTCCGGGGGCCACTGTGAGCGCGGCCGGGTGCGCTGGCCGCTGGAGCGGCAGGTCCGGCTCGTCGCCGGGAGCCTCGTCCTCGGCTCGGTGGTGGCGAGCCTGTGGGTCCCGCCCGCCGTGGTCGTCGCCGGTCTCGTTGGCGCGGGCCTCACGGTCGCCGCGCTGACCGACACCTGCGCGATGGGCATGCTGCTGGCCAAGCTGCCGTACAACCGGTCCGGCGGCGCGGACGTGGAGACGGCCATCGCCCGCCTGCGCGGGGGTGCGGCATGACCTTTTCTGTGTCCACTGGATACCCCCGGGGGTAAGTGTGATCGTGCTGACCCTCGCCGCCGCCGTCCTGGTCGGGGTGACTCTGGGCCTCTTCGGGGGCGGAGGGTCCATCCTCACCGTCCCGGTGCTGGTCTACCTGGCCGGGGTCCCGGCCAGGCAGGCCATCGCCATGTCGCTGTTCGTCGTGGCCGTCACCAGCGCCGTCAGCGCGGTCGGCCACGCCAGGGCCGGCCGCATCCGGTGGCGCACCGGCCTGGTCTTCGGCGCCGCGGGCATGGCGGGCGCCTACGGCGGCGGGCTCATCGGCCCGCACCTGCCGGAGGCGCTGCTCATGTCGGCCTTCGCCGCGATGATGCTCGCCACCGCGGCCGCCATGATCCGCGACCGCCGCGTGCCCCGAGCCGAGCCGGTCGCGGGGGACCTGCCGGTCCTGCGCGTGATCGCCGAAGGCGCCGGGGTGGGCCTGGTGACCGGGCTCGTCGGCGCGGGCGGCGGGTTCCTGGTGGTGCCCGCGCTGGTGCTGCTCGGCGGCCTGCCGATGGGCGTGGCGGTGGGCACCTCGCTGGTCGTCATCGCCCTGAAGTCCCTGGCCGGGCTGGCCGGGTACCTGCACGCCACGCCCGTCGACTGGTCCCTGGCGCTGCCGGTGACCGCGGCGGCCGTGGCGGGCGGGCTCATCGGGGGCGCGCTGGCGGGCCGCCTCGACGCCGACCGCCTGCGCAAGGCGTTCGGCTGGTTCGTCCTGGCGATGGGGGCTTTCGTCCTGATCCGCCAGCTTCCGCCGGGGGCGCTGACCGGCGCCGTGGCGGCGGCCGGGGCGCTGGTGGTCATCGCGTTCGCTCTCTGGCGGCGGCGACCGCCCGCGGCCGACTGACTTTCCTTGCAGAATAACCTGCTCGCCCTGACACGCCCCTTAACAACGCCGGTCGACATGAAGTATCGACAATCTCGGTATGACCGGGATTTATCCCCTCGCATGCCATAATCCGGAATCATGGCCGACTCCCGCCGCCTCATTCCTCGTACGGACACACTCCTTTCCGACCCGAGGTTCGCCGAGGCGCTCACGCGACTCGGGCGCCCGCACGTGAAATCAGCCGTTCACCAGGCGCAGCACCTGGCCAGGGAGCGAGTCATCCGCCCCGAGGAGGTGCCGGAGGCGGCGCTGGCCGCGCTGCCCGGCCCGGGCCCGCGCCCGGTGCTCAACGCCACCGGCGTCCTGCTCCACACGAACCTGGGCCGGGCGCCGCTGGCGGACGCCGCCGTACGGGCGCTCACGGCCGCCGCGGGCACCACCGACGTCGAGCTGGACCTGTCCACCGGGCGGCGGGGACGGCGCGGCCGGGCGGCGCTCGCCGCGCTGGCCGCCGCCGTGCCCGCCGCCGGAGCCGTCCACGTGGTCAACAACAACGCCGCGGCGCTCGTCCTGGCCGCCACCGCCCTCGCCGCAGGAAAGGAGATCGTCATCAGCCGCGGCGAGCTGGTCGAGATCGGCGACGGCTTCCGCCTGCCGGACCTGCTGGTCTCTACCGGGGCGCGGCTGCGGGAGGTCGGCACCACCAACCGGACGAACGTGCGCGACTACACCGACGCGATCGGCCCCGGCACCGGTTTCGTGCTCAAGGTCCACCCGTCGAACTTCCGGATCGAGGGCTTCACCAGCACCCCCGGCATCGCCGAACTCGCCGTGATCTGCCAGGAGGCGGGCGTGCCGCTCGTGGCCGACGCCGGCTCCGGCCTGCTGCGGCCGGAACCCCTGCTGCCCGACGAACCCGACGCGGAGACCTGGCTGAGACAGGGCGCCGACCTGGTCACCGCCAGCGGCGACAAGCTGCTCGGCGGCCCGCAGTGCGGCCTGCTGCTGGGCCGGGCGGACCTGGTGGAACGGCTGCGCCGCCACCCGATGGCCCGGGCGCTCCGCGTCGACAAGCTCACCCTCGCCGCGCTGGAGGCCACCCTCACCGTTCGGGAAACCCCCGTCGCCGCCGCCCTGCACGCGAACCCCGAACGGCTGCTGCGCCGCGCCCGGGCGCTGGCCGACCGGCTCGTCACGGCCCGGGTCGCCGCCGAGGCCGTGCCGAGCACCGCCACCGTCGGCGGCGGCAGCGCCCCCGGCGTCGAACTGCCCAGCGCCGCCGTCGCCCTCGACGCCTCACTCGCCGAGCCGCTGCGCACCGGCGCCCCGCCGGTGCTGGGCCGGGTGGAGCACGGACGGTGCCTGCTGGACCTCAGAGCGCTGCCCGAGCGGCACGACGACGACCTGTTCACCGCGGTGGTCGCCGCATGCGGGTGATCGCCACCGCCGGCCACGTCGACCACGGCAAGTCCACGCTGCTGCGGGCGCTCACCGGCATGGAGCCCGACCGGTGGGAGGAGGAGCGCCGCCGGGGGCTCACCATCGACCTCGGCTTCGTCTGGAGCGGCGACCTGGCCTTCGTCGACGTGCCCGGCCACGAACGCTTCATCACCAACATGCTCGCCGGGGTCGGCCCGGTCCCGGCGGTCCTCCTCGTCGTCGCCGCCGACGAGGGCTGGCAGGTGCAGACCCAGGAACACCTCGACATCGTCGACGCCTTGGGCATCCGCCACGGCCTGCTGGTCGTCACCCGCTCCGACCTGGCGGACCCCGCCCCCGCACTGGCCGAGGCCGCCGAGAAGGTGGCCGGGACCGGCCTCGAAGGCGCGCCCGCGCTCGCGGTCAGCGCCGTCACCGGCGACGGCATCGAACCGCTCCGCGCCGCGCTGTCCCGCCTCGCCGCCGCACTGCCCGGCTCCGGCGATCAGGACGACGTACGGATCTGGGCCGACCGGGTGTTCACCGTCGAAGGCCGCGGAACAGTGGTCACCGGGACGCTGGGCGCCGGGACGATCAGCGTGGGCGACACCCTCCAGGTTCCCGAGGGCACGGTCCGCATCCGGGGCCTGCACAGCCTCCAGACCCCCCGCGACCAGGTCACAGGCCCGGCGCGGGTCGCGCTCAACGTCCGGGGCGACACCGCCGGGCTCCGGCGCGGCGCCGCGCTGGTCACACCCGGCTGCTGGCTGACCACCGTCACGGCGGACGTCCGCCTGCGCCCGCCCGGCGCGAGCCCCGCCGCCCCGCCGGACCGGATCCCGCGCACCATGACCTGGCACATCGGAGCCGCCGCCGTACCCGCCCAGGTCAGACGCCTGGACGACCGCCACGCCCGCATCACCCTGGCCGAAGGACTGCCGCTCCGCGTCGGCGACCGCGCGCTGCTGCGCGACCCGGGCAGCCGCCGGATCTGGGGAGCCGACGTCCTCGACGTCCGCCCGCCGCGATTGGGACGCCGGGGCGCGGCCAGGCAGCGCGCGGAGGAACTGCGCGGCATGGACGCCACCCCGGACGGGGCCGCGGAGCTGCGCCGCCGCGGCCTGATCCGGCACACGGACCTGGTCGCGATGGGCGCCCGGCCACCGGAGAAGGCGGTGCGGGCGGGGGAGTGGCTGGTCGACCCCGACCACTGGTCCGCGCTGAAGGACCGGCTCATGAAGACGCTCACCGCGCACGCCGCCGCGCATCCCCAGGACCCCGGGCTTCCGGCGGAGACGGTCCGTCAGGCGCTCGGCCTGCCCGACCGCGCGCTCGTCGCCGCCCTGGCGGCCCAGACCCGGCTCCGCCACGCCCGCGGCAGGCTCACCATGGCGGCCCCCGCCCTCCCTCCGGAGACCGCCCGCCGGGTCGCCGCGCTCAGGCGCGACCTGGAACAAGAGCCCTTCGCCGCCCCCACGGCCGAGCGCCTGGAAGCGCTGGGGCTCCGGAGCCGCGACCTGGCCGCCGCCGAGGCGGCGGGCCTGCTGGTCCGGCTCGCGCCCGGCGTCGTCCTGCGGCCCGGCGCCCTGGAGGACGCCGCCGAGATCCTCGCGGGCCTGCCACAGCCCTTCACCGCCGCCCAGGCGCGTCAGGCGCTGCGCTCCACCCGCCGCGTGGTGATCCCCCTGCTGGAACACCTCGACCGGCTGGGCCGCACCCGCCGTCAGGACGACTCCCTGCGGCAGGTCGTCCGGCGCGCCTGATCCGATACGCCGGGCGGCCCCGTGCGGCTAAGGTGATCATCGGAGGCGAACAGGTGCCTGGTGGCCCTCCCGGTCTTCAAAACCGGTGGCGCCGAGTTTCTCGGCGCGGCGGGTTCGATTCCCGTCCGCCTCCGCTTCTCTTTACGGACGCATTGACTCGTACGGAATGTCGTCCTTGATCACCACCATCGTGTTTGATACGTTCCGGTCGTCGGCCCGGTATTCCGCCAGGGCAATCCGCGATTCCACTCATCAGCCGCCCTCCCCGGAGGAAGTTCCATGCTGCTGTTTTCCATAAGCGCGACCGGCGACAAGTCATGACCCCGGATCTGGCGGCCGTGATCGCCGACGTGATCGCCCCGGCCGCCGCCGGGACCGACCGGTCCGGGACCTTTCCCCGCGCCGGGATCGAGGCGCTGGGCAAAGCGGGGCTGCTCGGCCTGACCAGCGGCGCGGGCCGGGGCCTGCGCGACGCCGCCGAGGTCGTCACCGCGCTGGCCGGGGTGTGCGGCTCCACCGCGATGGTCGTGCTCATGCACTACGCGTCCGCCGCGGTGATCGAGGCCCACGGCCCCGCCGAGGTCCGCGAGGCCATCGCCGAGGGCCGCTACCTGGCCACGCTCGCGTTCTCCGAGACCGGGTCGCGCAGCCACTTCTGGGCTCCGCTGAGCACCGCGGCCGGCCGCGACGGCGAGGTCCGGCTCGACGCCCGCAAGAGCTTCGTCACCTCGGCCGGGGAGGCCGACGGCTACGTCTGGTCGAGCCGCCCGCTCGCCGCCTCCGGGCCCATGACGCTCTGGCTGGTGCCGAAGGACGCCGGAGGGCTGTCGGTCGCCGGTCCCTTCGACGGGGTGGGGCTGCGCGGCAACGCCTCCAGCCCGATGACCGCGGAGGGCGTACGGCCGCAGGCCATGCTCGGCCAGGACGGGGCCGGGCTCGACATCGCGCTGGCCACGGCGCTGCCGGCGTTCCTCGTCCTCAACGCGGCGTTCTCGCTCGGCGTCATGGACGCCCTCGTCGGCGGAGCGCACGCCCACCTGACCGGGTCGCGGCTGGAGCACCTCGGCCAGCGGCTCGCCGACCGGCCGGCCACCCGGTCGGCGTTCGCCCGCGTCGCCGCCCGCCGCGACCAGGTCCGGGTCTTCCTGGACGACACGCTGGCCGCGCTGGAGGCCGGCCGCGAGGACGCGACGATGCGCGTGCTGCAGGTCAAGGCCGTCGCCGCGGAGGCCGCGGTCGAGGTCGCCGACGAGGTCATGCGCCTGTGCGGGGGCTCGGCGCTGCGCCGGGGCGGCGCCGTCGAACGGCACTTCCGCGACTCGCTCGCGGCCCGGGTGATGGCGCCCACCACCGAGGCGCTGCATGACTTCACCGGCCGGCTCGCCTTCGGCCTGCCGCTGCTCGACGGAGACGCCGCATGACGCTGCTGATGGGCGCGGTCGCCTACGACCCCAAAGTGGTGACGATCTGGTCGGGGTTCCGCGACTGGCTGGTGCGGAACGGCCTGCCGTTCGACTTCCTGCTCTACTCCAACTACGAGCGGCAGGCCGAGGACCTGGTGGCCGGGCGGATCCACGCCGCCTGGAACTCGCCGCTGGCCTGGGTGCGCGCCCGCCGGCTGGCCGCCGCCTCCGGCGGGTCGGTGTATCCGCTGGTCATGCGCGACACCGACCGCGACCTGCGCTCGGTGGTGGTGGTCCGGGCCGACTCGCCCGTCACCGCGGTCGCCGACCTCAAGGGCAGGGTCGTCGGCGCGGGGGCGGTCGACTCCCCGCAGGCCACCTTGCTGCCGCTGCACCACCTGCGCGAGCAGGACGTCGAGTTCGAGGTCAGGCGCTTCGAGGTGGGGGTGGGCCTGCACGGCGACCACATCGGAGGGGAGCGCGACGCCGCGCGGGCGCTGCTCGCCGGCGAGGTGGACGCGGCCTGCATGATCGACGCCAGCCATCTGCTCTTCGGCCAGGAGGGCACCCTGCCCGCCGGCTCCACCCGCGTCCTCGCCGTCACCGAGCCCTACGACCACTGCAACATGACCGTCACCGGCGCCGCCCCCGCCGATCTGATCGGCGAGTTCGGGCGGCTGCTGACGGGCATGTCGTACGCCGACCCCGAGGTCCGTCCCCTCCTCGACCTGGAAGGGCTGCGGTCCTGGGCGCCGGGGCGCACCATCGGCTACGAGGCGCTGGAAGCGGCGGTCGACGCGGGCGGCTTCTACGACGCGTTCGGCCGGATCACCGCCGCGGACTACCGCCCGTGACCGGACGGGCCGTCGATCTCGAAGATCTCCGGTTCGACCAGGGCGCCCGCGTCATCCTGCGCAGGGAGCTGGCGCGGCTCCCGTCCGGCGGCCGGCTCGCTGTCACCGGCACCGACGACGCCCTCGTCGTGCACCTCGGCGCCTGGTGCCGCCGGGAGGGCCACCGGATGTCCTGCCCGGCGGAGCCCGGCCCGGTGCGTGCCTGGATCTCACCCGGCGACTCCGGCCGCGACCGCTGGGCCGGGGCGGAACGGGCCGGCGGGGCGGCCCCGTCAAGCGTGGTGGACCGCGCCCCGGCGCACTGGGGCCTGGCCGCCCGGGGCGCCCTGATCGAGCCCGGCGGCATCCCGGCCCCGTTCGACCTCGACCGCAAGGAGGCCGTCTGGGCCGACCTGGCCCCCGGCCTGTACGCGCAGGCCGCGGCCAAGCAGTGGGACCCGGCCACGGCGATCGACTGGAAAACCGACTTCACGCTCCCCCCGGAGGTGGAGTCCGCCGTCGTCCAGGTGATGACCTACCTGGTGGAGAACGAGCAGGCCGCGCTGGTCGTCCCCGCCCGGCTGCTGGCCCGGGTCCACCCCCACTTCCGCGAGGTGATGCAGCTGCTCGCCGTGCAGGCCGCCGACGAGGCCCGGCACATCGAGGTGTTCAGCCGCCGCGCCACCCTGCGCGGCGCCGAGCTCGGGACGTCCTCCGTAGGCGGGCGCGCCTCGCTCACCTCCCTACTGACCGAACCCGACTTCTCCCTGGCGTCGTTCCTGCTCTCGGTGCTGGGCGAGGGCAGCTTCCTCAACCTGCTGTCCTTCCTCGACCGGCACGCGCCGGACCCGGTGACCCGCCGGATCGCCGCCCTGGCCCACCAGGACGAGGCCCGCCACGTGGCGTTCGGCGTCGCCCACCTGGCCGAGCAGGCCCGCCGCGAGCCCGCCTTCCGGGCTAGGCTCAGAGCAGCGGTCGAGCGACGCCACGACGTGCTCGCCGACACCGCCGGGATCAACGAGGACGTCCTCGACGCCCTGACGCTGCTGGCCGCCGGCGGCTGGTCCCCGCAGGCGATCGCGCGCGGTCACGCCGCCGTCCAGCACCTGCAGAACGAGATGTACGAGGGGCGCAGGAACCGCCTCATCCGCCTCGGATTCCCGTCTGACGAGGCGGCCGAGCTCTCCGCGCTGCACACCCGTAACTTCATGTGAGCCGAAAGGGGACCGCGATGCGGCTGACACAGTACGCGCAGGGCGGCGGCTGCGCCTGCAAGATCCCGCCGGGAGAGCTGGAGGACGTGCTCGCCGGGCTGGGCGTCCCCGCCGGGGGCGAGTACGGCGGCGAACTGCTGGTCGGCCTGGAGACCGGCGACGACGCCGCCGTGGTCCGGATCGAGGACGGCACCGCCGTGGTGGCCACCGCCGACTTCTTCACCCCCGTGGTGGACGACCCCTACGACTGGGGGCGGATCGCCGCGGCCAACGCCCTGTCCGACGTGTACGCCATGGGCGGGCGGCCGCTCATCGGCGTCAACCTGCTCTCCTGGCCCCGGGACGTGCTCCCGTACGAGGTCGCCCGGCAGGTGCTGAGCGGCGGCGCGGCGGTCGCGGCCGAGGCCGGCTGCCACCTGGCGGGCGGGCACACCGTCAACGACCCCGAGCCCAAGTACGGCCTGGCGGTCACCGGCATCGCCGACCCGGATCGCCTGCTCCGCAACGACCGCGGCACGGCCGGGCTGCCGCTGACGCTGACCAAGCCGCTCGGCCTGGGCGTGCTCAACAACCGGCACAAGGCCACCGGCGAGGTGTTCAAGGAAGCCGTCGAGGTGATGACCCGGCTGAACGCCGAGGCGAGCCGGGCCGCGGTCGACGCGGGCGTCCGCTGCGCCACCGACGTCACCGGCTTCGGGCTGCTCGGCCACCTCTACAAGCTG
Organism: Nonomuraea sp. NPDC049649; assembly: GCF_040675175.1. Lineage (NCBI taxonomy): Bacteria > Bacillati > Actinomycetota > Actinomycetes > Streptosporangiales > Streptosporangiaceae > Nonomuraea > Nonomuraea sp. NPDC049649. Next base: position 80,038 of record NZ_JBFAOH010000021.1, read on the forward strand.
GCGCGGGCGTCCGGGGTGTCGGCGGTGATCGACACGGCGGCGGTGCCGTACCTGGCCGGAGCCCGCGAGGCGGTGCGCGACGGCTACGTGCCCGGAGGGACCCGGCGCAACCTCGGCTGGGTCGCCCCGCACACCGACGCCGGCCGGGCCGGCGAGGAGACGCTGCTGCTGCTCGCCGACGCGCAGACCTCCGGCGGGCTGCTGCTCGCGGGGGAGGTGCCGGGCGCGCCCGTGATCGGCGAGCTCGTGCCGCGCGCCGAGAAGACCCTCATCCTGCGTTAGCCGGCCGGGCGGCGGGAAGGGGTTACAGGGCGGCCCCGGGATGCTCTACCGTGGACGCCAACGAGGGGAGTACTTCCCAAGCGCCGAATCCCGGTCAGTACGGACCTGTGGCGGGTCCTCGGGCGGCCGCCCGCGTGCGACGCGGGCGAAGGAGACCTCGAACGGACCGACGTCCGAGGAGGACTCATGCCCGCCACGACCGTTCAGCCTGCCCTCGCCCTGGACACGATCGCCACCCCCCGGCTGTGGGCGTTCACCGTCGCGGGCCTGATCGTCCTGCTCGTGCTCGACTTCATCGTGACACGCCGCCCCCACGAGGTGCGGATGCGCGAGGCCACCGGCTGGTCGGTCTTCTACCTGGCCCTTCCCCTGGTGTTCGGGGCCGGTCTGTGGATCTGGGCCGGGCCGACACCGGGGGTGGAGTTCTTCACCGGCTACGTCGTCGAGAAGTCGCTGTCGGTGGACAACCTGTTCGTGTTCATGCTGCTGCTGGCCTCCTTCGCGGTGCCGGCGGCGCTGGCCCAGCGGGTCCTGCTCTACGGGATCATCGGGGCGCTGCTGCTGCGGGCCGTCTTCATCGCGCTCGGCGCCGCCGCCCTGCAGAGCGGCACCTGGGCGTTCCTGCTGTTCGGCGCCATCCTCGTGGTGACCGCCGGCAAGGTCTTCAGGGACGCCGCCGGCGGCCGGGAGCACACCGTGGACGTCTCCTCACTCCGCTCGGTCCGGCTGGTGCGCCGGTTCGTGCCCGTGACGGACGGCTACCGGGGCTCGCGGCTCGTCGTCCGGGAGGACGGCAGGCCCGCGCTGACCCCGCTGGCGCTGGCCATCGTCGCGGTCTTCGCCACCGACATCGTCTTCGCCGTCGACTCGGTGCCCGCCGTCTACGGCGTCACCGAGGACCCCTTCCTGGTGTTCGCCACCAACGCCTTCGCCCTGCTCGGCCTCCGCGCCCTCTACTTCGTACTGCAGGGCGCGCTCAGCAGGCTCCGCTACCTCAACCACGGGCTCGCGCTCATCCTGGCGTTCATCGGCGTCAAGCTCGTCCTGCACTGGGCGCACGGCATCTGGACGTGGGTCCCCGAGATCCCGACGCTCGCCTCGCTCGGCGTCATCGTCATGGTGCTGCTCACCGTCACGCTCACCAGCGTCCGCGCCAACCACCGCGACCAGCGGCAGGCCCGTCCAGCCGGTGAGCGTTGACGGCCCCTACAGGTTGACGCGGGCGTCCAGGGCGAGGTCCTCGTCGATCTTCTCCGCCGAGATGTCCTTGAGGTTCATGTGGTCCTTGGCGATCTGACCGAGGGTGGGCAGGCTGTCGCGGGCGGGCCAGGTCTCGGGCTTCCAGAGCGCCGACCGTACGAACGCCTTGCTGCAGTGGATGTAAAGCTCCTGGACCTCCACCAGGAGAGCAAGCCGCGGCCGTCTGCCGCGCAGCACCAGGTCGTCGAAGAACGGCGCCTCCGACACCACGGTGGCGCGGCCGTTCACCCGCAGCGTCTCGTTCATCCCGGGGACGACGAAGAGCAGCCCGGCGTGGGGGTTGCGCAGCACGTTGCGGAAGCTGTCGGCGCGGTGGTTGCCCGGCCGGTCGGCGAGCACCAGCCGGTGGTCGTCGAGGACCAGCACCGAGCCGGCGGGGTCGCCGCGCGGCGAGACGTCGCACGTCCCGTCGGGGGCGGCGGTCGCCAGCAGCACCAGCGGGGAGTGGGCGATGATCTTGCGGGCGTGCCCGTCGATCCGGGCGATGTCCTTGTCCCAGATGGACTGCGCGGGCTCCTTGACGATCTCCCGGAGCTCGGCCTCGGTGGTTACCGTCCGGATTTCAGAAGGGTGGAACACGGCCTCACTATAGTGAACGCATGCCGTCCCCTAGCCCCCGGTCCGCCGCGACCGGGGAGACGCGCACGCTGCCCGTCCTCGCGCCGGGCCAGGTGGAGACGGCGTTCACCATCCTCGACTGGAGCGAGTCCTTCACCCGCGACACCACCTGGAACGAGCACTCCCACCCCTTCCACGAGCTGCTCTGGAACGAGCGGGGCGCGTCCACGGCCGTGGTGGGCTCGCGCGTCTGGACGATCACCCCGGCCCTGGGCCTGTGGATGCCGGCGGGCACGCTCCACTCCGGTTCCGCGGTCGCGGGCACCTGGTGCCGCGCCGCCTTCTTCGGCTACGGCACGATGACGCCGATCTCGCCCGCGCCCGTCGGCGTCGAGATCACGCCGCTGCTCCGGCTGCTGCTGGAACGGCTGGCCGACCCGGAGCTGCCCTCCCGGTCGCGGGAGGTGACCGAGGCGATGGTGCTCGACGTGCTCGCCCCCTCCCCGCACGAGCTGCTCGTGTACGTGCCCACCTCCGATCTGCTCCGGCCGATCGCGGAAGCGGTCAGGAAGGATCCGGGCGACCCCCGTACGCTCGCCGACTGGGCGGCCCGGCTCGGCGTGAGCGCCCGTACGATCACCAGGGCCTTCAACGCCGAGACGGGCACCAGCTTCGCGCGCTGGGTCGCCACCGTGCGCGCCCAGCACGCGGTCACGCTGCTCAGCCGGGGCTGGGCGGTGGAGGCCGTGGCCGAGCAGGTCGGCTACCGCTCGGCGAGCGCGTTCGGCGCGGCCTTCCGGCGGACGACCGGGCTGACGCCGGGGGCGTTCCGCGTCGGCTGAGCGGCGGGGCCGATGTCCCGATCGCTACAGCCGGTGTCCTGAACGGATGATTGCGACAGCTCCTCTCCTCTTTTAGAGTCCGAGCGAAGGCAAGCCTTACCTAAGTGCGAGGCTTGCGGCAGTACGGTGCGCCGCCCGTCAGGGCCTGTGCCGATCCCAAGAGTGGAGTACGGAGTGAAACGCCCCCATCGCCTGCGCGTCCTCGCCGCGGCCGCCCTCCTGCTGGGCATCGCGGCCTGCGGCGGCTCGACGCAGACCACGGCCAAGAGCAAGCCCGCCGAGAGCGCCGCCGCCGCGGACGCCTTCCCGATGACGATCGAGCACGCGCTGGGCACGACCACCATCGAGGCGAAGCCGGAACGGGTGGCCACCGTGAACTGGGCCAACCACGAGGCCCCGCTGGCCCTCGGCGTCGTCCCGGTCGGCATGGCCGCGGCCAACTTCGGCGACGACGACGATGACGGGCTCCTGCCCTGGGTGAAGCAGCGCCTGGACGAGCTCGGCGCCAAGACCCCGGTGCTCTTCGACGAGACCGACGGCATCGACTTCGAGGCCGTCGCCGACACGAAGCCGGACGTGATCCTGGCCGCCTACTCGGGCCTCACCCAGCAGGACTACGACACGCTCAGCGAGATCGCCCCCGTCGTGGCGTACCCGGACGCCCCCTGGGCCACCCCGTGGCGCGAGATCATCCGGCTCAACAGCAAGGCCATCGGCCTCGAAGCCGAGGGCGAGAAGCTGATCAGCGGCATCGAGGGCGACATCGAAGCCGCCGTCGCCAAGCACCCGCAGCTCAAGGGCAAGTCGATCATGTTCATGACGCACGTCGACCCCAACGACGTGAGCCAGGTCGGCTTCTACACCACGCACGACACCCGCACCCTGTTCTTCGAGGACCTCGGGATGAAGATCCCGGCGAGCGTCGCGGACGCATCCAAGGACACCGACAAGTTCGCCCTGACCCGCAGCGCCGAGCAGATCGACCTCTTCGACGACGTCGACATCATCACCGGCTACGGCGACGAGAAGGGCGAGCTGCTGGAGAAGATCCGCAAGGACCCGCTGCTGTCCAAGATCCCCGCCGTCGAGCGCGGCTCGATCTACCTGCTGCCCGGCAGCACGCCGCTCGGCACCGCCGCCAACCCCACCCCGCTGTCGATCTCGTGGGTGCTGGAGGACTACGTCAAGGCGCTCGCCGAGGCCGCGGACAAGGTCAAGTGACCCTGACCCGGACCGCCGCAGCCACCTGCCCGGACGCCGCCCTCGTGCGGCGTCCGGCCCGCGTCCGGGTGCTGTGGCTGCTCGTCGCGGTCCTGGCCGTGGCCGCGCTCATGGTGGCCTCGGTCGCCCTCGGCTCACGCGACGTCGCCTGGGCCGACGTCTGGGCGGCGCTCGGCGGCGCCGACCGCTCCCTCGAAGAGGCGGCGGTCACCAAGCGGATCCCGCGCACCCTGCTCGCGGTGGTCACCGGCGCCGCGCTCGGCGTGTCCGGCGCGGTCATGCAGGGCGTCACCCGCAACCCGCTGGCCGACCCCGGCATCCTGGGCGTCAACATGGGCGCCTCGCTCGCCGTCATCGTCGCCGTGGCCTACTTCGGGCTCGTCTCGCCGACCGGGTACATCTGGGTCGCGATGGGCGGGGCCGCCGCCGCGGCCGTGTTCGTGTACTCGATCGGGTCGCTGGGGCGCGGGGGAGCGACGCCGCTGAAGCTCGCCCTGGCCGGCACCGCCACCGCGGCGGCCTTCGCCTCCCTCGTCAGCGCCGTCGTCCTGCCCCGCAACGACATCGCGGGCGGCTTCCGGCTCTGGCAGATCGGCGGGGTCGGCGGCGCGTCCTACGAGCGGATCGGGCAGGTCCTGCCGTTCCTGGCGGCCGGGTTCGCCGTCTGCCTGCTGTGCGCGCGGGCGCTCAACTCGCTCGCCCTGGGCGACGAGCTCGCGGCCGGGCTGGGCGAGCGCGTCGCCGTCGTCCGGGCCACCGCCGCGCTCGGCGCCGTCGTGCTCTGCGGCGCCTCGACCGCCGTCACCGGGCCGATCGGGTTCGTGGGGCTCGTCGTCCCGCACGCCTGCCGCCTGCTGGCCGGGGTCGACCACCGCTGGCTGCTGCCCTTCTCCGCGCTGGGCGGCGCGGCGCTGCTCGTCGCCGCCGACGTGGTCGGCCGCGTGGCGGCCCGCCCGGAAGACCTGGAGGTGGGCATCGTGACCGCGCTGATCGGCGCCCCCTTCTTCATCCACATCGTCCGCCGCCAGAAAGTACGTGACCTGTGAACGCCCCCGCCGCCGCCCGGCCGGACGTCGTCCAGGCCGTCGCCCGGGGCCGCCGCCGGCGTGCCTCCCGCCGCCTCCTCATCGTCCTGACGCTCGCGGCGCTCGTCGCCGCCGGGTTCGCGGTGACGCTGATGGCGGGGCGTACCTTCTACCCGCCGGAAGACGTCGTCCGCGTCATCCTCGGCGAGCGGGTGCCCGGGGCGACCTTCACCGTCGGGCGGCTCAGGCTGCCCCGGGCCGTGCTCGCCGTAGCCGCGGGGTTCAGCTTCGGCCTGGCCGGCGTCACCTTCCAGACGATGCTCCGCAACCCGCTGGCCAGCCCCGACATCATCGGCATCAGCTCGGGCGCGAGCGCCGCGGCGGCCGTCGCGATCGTCTCGTTCTCCCTGGGCGGGCCCGAGGTGTCGGTCTTCGCCATCGTCTCCGCGCTCGCCGTGGCCATGCTGATCTACGCGCTGGCCTTCCGCGACGGCGTGGCCGGCACCCGGCTCATCCTCATCGGCATCGGCATCTCCGCGATGCTGGAGAGCCTCACCGCCTACGTCCTGTCGCGGGCCGCCGAATGGGACCTCCAGGAGGCCATGCGCTGGCTGACCGGCAGCCTCAACGGCACGACCTGGCAGCAGGTCCTGCCCGTCCTCGGCGCGCTGGCCGTCCTCGCCCCCGTCCTGCTGTCGCGGGCGCGCGACCTGTCGGCGATGCAGCTCGGCGACGACACCGCCGCGGCGCTCGGGGTCCGCGTCGAACGCAGCCGCGTCGCGGTGATCGTCGCCGCCGTCGGCCTGATCGCCTTCGCCACCGCCGCGGCCGGGCCGATCGCGTTCGTGGCCTTCCTGTCCGGCCCCATCGCGGCCCGGCTGCTCGGGCCCGGCGGCTCCCTGCTGGTGCCGGCCGGGCTCGTCGGCGCGCTGCTCGTGCTGGCCGCCGACTTCGCCGGCCAGTTCGCCTTCGGCACCCGCTTCCCGGTCGGGGTCATCACCGGCGTGCTGGGCGCGCCCTACCTCGTCTATTTGATCGTCCGTACGCACCGGGCCGGAGGCTCGATTTGACCACGTACCACACCCTCGCCGCCGAGAACCTCACGCTCGGCTACGGCGACCGCGTCGTCGTCACCTCTCTCGACCTGGCCGTGCCGCCCGGCGCCATCACCGTCGTCGTCGGCGCGAACGCCTGCGGCAAGTCGACGCTGCTGCGCTCCCTGTCCCGGCTGCTCGCGCCCCGCGAGGGCCGGGTCGTCCTGGACGGCAAGGAGGTGCACCGCACGCCCGCCAAGAAGCTCGCCCGCACGCTCGGGCTGCTGCCCCAGTCGCCTGTCGCCCCCGAAGGCATCACCGTCCTCGACCTCGTCAGCCGGGGCCGCCACCCGCACCAGGGGGTCTTCTCCCGATGGACCGCCGCCGACGACGCCGCGGTGGCGGCCGCCCTGGAGGCCACCCGCACGACGGACCTGGCCGACCGGGCCGTCGACGAGCTCTCCGGCGGCCAGCGGCAGCGCGTCTGGATCGCCATGGCGCTGGCCCAGCAGACCGACCTGCTCCTGCTCGACGAGCCCACCACGTTCCTCGACGCCAGCCACCAGATCGAGGTCCTCGACCTGCTGACCGACCTGAACCGCGACCGCGGCACCACCATCGTGATGGTCCTGCACGACCTCAACCTCGCCGCCCGCTACGCCGACCACCTCATCGCCCTGGCCGGACGCCGCCTGCACGCCAGCGGCACCCCGGCCGAGGTGCTCACCGAGGAGAACGTCCGCACCGTCTTCGGCCTCGACAGCCGCGTCATCGAGGACCCCGTCTCCGGCCGCCCCCTGGTGCTCCCCATCGGCCGCCACCACGTCCGCACGGCCCCGGCGGCCACGTAGCGGGCGCGCACCCGGGTCAGCCGATCCGGCCGGGCTCTTCGCCTCCCGCGCGCAGGCGGCCGGCGTGACGGGCCTGGTTGTGGAGCGCGCGGCGCAGGAACGTCTCGATGAGGCCGAGCTCGGCGACGCTGAACCTCTCCAGCTCGGCCCGGGCGTCGTCGGCGATCGGCCCCCAGATCTCCTGGACGGCTCCCCGCCCCCGTCCGGTCAGCCGCACCAGCACCCGGCGGCGATCCGCCGTGTCACGCGTCCGTTCGGCCAGACCGGCCCGCTCCAGCCGGTCGATAACGGTGGTGGTGGCGCCACCGGTCAGACCGGCCTCGGCCGCCAGCTCGCTCGCGGTGAGCGGGCCGCGCGCGGTCAGCCGGCTGAGGCATCTCAGGTCGGTGCGGTTGACCCCGAGACGCCGGGCCGCCAGCTCGTCGATGAGGTCGGTGGCGTCCTGCAGTTCCTGAACGGCGCTGGTCACCGCCTCGATCCTGGATTGCTTTGACAATCTAACCCTTAGAAAGTTGAATTAGTTGGGCCAGGTGCAGTCTAACTCCCCCAGAGAGCCCGATGCCACGATTCGACCTGCGGACGGTGACGCCCGACGACGTCGCAACCCTGCTGACCCTGATGGATTCCGTCCACGCGTGGCTCATCGCCCGGGCACACGGCGCTCCCGCGCTGGCCCTGGACCACTGGGCCGGCAGTCCCGAGCTGGGGCGTCTCTACGGCGAGCACGGCTACGTCAAGGTCAGCGAGTACACGGGCGAGCAAGACGGCAAGCCCGTCCGCAACGCCGTGCGCGTCCGCTTCCTGGGCACCCCCGGCTGAGCGGCATCAGTGGCCGGGGACCCGGGCCGCCGCCTCCAGCACTTCGCCGGGGGTGATGGCGAGCAGGGCCGGGCCGGGGGCGTCGGCCAGGACCTCGCGCTCGCCGTCGCCGTGCCGGAGCGCCGCGTGGATCGGCTTGTCCGGCGGACCCCACAGGCGCGGCGAGGCGGGGCCGAACAAAACCACCGAGGGGCGTTCGTAGGCGCTGGCCAGGTGCGCCACGCCGGTGTCGCCGCTGATCACGAGCGCGGCGCCGTGCACCAGGGCGGCCAGGTCGCTGAGGCCGGTGCGCCCGGCCAGGCAGGACGTGCCCGGCAGCCCGGCTTCGGTGGCGACGCTGGCGGCCAGGTTCTCGCTCGGCGGCGGAGCCGGTGACGACCACGTCGTGGCCCTGGGCGGCGAGTCCACGGGCGACGGCGGCGAACCTTCCGGGAGGCCACCGCTTGCTGCCGTACGCGGCTCCCGCGTGGACGATCGTGGCGCCGGGGGAGGGGCGAGCAGCAGGTTCGCCTCGTCGGGCCGCGCACCGTACCAGCCGGCACCACCGCGTCACCTCGTGCTCCGGCAGGCGCGGGTCCGGGCCGTTCAGGTGGCCCGCCTCCGGGCAGGCGAACGCGATCAGGCGGCGCGCGCAGGGCCAGCAGGGTGAGCACGCGGTCGAGCGTACGTGCAGGTCAGAGGGTTCGCACGGTTTGTCGTCCCGGGCCCGGGGGTAGCCCGGCAACCGTGCTCGACGCTTCCGACCTCGACGTGCTCGTCCCGACCAGGGACCGCCCCGCCGCGCTGTCGGTCACGCTGGCCGGCCTCGCGGCGCAGACCGTGACCGGCGCCCGCGTGGTGATCTCCGACCAGTCGGCGACGCCCGTACAGGACGACCCGCTGGCGGCCACCGCGGTCCGTCTCGCCCGCCACCGCGGCCACCGGGTCGAGGTGCTGCGGCACGTGCCGCCGCGCGGGCTGGCCGAGCAGCGGCAGTTCCTGCTGGAGCGGGCCGGGCGGCGGTTCGCCCTCTACCTGGACGACGACGTGTGGCTGGAGCCGGCGGCGCTGGAGATCCTGCTGACCGCGGCCGTGGAGCTGGGGTGCGGGTTCGTCGGGTTCGCCGTGCAGGGCCTGTCGTACCTCGACGACCGCAGGCCGCACGAGCTGACCGCCTACGAGGAGTGGAACGGCGGCGTGCTGCCCGAGCGGGTGCGCCGCGGCAGCCCCGCCTGGCAGCGCCATCTCCTGCACAACGCCGCCAACCCCGTGCATCTGGCGCGCCGGGCCGACGACGGACGCCCCTGGTGGCCGTACAAGGTCGCGTGGATCGGCGGCTGCGTCCTGTACGACCGGGAGCGGCTGGTGGAGCTGGGCGGGTTCGGGTTCTGGCGGTCGGTGCCGCCCGCGCACGCGGGCGAGGACGTGGTGGCGCAGCTGCGCGTGATGGAGCGGTACGGGGGAGCGGGGCTGCTGCCGAGCCGGGCCTACCACCTGGAGCTGCCGACCACCGTGACCGACCGCCGCGCCGAGTGCTACGACTACGTGCTGGATCAGCCGTGAGCCCGGTGGTCGACGGCGTCCGCCGGATCGCGGTGCTGCGGGCCAACGCGATCGGCGACTTCCTGCTGGCTCTGCCCGGCATCGAGGCGATCAAGGACGCCTACCCCGACGCCGAGGTCACGCTGCTCGGCCGCCCCTGGCACAAGGGCTTCCTCGACGGGCGGCCGGGGCCGGTGGACGAGGTCGTCGCGCTGCCGCCGATCACCGGCGTGTCCACCGCCGAGGAGGGGCACCGCGCGCCCGGCGAGGTGCTGGAGCACCTGCGGGAGCGGCGGTTCGACCTGGCGGTCCAGATCCACGGCGGCGGGCGCCACTCCAACCCGTTCGTGCTGGCGCTGGGCGCGCGGATGACCGCGGGGCTGCGCACCCCGGACGCGCCGCCTCTCGACCGGTGGGTGCGCTACTTCCACTTCCAGCACGAGACGATGCGCTACCTGGAGGTGGCCGCCCTGGTGGGCGGGGAGAACCGCCGCGTCGAGCCGCGCCTGACGGTCACCGCGCGCGACCGGGCCGAGCTGGGCGAGCTGCCCGAGGGTTTGGTCGCCGTGCATCCGGGCGCCACCGACCCGCGCCGGCAGTGGCCGCCGGAGAGGTTCGCGGCGGTGGCGGACCGGCTCGGCCGGCCGGTGGTGATCACCGGGTCGGAGGCGGAGCGCGACCTGGTGACCAGGGTGGCCGAGGCCATGACCCGTCCCGCTCTCCCGCTCGCCGGGAAGCTGAGCCTGGGCGGGCTGGCCGCCCTCTACGAACGCTGCGACCTGGTCGTCGCCAACGACACCGGGCCGCGTCACCTGGCGGCGGCGGTGGGGACGGCGACGGTCGGGATCTACTGGTGCGGCAACCTCATCAACGCCGGACCGCTCTCCCGCCACCGGCACCGGCCGCTGGTGTCGTGGACCCCCGCCTGCCCGGCCTGCGGCGCCGACGGGCTCCACCCGGCCTCCCGCCGATGCGCGTGCGACGTGTCATGGGTGGCCGACGTGCCGGTGGAGGCGGTGCTGGAGGAGGCCGGGGACCTGCTCCGGTGAGCCGGGCGTCAGCCGACGCCGCGGACCCGGAACCCGTCCGGCTCCCTCGACCCCACGACGAGCAGACCGGGCCCGGCCAGGACGCGGGCGTCGTCGTAGCGGCACCGCCCGTCGCAGCCCGCGGGGTCGTACGGCTGCCGGCCGCGCACCTCGCCGGTGGCGACGTCGACGGCGAGCAACTCCATGCCGGACCGGGCGTCGTCGTCCCCGGCCGGGGCCACCAGCAGGTAGAGGACGCCGTCGCGGCTCACCGCGTCGACCGTCGTATGGCGGGCCGGTTCCGTCAGCCGCCACCGGACCTGCCCGGTGGCGGCGTCCACGGCGAAGGCCGGCTCGCCCGGGTAGACGACGACGCCGCCGGTCAGCAGCGGAAGCCGGATGCGCGCGACAGCCTCGCCGGTGAGGGGATGCCCAGCCGTGCCCGTGCCGGTGCCCGCGTCGAGCAGCGCCGCCTCCCTGCCCCCGGACGAGGTGATCCACGAGACCCAGATCCGGTCCCGGCTCGCATGGATGGGATGGCTGACCCGTCCCTCCGCGCGCCACCTCCAGCGTTCCCCGCCGTCGGCGGCGGACAGCGCGATCACCAGGGCGGGGTCCGCCGCGCGCCGGCAGTCCGCGGCGACGGCGACGACCTGGCCGGCCACCGTCACCGACGTCCGGCTGACCACGCAGCCGTCCAGCCGCCCGGTCTCCCACGTCCACGCGGGCGTCCCGTCGACGGGGTTCAGCGCGATGAGGTCCCCGCCCAGGTGGGTGGTGTCGACGAGGATCACATCGCCGCCGTCCAGCAGGCGCGGCACGCCGCCGTCACGCTTCCTCCGGCTCTGCCAGAGTTCCCGGCCGGTGGCGGTGTCCAGGGCCACCGTCAGGCTGCCGCCGACGAAGGTGTAGGCCAGCACCGTCATCCGCCCGCCGTCGGCCACCGTCAGGCCGGAGAAGCGGTGATTCCTGGCGACGTCGGCCCGCTGGTAGGACCAGAGCCCCCGGCCGGTGACGGCGTCCAGCGCCCGCACGCCCATGCCTTCCCGCAGCACCAGGTACCGCCCGGCCATCACCGGCCCGACGATCAGGTCGAACCGCTCCGCGGCGGCTTCCCACCGTTGCCGGCCCAGCTCGGCGGGCGGCCCGTCCGGCACCGCGGGCAGCGCCGCCGTGGTGGTGCTCGTCACGAACCGGCCGTCGGTGTACCAGCCGATCGCGGGCACCGCCCCCGCCGCCACCGCCAGCACGACCACCAGCGCCACGGCGGCGGGAACCCGTGCCCCGCGCAGTGGCACCCGACCGGCCAGGCCCCGCAGCAGCCAGCCGGTGACGGTGACGGCGCAGCCGAGCACGGCCAGCGGGCCCCCGGCCGCGAGGCCGTGGTCCACGGGGATGCTCAGCAGGGCCCCGGTGGCGAACGCACCCGCCACCAGCGCGCACCCGGCGGTGACCCAGGGCGTCCGATCCGGCTCCGGGCGGCGCCGCCCGGACCTCAGCGCCGCGCCGATGCTCGCCACCGGCCCCAGGGCGGCGATGGCGGCCAGCGTCTGCCATCCGGGCGCGTCGCCGGACCGTCCGGTCCAGGTCCACGGGACGAACAGCGCCGCCACCACACCGATCCCGCCGAGCACGGCCAGGCCCGCGCCGATCATCCGCAGGGTCGCCCGCACCGATCCTCCAAGGTCGATTTCGTACGAGGAAGATAGCCGCCCAAGATGACCGGCGCCGCCCCGGGTCCGGTGACGGCCGCCATACCCGAAGGTCACCGAGCTGCGAGACCTCCACGAGCGGGTCGCCAAGCCGTACGGGGGGAGCGGCGCCTCGGGACACGGAGATCATTCGCCATTAGATTGGCCTCATGGCCATGCCCGCGATCTTCTCCCCGTCGTGACGGCTCTCGGTGAGGCGGCCCTGCTGCGGGCGTGCCGGGACGGCCAGCCCGTCCGGGCGCCGGACGGGGAGCGGCTCTCCGTCGCAGCGGCCCTGGTGCGGAAGGTGTGCCGGCGCGACCCGGCGGAGATCGACCCGCGCGGCCTGGTGATCGAGGGGGCCAGGATCACGGGCGGGCTCGACCTGACGGGGATGGCGGTGCCCTTCCCGCTCCGGTTCGTCGGGTGCGTGTTCGACGAGCCGCTCGACCTGGACGGCGCCGACCTTCACCTGCTGGCGCTGGACGGCTGCACGGTCCCCGGGCTGCTGGCCAACGGCCTGCGGGTCCGCCGCGACCTGGACCTGTCCAGGTCGCGCATCACGGGTGATCTGCGGACGCCCGCCAGCACGTCCTCGACGGCGGCGGTGTGGCTCTGCGAGTCCGAGATCGGCGGGCGCCTGCTCTGCCTGGACACGCTCATCGAGTCCGGCGGGCGGGCGATCCAGGCCGACCGCATCAGCGTCGGCGGGACGATCCGGCTGCTCCACCGGTTCGAGGCGCGGGGCGCGCTGCGGCTCATCGGCGCGCGGGTGCAGGGGTCGCTGGACCTGACCGGCGCCAGCCTCACCCGCCCGCAGCAGGACCTGGCGCTCGACCTGGGGGACGCCGAGATCGGCGGCAGCGTGTTCCTGATCGACGACCAGACCGGCAGGCGGCCGCTGGTCCGGGGCCGCATCGACCTCGGCAACACCCGCATTTCCGGACATGTCCTGATCAGGAACGCCACGATCGACCCCATCGACTCCACCGGCCCGGTCACCGGCCCCGCCTACAGCAGCGGCCGCAGCACCGGCACCGCCATCAGCGCCCCCGGCCTCGCCGTCGGCGGGCCGCTCGGCATCGAGGGCGAGTGCAGGATCAGCGGCGGCGTGGACCTCAGCATGGGCTCCTTCAGCACCATCCAGATCAGCCGCGAGAGCACCTTCACCGTCCCCGGCGGACGGGCACTCGACCTCACCAACGCCGAACTGCGCTCCGGGCTCCTCATCGAGGAGGGCGCGGCCTTCGAGGGCACGCTCCGCCTGGCCGGAGCCCACGTCCGGGGCGACCTCACGCTGAAAGGCACCCTCTGGAGCCACCCGGAGGACAGATCGGTCATCTCCGCCCAGGGAGCCGTCATCGACGGCATGGTCAACCTGCGCGAGGCGGAGACGGACGGAGGCCGGGTCGGCTTCCGCGCCGCGACCGTCGGCGGCGTGGTCAACGCCCGCAGGGCCCGTTTACGCAACCCCGGCGGCGAGGCGCTCTCCCTCGAACAGGCGCTCATCCGCGGCCCCATCCTGCTCAGCGCCGGCTTCACCGCGGACGGCGTGGTCATGCTGAACCGGTGCGCAGCCGAAGGCCGGCTCGACTGCGACGGCGGCACCTTCACCGCCGGCATCAAGGCCGTGTCGGCCAGCACGCGCGAGGGCATGCGCCTGCGCTGGGCCGAGGTGCCGCCCCGGGTCGACCTGACCGGCGCCTCCACCACGGTCCTCGCCGACGACCCGACCCGCTGGCCTGCCGACACCTCGATCTCGGGCTTCGTGTACGACCGCTTCGACGACGCCTGGGACTGGCGGCAGCGCCGTGACTGGCTCCGGTCCATGGCTTCGTACGACGCGAGCCCGTACGAGCAGGCGGCCCGCACGTTCCGCCAGCACGGCCGCCCGGTCGAAGCCGAGCACCTGCTCATGGAACTGCGCCGCCGCGCCCCCCGGCGCGGCTGGGTCAGGAGCGCCCGCGACGCCCTCTACGGCCTCACCGTCGGCTACGGGTACCGGCCCGGCCGGGTGCTCTGGCTGCTCGGCGCCCTGCTCGTGCTCGTCTACGCGATGCTGCTCACCCCGGCGGTGCAGGAGACGCTGCGGGCCACCGACCCGCGCGGGAACGTGTACGCGGCGGACGGCCGGCTGGTCACCGTCGAGGCCGCCGAGCCTGCGGACGACGCCACCGTCACCAAGTCGGCCCGGAGCCCCCGGCCCGACGAGTGCGGCGACGGCCAGGTGCGCTGCTTCGACCCGCTCTTCTACACCGTCGACACCGTCATCCCGCTCCTGTCGCTGGGCCAGCGGGCCACGTGGTATCCGGAGACGCACACCAGCGGCGGGACGCTGGTGTCGGTGCTGCTCAACCTGTCCGGCCTGCTGGGCTGGCTGCTGTCGACGGTGGTGGTGCTCTCCTTCGCCCGCCTCGCCAGACCGGCGTGAGGCCCGCCCGCTGCCGGGCGGGCCGTCGCCTGTCAGCAGAGGTCGGCGCCGTCGAAGGTGCGCGGGCCGCGCGAGACCTTGGAGGAGATGGTCTGGCCCGGGTCGACGGTGTAGCACCGGCCGTCGGTGCCGTGCGCCCACTTGATCTTCAGCCGGAGCCTGCGGCCGCAGTCGTTCCTGGCGTAGCCCGTCTTGGTGACGGTGCCCGTCCGCTGCCAGACGGCCACGCACGAGGGCGCGTTGCCTGCCGGGACCGCGGCCACGGCGGGGGTGGTGAGGACGAGGAGGCATCCGGCGGCGGCGCTTGCGATCAGGGTGGTCTTGAGCACGAGGTCCCTTTCGGCTGGAGAATCGGACCCCTCGATTAGTAGCTGACCGATTACGGAGAGTCAACAGGGTGTCTCCGGATGGAGAATTTCCTCGTGCCGGGGGTTGCCTCTACCCCGAGGACGGCACCGGCCCGGGGGTGGCCCGGCGTCCACCCTCCCGGCGTGTGATCCTGCGACTTTTCCGTAAATTCCCTGCCTCTCGCTTAATTCGTACGAAACGCGCGTGCGCTGCCCGAGAAGTCGGAGGACTCCCTCTCGCCGCCCGGCTGTTCAGGATGTGCGATTTGCGGCCCATTGGGCGATGAGCGACTTCCGTATAAGGAGTGACCGCCGAGACTGTCGTGAGGAACCTCGGGCCAGCTCACGTCGTGACATGGCTCGTACAGCAGTACAGGAGGGACCATCGTGAAAAGAACGCTTCTCGCGGCAGGCCTGGCGCTCACCGCCACCATGACGGGCGCCGCCGGCGCGTCCGCCGCCTCGCCCGCGCCCTCACCCACCGAGAGCCCCACCGGGCCGGGGTGTGCCGCGATCGAGAACAACCTCTCCCAGATCGCCGACCAGCCGGTGGGGACGGCACTCAGCCAGGTGCCCGACCTGTCCACGCTGGCGGAGGCGGTGAAGCAGTCCGGCCTGACCGAGCAGCTGAACTCCGCCGAGGGCGCCACCGTCTTCGCGCCCAACCGCGAGGCGTTCGAGGCCATCCCGCAGGAGCAGCGGGACGCGCTCATGAACGACAAGGAGAAGCTCACCGAGGTCCTCGAATACCACGTCGTCGAAGGGCGGAAGACGGCCTCCGAGCTGACCGGCGAGCCCCTCACCACGCTCCAGGGCGGCCAGCTGACCGTCAAGCAGTCGGGTGAGACCCTCACCGTCAACGACGCGACCGTGACCTGCGCCGGCATCCAGACCCGCAACGCCACCGTCTACGTCATCGACAAGGTCCTGATGCCCGAATAGCCTGCGACTCCGCGAAGGGGGCGCGATCACCCGGATCGCGCCCCCGCACCGGCATGGAGGCCGCCCGTTGCACGAGACCGTCTGCGAAGCGCTGCTCATCGGAGGACGTGCGGGCGCGCTCGGATACCGGCGGCTGATCTACACCAACACCGTGTCCGTCCTGGAGGCCGACCTCATCGCCCGCGCCATGGGCGGCGCGCCGCGCATCACCTCCGTACTCCTGACCGCCGGCGACGCGACCGCCCGGCGGCGGCTCACCGCCCGTGAGATCGGCAGCCAGCTGGAGCCGCACGTGGCCCGCGGCGCGGCCATGGCCCGCCGCCTGGACGCCGCCGCGCCCGCCTCCGTGGTACGGATCGCGACCGACGGACGCCCGGTCACCGACATCGCGCGCGAGGTCATCGCCGTCACCGGCTGGGCGGGGGCCTAGGCGTGCTCGGTCAGGAAGGCGCGCACCAGCCGGTCGTACCGCTGCCGGTCGACGTTCCACGCCTCGGTGTGGCCGCCGCCCTGGAACTCCTCGTACCGGATGCTCCAGTCCAGGCGCGGCCCGGCGGCGGCGAGCTCCCGTGAGGAGGCCACCGGGACCTCGGCGTCGGCGTCGGTGTGCAGCAGCAGGAGCGGCGGCCTGACCTTGGGCGGGTGGTGGATCAGGTGGAGGCGGTCCTGGTCGATGCCGATACGCCACTCCACCACCCGGCTGGACAGCCACCCGGCGAAGGCGGGCATGCCGAACCGGGCGGCGTTGTACTCGCTCACGCGTTCCATGTCGTACGGGGGCGCGTCCATGATGACCCCGGTGACGGACTCCGCCAGCGGCGATCTCGCCAGGAACTGCCCGATCACGACGCCGCCCAGGGACACGCCGTACAGGACGACCCGCCGCGCCCCGCCGTTCCGCGCGGCGCGGACGGCCGCCTCCAGGTCCCGCCACTCGGTGTCGCCCATGTGGATCAGCCCGTCGGGGGAGGCCGGGGCGCCCTCGTCGTTGCGGTAGGTGATGGCCAGGAACGGCATGCCGCGTTCGTGCACGACGGGCAGCACCTTCTGGACGGCGTTCCGCCGGCCGTTCTGGCCGTGCACGCCGATGAACCAGGTGGAGACGTCCCCGGGCACGTACCAGGCGGGGCGGGGCCGAGCTCGGTCTCCACCGGGATATCGCGGAAGTCCACGCCCCACGCCACCGCCGGATCCCCTGGAGGGGAACTGGTGAAGGTGACGGAGGTGCCGGTGGACGGGACCGGGCCGTCCAGCACGGCGCGGGTCACCGTGCCGCCCTCCCGCGCCTTCACCTCGCCGAGCATGGTGCCGGCGCCGCTCCACTCCAGCCAGTATGTGCCGGGCTTGCGGGTCTCCGGCGTGTCCGGCAGGGTCACGGTCCCGTTGACCGAGGCCAGGACCAGGAGGTCTCCCGGCCCCCATCGCCGCACCTTGATCGCCTCGTCGCTGCCTAACCAGGCGCCGTACCCGGCCCCGGTGACCAGGACGGCCAGGGCGACCCCGGCCGCGACGAACGCCCGCCGTCTCCAGCGGCGCGGCCTACGCTCGGACACCGTCGAAGACCCTCCTCGTCGCACGTACGCACAGCGCCCGGAACTCCTCCTCGGGCAGCCCGATCCGGCCGCCCAGATAGAGCTGCACCAGGCCCTGGCCGGCCGCCGTCAAGGTCATCGCGACCTCCAGCGGGTCGTCCGGGCGCAGCAGGCCGTCCCGCATGCCCTCCTCCACCAGGGCGACGATCTTCGTGAACGACGGTGAGGCGCCGTCCTCGAAGCCCTCGGGGAACCGCCGGGCCTGGTCGCGCCGGTCGGTGATGAGGAAGCGGTAGAGGTGCGGCCTCCCGAGGGCGAAGTCGAGGAAGTCGTCCAGCAGGCCCAGCGCCCGGGTCTCCCAGTCGCCGTCGCGGTTCCCCCAAGTCTTCCCGAGCTCACGGAATGCGCGGTCGGCCACGGCGGCCAGGAGCGCCTCACGGTTCGGATAGTGCTTGTAGATCGCCATGGCGGTGATGCCGGCCGCGTCGGCCACCCGGCGCATGGTGACGGCCTCGACGCCCTCGGCCGCGAGAATCGCCCGCGCGGCCTCGGCGACGCGGTCCGCCGTGTTGACCACTGTCATGGTGTACAACGTACACCTTCTCGGTATACGTCGTACACCTTAGGGTGTGCGTATGATCGGAGGCATGACCGGCTTCTCTTCATATCGACAGTTATGCGACGGTCTCAATACCGCCTTTCTCAAGCTGGGGATACGGGACGAAGAGTTATATGAGGCAGCGGTCCGTGACCCGCGAACGGTGCTGGCGGGTGACCAGCTGATTCCCGTTCTGTGTCCCATCGACTATGTGACAGGCTACGACGGTGGGCGTATCCGTGCGCTGTCGTCGTGCGACGATGTCTTTCTGCTCGCTGTTCCGCCGTCTTTTCTCCCGGATGTCATCAACGGCATGCCGCAGGAGTTCGCTGTGCTCGTCGAGAGCGACAGCCGTGACACCGCCGGCTACAGAGAGCAACTCGTGAAGCTCTTTCCGCGGTCCGTCGTACGCGATTTCGAAGACCCGCGCGCACAGAACAGCACCGCCGCCTTGATCGCCTACACGGCCACGGTCCACCCTCGCGATCGAGCCGGTGCGGAGGAGACGGCGGGCCCGGAGGACACGGCGATACTGAGCGCGGCCAGACTCCGCGGTGATCCACGGTTGGCGGATGAGATCTGGGCTCTGTGCGGCAGCCGGCTCGACTGGCTGGGTGAATATCATCCGGTCGTCATGGAGGAGTCGCGGGAGGTCTTCTTCCGGGCTCTGTACCACGACGACACCCGGATCGCGGTGAAGTTCGATCAGGGCAGGCCGGCCTGCGTGGGGCTGTTCATGGAGGGGCTCGGTCAGTGCGACTGGCTTGACCCGAAGTTCTGCGAGCGCCTTGAATCGAGAGCCGCGGCCGAGGCGGCGAGAATGCTGTACTTCTATGTCATCGCCAGCCGTGCGCCGGGGGGTGAAGGCCATGCGAAGGACGTCATGGCCGCGCTGGAGAAAATGATTTGGCAGGACGGAAAGGTCTGCCATTTCTTGTTCGAGGCGACCAACCTGTCCAGCCTTTACATTCCCCGTATCGCTGTGCGGCGCGCCGGGGCGAGCTCATACGTCGAGCTCGCCCCGGGGGAAACCGTCCGGCCGATCGAGAAGGTGGATTACTGGTATCTCGACGTCGGGGGCGCTTGAGACGCCGAAGTCAGGCGAGAGCCCTCCGGAGGGCGTCGATTCTCTGGTCCCAGATGCGCCGGGAGAGCGCGGCCTCCCCGGCGAAGTTCTCCGAGGCGTGGTAGCTGCCCGGGTTCACGTGCAGTTCGGTGGGCACGCCGGCCTGCATGAGGCGCTGGGCGAAGGCGATGTCCTCGTCCCGGAACAGGTCGACGGTGCCCACGTCGATGTAGGTCGGCGGCAGACCGCTCAGGTCCTCGGCCCGCGCCGGGGCCGCGTACTGGTCGGGCTCCTTCCCGCCGAGATACCAGGCCCACGCCTCGATGTTGCCCGCCCGGTCCCACAGGCCCACGTCGGTGATCTCGTGACTGGACGGCGTCTCGTTCCGGTCGTCGATCATCGGATAGATCGGCATCATGAACGTGATCGCCGGCCCGCCCCGGTCACGCGCCAGCAGCGCGACGCCGATGACCAGCCCGCCGCCGGCGCTGCCACCGTAAAGAGCCAGCCGCGCCGGATCCATCCCCAGGTCGGCGGCGTTCTTCGCGGTCCACACCAGTCCCGCGTAACAGTCCTCGACAGGAGCCGGATGCGGATGCTCGGGAGCGAGCCGGTACCCGACGGAGACCACCACCGCGCCGACCCGGTCGCAGATCATCGTGGCGGTGGCGTCTTCACCGTCGATGTCACCGAGGATCATGCCGCCGCCGTGGATGAAGTAGATGCCGGGCAGCTGCCCCGCCGCACCGACCGGCCGGTAGATCCGCACGGGGATCTCGCCGTCCGGCCCGGGAACGGTCCGGTCCTCCTTGACCACGTTCGGATTCTCGGGCACCTCCATCCCGGCGAGCAGACCGGAGACCACCTCCCGCCGCCGGACGATGTCGGGGATGCTGTTGAAGCCGCCGGGGATCATTTCGAGCAGCATGTCCAGCGGGCCGCGGCTCTCGGGGTCGATCAGGTCGCGAGCTGACATCAGGAGCCTCCAGGGGGTGTGGTGACGGCTCCAGCGTGCTCGTACGGACGACTCCGTTCAAGGGCCGGCTCACCGGAGGAAGACCTCGTCCAGATGCCACTCCAGGGCCTCCCGCCGCGGCCGGTCCGGCTGCCGGCGGGGGAGGGCGATCTGATGGCCCGCCCGTTCGTAGAACTGCCGCCCGTTCCCGAACTCCTCGCGCAGCCGGGGACTGACGATCAGCCTGTACGAGGGATCGACGGCGAGATAGCCCCGGTCGTACAGGGTGTGCACGTCGGAGCGGAGCAGCAGCCCGTTGTCGATCCGATGCTCGCCACCCCGATGCACGGGCCGGATGTGCGCGGCCTGCAGCACGGGCCGGATCTTGTCGCCGGTGATGGCACACCGCCGCTCATAGGCGTCCAGCACCACGGCCTTGAACGACTGCTGCCCCAGCCGCTGCGGCACCAGCCGCGGATCCCCGTACACAGGGCCGCCCAGATGCCACGGCTCGGACAGATCGACCTCCACGTTCCCGCCGAGCAGCCGGGCGACGACCTCGTGGAAGAACCGGGCGTCCGGATGGGTGGCGAGATCGTACCCCTTGCCCTGGACGATGTTGGCGGCGAACGCCGGGGGAGGCCCGGCGTCGGCGTCCGGCGGGAAGAAACACGTGTCCCGCAGCAACACGCACCCGATCACGGGGTCCTCACCCGGTTGACGGCGATACCGCCCTACCCGCTCGCGCATCTCGCGGAGGGTCGCGGCGCCGTTGGCATCGCCGAAGATGTCCCACGCCTCGGAGACGCGTAACTTGACGAAGCGCGCGAAGAAGCCGCCGCCGACGATCCGGTTGTGCGGGTAATGGGTCTTGAACAGGAACGGCTCGCCCGGCCGGAGCGCCTTGAACTCGCCGTTCCCGGAGGGCCGCCAGAAGTTCGCCTCGGTCAGCGAGGGGCGCGCCGCGAGGAAGCGATACCAGTCTCCGTCGGTGACTCCGACGTACGCCTTCACCCGCCGATTGTGCACCCGGACGATCTGTCCACGCCAGCGGATGTGAGCGTCAGTCGGCAGCGCCGGGACGCCGCAGGACCACGGATCCCCTCCCGGGCTTCGTGGTGATCAGTCCACGCTCGCGGAGGATTTCAAACGCCTCACGGTCATCGACCGGTCGGACCCGGTGCCGCGCTGTGGTCCTGCGAGGGTCCGCGGCTGTGGGACGCTCTTCTCGGCCGTGCACGTTGACGGGGGCGACATGCTTACACGGTCACGGTCAGGGTTCTGCCGTTCGTGCTGCACTTCGACATGACGAAGCTGGACGAGGCGGCCGCCGCGCTGCCGCCCGTCATGGTGGTCCCCTCAAACTCGTCTTCAAGGTCGCCCGGCAGCCTAGGGACGGCCGGTATAGACGCGGTATACCGCCCATACCGGCCGGTGAGACGCGGTCAGCGGATCGCGCCCGGGGCGGCGTGCAGGGGGCGCGGGAGCCTGATGGTGATGAACTCGTTGTCGTCCGGCTTGCCGGGGGTGCGGCCGGTGGAGAACGGGAAGTTGTTGTCGTTGGCGACGATGAGGGTGCGGTCGTCGAGGATGGCCACGTCCTCGATCGTCTCGAACGGGAAGCGGAAGGTCGTGCCGGAGCCGCCGAGCCGCTTGGGGTCGGCGAGGTCGAGCAGGTCGGCCACGAGCGTCTTGTCCATGACGCCGTCGCGGTTCCGGTCGCGGAGGTCGGCCAGGTAGATCTTCTTGGTGCGGGCCGCGTCGCCCTGGGCGCCGTCCCGCTCGATGATCAGGAACCGGTGGCGGTCCACGATGACGGCGTCGCCGATGGCGTGGGCGGGGTCGTCGAGCGGGTAGAGCCAGCGCTTGCCGGTGTAGGCCCGCTTGCGCACGTCGAACTCGTACATCCGCAGCGTGCCCGGACGGTCGCCGCTGACCGTGCCCTCCAGCAGCGGGTAGAGCCGTTTGCCGTCCAGGGAGCGGGCCATGCCTTCGAAGCCCTTGCTGCGGCCCAGGTTGGGCTCGCCGTTCAGATAGGGGTTCTCCGGGGCCTGGACGCCGGGCAGCGCGATGGGCGCCTCCAGCAGTTCGCCCCGGGCGGAGAAGTGCAGCAGGAACGGGCCGAACTCGTCGCCGATCCAGTAGGTGCCGTCGGCGGCGCGGACGATCGACTCCACGTCGAAGTCGGCCCCGGTCAGCAGGCGGTCCTCGCGGGTGAGGGGGAAGGCGATGTGCCCGGCGGGGTCGCTGAGGTGGAAGCCGCCGAGCACCTTCACCGTGCCGGTCCGCCAGTCGGGCTTGACCTGGTGCACACGCAGGAGGAAGTCGGCGCTGTCGGCCTTGGCGCCGAACCCGTTGTCGGACAGCACGTCGTAGACCCCGCGGCCCCGGGCGACGATGCCGCTGAACCCCTGGACGGGCTGGCCGGCGAAGGGCGGGGTGAGGCCGTTGATCGGGTCCGTGCCGAGCGCGGTGCCCGAGGCCTCGCTGTCCGGTACGAAGGTCGCGGCGGGCAGCGAGGCGAACCCGGTGAGGGTGGCGCGGCCGGGCTTGGCGGCGGCGGCGGGGGCGGCGAGGCCGGCGATCAGTGTGGCGACGCCGAGAGCAAGCAGTGCGCGTTTCATATCGGGCAAGCTAGAAAGCCCGGTTGAACCGGCCCCCAACGTCAGAAGTCCGGCTGACGAACTCGCCGCACCTGGGTAGGAGGTGCATGAAAGGGGGCGGCCATGGGCGTGCCAGATGATCCGTGGGGGCAGTGCGACGCGGGCATGTACGCGGTCGACGACCGGGGCGAGATCATCGTCGTCAACGCCCGCGCCGAGCGGCTGCTGGGCCGCACCGCCGGGGAGATGCTGGGTAAGGACGCCCACGACCTGCTGCACCGGGGGATAGGCGGCGAGCGGCTGCCGAGGAGCCGGTGCGCGATGCGGCAGCTGCTCATCACCGGCGGCACCGCGCAGGGCGACCAGGAGTGGCTCGAACGCGGCGACGGCTCCCTGCTGGAGATATCCTGGCTGGTCACCGCCTGCCCGGCGGGGGCGCTGATCCTCTTCCATCCGGGCGGCGTGGTGGATCCCGGGGAGGAGCCGAGGACCGCCACCGCGTCCATGTCCGAGCTCGACCGGCTGGCCCTGCTCGCGGAGACGACCGCGACGCTCACCGCCAGCCTGGACGAGAAGGAGACGCTGCGGCAGCTCGTCCACCTGGTGCTGCCCCTGCTGGCCGACTGGGCGGTGGTGGACCTGCGCACCGAGGAGGGCGGGGTGTCGCGCGCCGCGGTGGTCCACTACGAGCGCGGCGCCGTGCAGCGTCAGCGGGACCTGGAAGGGCCGATGCCGCCGGTGCCGCCCGAGTCGCCGATGCCGCTGTCGCGGGCGCTGCGCGGTGTCGCCGCCGCGCTCATCGGCCCTGAGGACTACGAGGGGGCGCCCGGCTCCGACGTCGCGGCCGTCCAGCGGCTGCTGTTCGAGACGACCGGCATCCACTCGGCGTGTGTCGTGCCGATCCGCGGCGTGCGGGAGGTGATCGGGGCCATGACGCTGGGACGCTCCAGCCAGCCGGGCACGTTCACCGCCGCCGACCTGCTGCTGGTCGAGGACATCGCCCGCCGTGCCGGGCTCGCCCTGGACAACGCCCGACTGTACGAGCGACAACGCCGGGTCGCCGAGACCATGCAGCGCCATCTGCTGCCGAGGCTGCCCCGCGTGCAGGGCGTCGAGATGAGCGCGTGCTACCTGCCCGCCCCGCACGCCTCCCAGGTCGGCGGCGACTGGTACGACGCCTTCATCCTGTCCGGCGGCGCGGTCGGCCTGGTCATCGGCGACGTGGTGGGCCACGACCTCGACGCCGCCTCGGGGATGGCGCAGGTCTGCAACATGCTGCGCGCCTACGCGGGCGAGGTGGAGGAGCCGCCGCACGTCATCGTGGACCGGCTCGACCAGGCGGTGACGCGGATGGCCGAGGACACGATGGCCACCGTCGTCTTCGCCCGGCTGGAGCGCGCCGGCGACGGGCGGTTCCGGCTGTCCTGGACGAACGCCGGCCATCCGCCGCCGCTCGTGGTGGAGCGGGACGGGCGGGCCCGCTTCCTGGAGGGCGGGAACGGCGTCCTGCTCGGCACCGGCCTGCGCCCCGACCGCGTGGACGCCTCCGCCGAGCTGACGCCGGGCTCGACCGTGCTGTTCTACACCGACGGCCTGATCGAGTCGCCCCGGCACTCCCTGGACGAGGGGCTGTCCCGGCTCAGCCAGGTCGCCGGGTCGCTGGCGCGCCGGCCGCTGGGCTCGCTCTGCGACGCGCTCCTCACCCAGGTCCGGCCCGAGGACAACGACGACGACGTGGCCATGCTCGTGCTGCGCGTCCCCGGCTGACGCCGAAAAACGCTCTCATCGTACGAGATGAGGACTAAAGGGATCTTTACCTATTCTGGTCCGACCAGTAGCCTCAGTGCACTCAGTAGCGCGCGCTCACCCCCCGTACGAGCCCCCCGGAATGAGGGATCATGAAGCCACGCCTTCTCGCACTGCTGGCCGGAGCACTGGTGCTCACCGTCCCCGCGGGCGCCCCCGCCCACGCCGTGGCCGCGGACACCCCCGGACTCCCCGGACCCCACAACGCCATCACCGACGTGCCGGGCATCAAGGTCGGGCAGGTCCAATCGGCCAAGGCGCCCTACCTCACCGGCACCACCGTGATCTACACCCCGCAGATGTCCGTGACCGGCGTCGACCAGCGCGGCGGCGCGCCCGCCACCAAGGAGACGGACCTGCTCGACCCGCTCAACTCCAACCCCGGCGTGAACGCGGTCATGCTCGGCGGCAGCAGCATGTACGGGCTGGCCGCCACCGACGGCGTCATCCGCTGGCTGGAGGAGCGCGGCGAAGGCGTCCGGGTCGGCGCGGGCGTCGCGCCGATCGTGCCCGCCGCCGACATCTTCGACCTCGGCCGGGGCGGCGACTTCAAGGCCCGCACCACCCCCGAGTGGGGCTACCTCGCCGCCCAGGCCGCCAAGGAAGGACCGGTGCGCCAGGGCGTCGTCGGCGGCGGCACCGGAGCCCGCGCCGGCGGGCTCAAGGGCGGCGTCGGCACCGCCAGCGTGGTGCTCGGCAACGGCGTCGTGGTCGGCGCCATCGTGGTGGTCAACTCGGTCGGCTCGCCGGTCGACCCGCGCGACTGCTCGCTCTACGCCGCGCGGTACGAGCTGGGCAAGGAGTTCCGCGGCCTGGAGACGCCGAAGGCCAAGGAATGCCACCCGCGGAACTCGGCGGACTCCCCGTCGCTGAACACCACCATCGCCGTGGTGGCCACGAACGCGCCGCTGGAGAAGGCCGCCGCCGCCCGGATGGCGAGCAACGCCCAGGACGGCCTGGCCCGCGCCGTCAACCCCATGCACACCCTGGCGGACGGCGACACCATCTTCGCCATGTCGACCGGCTCCGGCACCCCGCTGCGGGTCAACAACCCGGCCGACTCCCGCCAGCTCAACGAGATCTTCAACGCCGGCGCCGACACCCTCACCCGGGCGGTCGGCCACGCCATGCTGTCCGCCCACTCCGTCGGCACCACCCAGAGCTACTGCGACCGATACCCGTCGGCCTGCAAGAAGGTCAAGCCGCTCCCGGCCGACCGGCAGGGCGAGGCTCCGGACGTGACCCAGGCCGCGCTGGCCGAGGTCGCGCCGAAGTTCCGCGACGCGCCCGCCCTGGCCGAATAGCCCCGTAAGCCCGGGTCGCGCCGGATTCGGCGCGACCCGCGCCCAAGAGTGCCTAAAGTGACGGTCATGACGAGCTACCGGAGCCGGGTGCGCGGCTGCGTACTGGGCGGGGCCATCGGCGACGCGCTCGGCGGGGCGATCGAGTTCGACACCATCGCTGACATCCGCGCCCGCTACGGACCGGCCGGGCTCACCGGCATGGCGCCCGACGGGGCCGGCCTGATCACCGACGACACCCAGATGACGCTCTTCACCCTGGAAGGGCTGATCCGGGCCGAGCTGCGATCCGCCACCCGCGGCTTCGCCGACACCGCCGAGGTCGTCCGCTCCGCCTACCTGCGCTGGCTCGACACCCAGCTCCACCCCGCCCCGCCCGAGCCCGGCGGCCTGCACCACCGTACGGGCCGGCTCCGCGAACAGCGGTGGCTGTACGCGCGACGCGCGCCCGGCAACGCCTGCCTGTCGGGACTGCGCGCCAAGCCGGACCGCTACGGACCCCTCGGCGAGCCGGGCCCGGTCAACCGCGACTCCAAAGGCTGCGGCACCGTCATGCGCTCGGCGCCGTTCGGGCTGCTCGGGGGCTCCGCTCGGGAGGCATTCGAACTGGCCGCCGCGTGCGCCCAGATCACCCACGGCCACCCGACCGGCTACTACGCGGCCGGCGCCTTCGCCGCCCTCGTCCACTACGTGGCCGACAATGTGTCCTTGTACGAGGCGGTCCACGAAACACTCCGCCTGCTCGTCTCGTACCCCGGACACGAGGAGACCAGCACGGCGCTGCGGGCGGCGGACGAACTGGCCGCGAAGGGCGACCCCAGCCCCGAGCGGGTGGAGAGCCTCGGCGGCGGCTGGGTGGCCGAGGAGGCGCTGGCCATCGCCGTCTACTGCGCGCTCGTCCACGAACGCGACTTCCCGGCGGCGCTGCTGCTGTCCGTCAACCACTCCGGCGACAGCGACTCCACCGGCTCCATGACCGGCAACCTCCTCGGCGCCGCTCACGGCGAGGACGTCCTGCCGGCCGCCTGGCTGGGCTTGCTGGAAGGCCGCGAGCCCATCACCGAACTGGCCGGCGACTTCGCCGCCCGCCGCAGCGCCGACCCGGCCAAGTACCCGCCGGGTTAGAACCCGTACAGCCCGAAAGACTCCCCGCCGCGCATCGCTCCGCGGTCTCCCGCTTCGCCCGCTCGGCCTCCTCGCCCCGCTCCGGCCCCGTCCCGTCGGCCAGCCCCTCCTGCACCCCCCACCGTCGGTCTTGCGCCACCCGCTCGGCCGCCACCGCCCGCAGCACCCTGTCCAGAGAGCCGGGCACGCCGTAATCACCGTCGACCGTCATGGCCCGGCAGCATAGGGTGTGCGATCATCTGCCGGATGGACGATCTCGTGCGACGGGCCACCGAGCGTGCGGAGCCGGCCGGGTTCGCGTTCTCGTGCGACCCCGCCGTCGGACGGCTCCTCACCGTGCTCGCCGCCGGGCTGCCACCCCGGGCGCGGGTCCTGGAGATCGGGACCGGGACCGGCGTGGGAACCGCCTGGCTCGTGTCCGGGCTGACGCCGCGCACGGACGTCACCGTCACCACCATCGAGTACGACTCCGCCCGCGCCGAGCTGGCCCGGCAGGGGGACTGGCCGGAGTTCGTGGAATTCCGTACGGAGGACGCCCTGACCGCCCTGCCCAGCCTCGGAACGTACGACCTGATCTTCGCGGACGCCCGGGCCGGCAAGCGGTTCCGCCTCGATCTCACCCTCTGCGCGCTCGGCCCCGGCGGCCCATGATCGCGGACTCCGCCTGGCCAGCGGACTTCCGGGAGCGGCGGAAAGCCGTGCGCCGCACGCTCACCACCGACCCTGCGCTGGCCGCCGTCGAACTGGCCCACGGATCAGGAGTCATCCTGGCCACCCGGCGGGTGACATGACCCGGCTGATCGCCTCGACTCGGGGGAACCTCAGAGCTGCTCAGGCGGCATTGGTGCGGTGCCCGGTGAAGCGCACCTGGGTGTCGTCGTTGTCGAGGGCGATGTTGAGGGTGGCATCCAGGGCCCCGGCCAGTTTGGCCAGAAGAGGCAGTGTGGGGACGGTGTCAGAGCCTTCGACCCGAGAGATCTTCGCCTGGGTGAGCCCCGCGCGCTCGGCCAATTCGGCCTGAGTGAGCCCGAGTTCGGTGCGCCGATCGTACACGGCCTTGGCCAAGGCCATGGACAGCCTGATCTCACGACGGGCCTCGGCCACGTCCTCCGGCTCGGTGAACCCGTCGGCGAGCTTGCGTTCGCGCAGGGTCTTCCAGCGGCTGTGGTTCATGATTCCACCTCTCCTTCCTCAATGGTGCGGATGAACTCCTCGTGTGCTGGACCGTGTTCGGCCTCGCAGACCTTCTGAGCGAGCTTGGCGCGCCTGACTTCGGCGTCCTCACGCATCCTTGTCTTGCGGAAGACGGTCAGCAGGACCGCGGTACGGTTCGGGGTGAGCCAGTACGTGATGCGTATGGCAGCACCGTCGAGGGTGGGCCGCAGCTCCCGAACTCCGTCGCCCAGGTAGCGGGCATAGGGTTCGCCGAGCGCGGCAGCGTGTTCCGCGAGCAGCCCGACGTATTCGTCGATCTTGAGGAAGTGCTTGGCCGGCAACGCCTCCAACCAATCCCGCACCTCGGGCTCGACCTCGATGGCGAAAAGCGCATCCACCCCACGACGCTATATGTCGTTGACGACATATGCAAGATGGTTGCCCCGGCTGCTCCGCACGTCCTCCGGGCGGCACCCCTCCTCGCTCCCCAGGTTTCTCCGTAAGATCGAAGACGTGCCGAATCGTGCCGTTGCAGGGGGTCCTGTCGTGATTGTTCCCGCCGTCCAGCTCTACTCCGTCCGTGCCGAGATAGGCGCGCAGTCCGCGAAGACCCTGACGTCCCTCGCCGCGATGGGATACCGCGCCGTCGAACCCACCTTCGACCTGCTGGGCGGCGACCCGCGCGCCTTCCGCGACCTGCTGGAGGCGAACGAGCTCACCGCCTGCTCGCTCCACGGCCCCCTGCTGAACGACCACGCCCCCGCCGTCCTGGAGGCCGCCACCGCGATCGGCGCCGACACGGTGATCATCCCGATGATCGCGCCGGACGGCTTCTCCGACCTCGCCGCCGTCAAGGAGAGTGCCCGCCAGATCAACGCCGCCGCCGCCCGCGCCGCCGAAGCGGGGCTGCGGCTCGGCTACCACAACCACCACTGGGAGCTGGAGTCCCGGATCGGCGACCGGCACGCCCTCGACGTCCTCGCCGAACTCCTGGACCCGGACGTACTCCTGGAAGTGGACCTCTACTGGGCGGCGGTAGGCGGCGCCGACGTCCCCGCCCTGCTGACCCGTCTCGGCGACCGCGTCAGCCACCTGCACGTCAAGGACGGCCCCGCCACGGTCGAAGCCGCCATGACCGCGGTCGGCTCCGGCACCCTGCCCATCCCGTCCTTCCTCGCCGCCGCCCCCGAGACCGCCTGGCGCATCGTCGAACTGGACCGCTGCGACGGAGACATGCTCGAAGCCCTCGCCGCCTCCCGCACCTACCTCGCCGGCATCGGGGAGTGACCACTCTCCGGCCGAGCGGTCCCGCGCTGCTCGGCCGGAGGGCCTATTTAAAGGGTTGGTCAGCCGCCGACTTCACCCGTGCTCATGAAGGGCGCGTGTATTGCCGCTGTAGGGACAGCTCAAGGCCGCCGACTCTCGCTACGATGCGTACAAGTGTGGTTACGGAAAGCCTGGGTTGTCGTAAGGTAAAAGTCCCGGATCTTCGAGCCATGAGCGGGACGGATGATGGCCACACTCTCGGTGCTCCTGTATCAGATCGACAACGGGACGGTGCTCCTGCCCGAGTTCCAGCGCGGCTACGTATGGAACCGCGATCAGGTGCGCGGTCTCATGCGCTCGCTCTACAAGGGGTATCCGGTCGGTGGCCTCTTGCTGTGGCAGACCGAACCGGACATGGCGTCGGTACGGGGAAGCACTCCCGACGGTGGCATCCGTCTGCTGCTTCTCGACGGCCAGCAGCGCATCACATCCCTGTACGGAGTCATGCGCGGCAAACCGCCCCGCCTTCTTCGAAGGTGACGCCTCGGCCTTCACCGGACTGCGGTTCAACGTGGAGGACGAGAGCTTCGAGTTCTACGGCCCAGCGAAGATGCGCGACGATCCTCGCTGGGTGGATGTCAGCAGGCTCTTCATCGAGGGTCTGAGCCCCTTCATCGCGGAGTTCAGCCCGTTCGCCGACAAGCTCCCCGTCTACCTCGAACGCTTGAATCGGCTGAAGAATCTGGAGAACCGGGAGTTCCACGAAGAGAAGATCACAGGTCAGGACAAGAACGTCGACATCGTTGTCGACATCTTCAACCGGGTCAACTCGGGTGGCACCGCACTATCCAAGGGCGACCTCGCCTTGGCCAAGCTCTGCGCGCAGTGGTCTCCGGCCAGACAGATCATGCGCGGACATCTTGAGCGATGGCAGCAAGCGGGCTTCGAGTTCTCCCTCGACTGGCTGTTGCGCAACGCCACCGCCGTCGCTACAGGACGAGCGGTCTTCACAGCCCTCGACACCGTCTCGGCCGCCGATTTCGAGTCGGCGCTGACGAAGTCGGTCGGCTACATCGGCACCTTCCTGGATGCCGTGTCCGGGAGGCTGGGGCTGGATCACGATCGGGTGCTCATGGGCCGTTACGCCATCCCCGTCATCTCCCGTCACCTCCACCTGACACCCGGTGGGCATTTCCTGGACTCCGCTCACCGGGATCGCGTGCTGTTCTGGTACATCCATTCCGCGCTGTGGGGCCGCTTCGCGGGATCTACGGAGACGCTCCTCGCCCAGGACTACGAGATCGTGGAGCGCTCCGGGATCGACGGCCTGATCAACGCGCTGGAGCGCTGGCGCGGCGGAAATCTGGAGATCCGGTCACATGACTTCGAAGGATCCACGCGCGGCTCGCGCTTCTACCCTCTGCTCTACATGCTCACCAGGGTCAAGGGCGCTCGCGATCTCGGCAGCGGCCTCGAACTCCGCGCCGAAATGCTGGGAAAGCTCACCTCGCTCCAGGTCCACCACATCTTCCCGAAGGCGCTGCTGTACAAGGCCGGTTACGACCGGGTTCAGGTGAACGCGATCGCCAACTTCTGCTTCCTGACGCAGGACACCAACCTGATGATCGGCCAGCGCGCTCCCACGGAATACTTCGCGGAGGCAGAAGCCAAGCACCCCGGTGTCCTGGCGTCGCAGTGGATCCCCACCGATCCGGAGCTTTGGCGGCCCGAACGCTACCTCGACTTCCTGGAGGAGCGCCGGCACCTCCTCGCGGAGGCCGCACAATCCTTCCTCGCCGAGCTTCGCAACGGCGCCGCCACCATGGCGGACCTGCAGCCCGTGTCCGTTATGGCGGATGAGCAGGACGACGTCCGTATCGCTCAGATCAAGGCGATGGTGAAGGAAATGGTGCGGCTGGGCTACGCCGAACCGTCACTCGACAGTGAAATCGCTGACCCTGTGACCGGCAGGGCTCTCGCGATAGCCGAAGCGTACTGGCCTGATGGCTTGCAGGTCGGGCAAGGCAAGCCGGTGGTTCTGGAACTGGACTCGGCCGCGACCAATCTGCCGAGGCTGGAAGAGCTGGGTTACGAAGTCTTCACCTCGGTGGACGCCTTGCTTGGCTATGCGGCTCGACGCGGCGAGGTCACCTCAGGGGATAAAGCTGCGCAAGAGCAGCCCGAGGCAACTGCTCTGGCCTCCACCGCTGACTTCCACAAGGCGATGCTGCTCGTCTACGATCGGGCCCGGACTGAAGCCAACTATCCCGCCACGTACTTGCTGAACATGCTCGCTGAGCACGGCGGTCTCGCGACGGCGCGGAAGCTCCTGCATTCGCCGGCGGTGTCGGATGGGTTCGCGGCGCTCTGGGAGCGAGGGCGTCCCGATCTCACGGTCGAGGCTCAGGTGATCGACCCACGCTTCGCCGGGCTCTTCACGCCGGAGGAGATCGAAATCGCGCGCCATCGGCTGCAGTTCGGCTATGGCGGTTGATCGGCCGTACGATCCCCAGCTCTGGCGGGATCCTTTGATCTGTGAGCGACCCGGTTAGGGGAAAGGCAGAAGCGCCCACACGACCTTTCCTCCGGCCAGTTCGTCTTCCCCCGGAAATCGGTAACCCCACTTTTTCGCGAGCGCGGTCACGATCTCCAATCCACGCCCGTTGATGGAGTCGACGCCAGCAGACCGCTGCTCCGGTGCGCCCCAGCCACCGTCCCACACTTCGATCTTCAGCTCGTACGCCAGCTCGGTGATGATGATCCGAATCAGCGACTCGGAGGAGAGGATGACCCCCATCCTCGTCCGGGTGTCCTGGAAACCGAGCGCGTTTACCGAGTTCGTCACCAACTCGGAGACCGTCAACTGCGCGTCGTCCACGAACTCGTCGTCCTGGTGACCCCAGGCGCGCAATGTGGCCGCGACATACGCACGGGAAATCCACACCGCGTTCGGGAGCGCGACGAGAGTCAGGGAGTCGCAGCGCTGGTTGCTGTCTGGGCTTGCTTGAAGCGTTTCCGGCATCGTGAGTGCTCTTCCATGTGTTTCCGATGGTCGCGGAATCAATGTCTTACGAAAAAAGCCCACGCAGTGGCCAAAATCAGAGACGTATAGTGACCAGGTGTGTCGCACAGCGGTCACACTCTCTGCGGTTTGGCCGCGAAATTTACACAAGAGGTCGCGCTTGAAGGGACAAATGTGAAAGTCGAGGACGATCCGAGTAAATCAGCGGCAGAGCAGTTCGCAGCCGACCTGGTCAGGCTCCGCTCGGAGAACCGGCTATCCCAGATACGCCTCGCGACTCGTCTTAAAGTAGACCGCTCCCTCATCAGCCACATAGAACGGGGCAAGAAGTCCCCGACCATGGATATCGCCGAACGTCTGGACGGCATATTCGGCCTGGACAAACACTTCGCCGGCGTCTTCGAGCGCCTCCGCCTCGAACGAGGAGCCCGGGGCTGGATCATCCAGTGGAGGGAGGTGGAGAGCCGAGCCCTCGTCATCCAATCCTGGGATCCTCTCCTCGTTCCCGGCCTGTTCCAGACGGCGGCCTACGCCGGAGCGCTGTTCCGGGCCAGCCCTACCATCCCCGCCGAGCTGGTCGACGCGGAGGTGCAGGCCCGTATGCAGCGGGCGGGCATTCTCAACAGAAAAGACCCGCCGAAAATCGTCGCGCTTCTCGAAGAGGCGGTGCTTCACAGGCCGATCGGAGGTGGTGACACGCTGTGCGACCAGCTCACCCACCTGAAGGCCGTTGCCCAGTTCCCGAACGTGGTGGTCCAGATTGTGCCCACGGAAGCGGCATGCGGTCCCGGCCTGATGAGCGCGTTCGCCCTGGCACGGTTGCCGAATGGGATGGACGTCGTCACGGTGGACAGTAGCCTTACCGGTCGAACTACGATGGAACCGCGCCCGGTGGAGGAGATCAAGCAGCGGTTCGACGCCATCAGGGCGGACGCACTACCCCGGAGACAGTCCCTAACCGTCATCGAGGAAGCGATAGAACGATGGACAAGCAGGCAGTGAGCCTCGACGGGGCAGAGTGGCGCAAGGCCACCGCGAGCGGTGACAACGGCGGCCAGTGCGTTGAGGTGACCACCAACCTTTCTGGCATCGTGGCCGTCAGAGACAGCAAGAACCCCAACGGCCCAGCCCTCGTTTTCACCCCAGCAGAGTGGAACGCCTTTCTCAGCGGAGCGAAGAGCGGAGAGTTCGACCTCTGATCCGCTCTCGCACTTCGTACATCACCGCAGGTAACTCGCCCCATTCAGGTCGATGATGGTGCCGCTGGCCCACTCCGCCTCCGGGGAGGCCAGGTAGAGGACGGCGGCGGCGATCTCGTCCGGGCGGGCGACCCGGCCGAAGGGGCTCTGGGCGCGGATCTCGTCCCCGCGGGGCGGTTTGAGGTAGTCGGTCGCCATGTCCGTCTCGACGAAGCCCGGCGCGACCGCCGTCACCGCGATGCCCCTCGGCGCGAGCGCCACCGCGAGCGATTGGGTGAGCGCGTTCAGCCCCGCCTTGCTGGCGCCGTAGGCGGGGCTGTCCGGCTCGCCGCGGTAGGCGCCGCGTGAGGAGACGTTGACGATCCGGCCGCCCTCGCCCAGGTGGGGGAGGGCGCACCAGATGGCGTTGGCGGCGGCCACGAGGTTGAGGTCGAGGGTTTCGCGCCAGGCCTCCTGCCATTCCTCGTAGGTGAGGTCGGTGATGGGGTGGTGGAGGAACACGCCGGCGTTGTTGACCAGCACGTCGAGGCCGCCGAGCGCGCCGGCCGCCTCGCCCACGGCGCGGCGCACCTCCTCGGGGTCGGACAGGTCGGCCTGGACCGAGGTATGGCCCTCGCCCGGCAGTTCGTCCAGCCGGGCGGGGGAGCCGCGGTGGTGGATGGCCACCCGGTCGCCCCGCTCGGCGAACGCGGTCGCGACGGCCCGGCCGATGCCGCGCGATGCCCCGGTGACGAGAACTCTGCGCCCGCTCATCGGCCGGGTCCCGTGAGGAGAACCTGCGGGATCCAGTGCCCGCTCCCCGTATCACGCTCCGGCGCCGGTGATTCCGTGCTCACTCGCGCTCCTACCAGCGGTGGTGGATCTGCGGGCGGATCAGCTCGTCGTACACGTCCCGTACGGCCTGAAGGGTCTTCTCCGGGAGGGGCGGGAGTGCGGCGGCGGAGGCGTTGGCGGCGGCCTGCCCGGGGTTGCGGGCACCGGGGATGACGACGGACACGCCTGGCTGGTCGAGGATCCAGCGGAGCGCGAACTGCGCCATCGTCGCGCCTTCCGGCACCAGCGGGGTGAGCCGCCGCACCGCCTCCAGGCCGGTGCGGAAGTCGACGCCGGAGAACGTCTCGCCCACGTCGAAGGCCTCGCCCTGGCGGTTGAAGGTGCGGTGGTCGTCGGGCGCGAAGGTGGTGTTCTCGTCGTACCGGCCCGACAGCAGGCCGCTGGCCAGCGGCACCCGGGCGATGATGCCGACGCCGGCCTCGCGGGCGGCGGGCAGCACCCGCTCCAGCGGCTTGAGCCGGAACGCGTTGAGGATGATCTGCACCGTCGCCACACCCGGCCGGGCGATCGCCGTCAGCGCCTCCTCGCACGTCTCCACGCTCACTCCGTACGCGGCGATCTTTTCTTCGGAGACCAGCGTGTCGAGGGCGTCGAAGACCGCGTCGGTGGAGTAGACGGGCGTGGGCGGGCAGTGCAGCTGCACCAGGTCGATGGTGTCGACGCCGAGGTTGCGGCGGGAGCGCTCGTTCCAGGCGCGGAAGTTCTCCATCACGTAGTTGTCGGGCACCTGGTCCATGCGGCGGCCCATCTTGGTGGCCACGGTGAGGCCCGGGCGTTCCTTGACGAAGCGGCCGACGATCTGCTCGCTGCGGCCGTCGCCGTAGACGTCGGCGGTGTCGATGAACGTCACCCCGCTGTCGACGGCCGCGGCGAGCGTGGCGAGGGCGTCGTCCTCGCTCACCTGCCCCCAGTCGGCTCCGAGCTGCCAGGCTCCCAGCCCCACGACACTGACATTCCGTCCGGTACGTCCCAAGACACGCTGTTCCATAACAGGTCACTCTGGCATATGGACGTGGGAGAGGGCACGCCGGAGCACGGTGTCGAAGGAGCCGGAGCCGGGGGAGAGCCAGTGGCGCCCGGCCACGCGGATGGCGCCGGCCACGGCGGCGGCGGTGACCTGGGGGAACAGGTCGTCCGCGACGGCCCCGGCGCGCTCGGCGATGGCCTCGGCCAGCGGCGCCTCGGCCATGGTGAACGCCTTGAGCGCCTCGCCCTCCAGCTCGGGCGTCGACATGATCATGCGCAGCCCCGCCCGGTCGGGCTCCGGCCGGGTGAAGTGCTCGACCACCGCCTCGGTGACGGCCTCGCGCAGCGGCTCGCCCGCCGGGCGGGCGCGCAGCGCGTCGCCCAGGAGGCGGGCGCGATCGGCCTGGAAGGCGCAGATCGCCTCCTCGCGGCTGGAGAAGTAGTTGTTGTACGTACGAGGGGAGACGCCGGCGGCCTGGGCGATGTCGTGCACGCGGACCAGGGCGAGGCCGCTGGGGCCCTGCTCGACGGCCAGGCGGAGCGCGGCGGTGCCGATCGCCTCCCGGGTGGCCTCCTTGTGGCGGGTGCGCAGATCTGCCATGACCGCAGTCTAGCCAATTCTGCGCGGCGCGCACATGTTGCGTGACACGCAAACTTGGATAGAGTGCAGGACGATGGCTGGCACTCGCGGCTGCCGAGTGCCAAACACCCGCCGGGTGTGCCGTGATGGCGAGGCCCCGGCCGCGGGGCCTTTCCGTCGCGGGCGCCGTCCCGGCGCACCCGGCCCGCACCGCAAGGAGGGACGATGAGCACCAAGATGATCATCTTCGACGAGGAGGCCCGGCGCGGTCTCGAGCGCGGGATGAACCAGCTCGCCGACGCCGTGAAGGTCACGCTCGGCCCCAAGGGCCGCAACGTCGTGCTGGAGAAGAA
>NZ_JBFAOH010000022.1:0-101838 GCF_040675175.1 Nonomuraea sp. NPDC049649
CTCAACGTCACTGTGAAGAAGATCCCGTTCTCGCCCTGCTTGTGCCACTTAAGGTCTGCTTGTCCTCATGTGTCACACCAGTCTGGCAGAGAGGGACGCGATCACGTCGGAGGTGGTCACGTATAGGATCGTAGGAGCGCCAAGCCCGTCAGAACTACTCAACTGCGATAATGGACAGCTGTTTCGGGAAGAGCTGCACGACCACTTACGTGCCCTCCCCGGCCGCCGACCTCCACCCAAGTTAACCCGTAAGCCTCTGTATCCACTCATACAGACACCTACTGACCTGAGGTCTAGGCCGGCCACTCACGCTTGCCCGCTGCTCGAAGCGAGGGAATTTCTCTCATCTGCACTGAGACCACCCGTTGTGCTGGCACCTTAGGTGAAAGCAGCTTCCGATGGAAGAAGGATGACATGTGGCAGGTCATTCTCGGAGCAGTGACCGCACTCGGCGGCGTCGCGCTGACCCAGTTCTGGCAAGACCGCAGGGAGACCGTGGCTCGCTCCTACGAGCACCGTCGAGAGGCTCATGCCCAGTTCCTCAAGACCTTCAACCGCTACTGGAACGCGACGGCGTTCCACACCCCGTACGACGAGAGCCCAGCCCCATCTGAGCTTGAACCAGAGCAGTTTGAGGCCCTGGTCAATGCTCTGCTGACGGTCCAGGTCTTCGCCTCGGAGACAAGCTATCGAGCAGCGGAGAAGGCAAAGGACCAACTACTGATCTACATGAACTCGGATGGATTCAAGCATCTGGATGAACTTCAAGCTGCCTTCGACACCTACGTCCGTGCAGTGCGCAAGGAGCTTCGCGTGCAGTAGGTGTCGCATCGGTGCGAAGCCGTTGCTGTACATCGCTGCTGTACAAGATCGAAAAGGCCCCTCCCGAATCCCGGAAGGGGCCTTCTAGCTGCGAGCCGACGAGGGGAATCGAACCCCTGACCTTCTGTTTACAAGACAGATGCTCTGCCAATTGAGCTACGTCGGCACGACCTATCAGTGTAGACGCTCACGGCCGTCGATGACGAGCGACTTCGTACAAGGTCACACCCGCTGCCACCGCCGCGTTCAGGGACTCCGCGGCGGCGCGCATGGGGATGCGGGCGACCACGTCGCAGTGTTCGCGGACGAGCCGCGACAGGCCCTTGCCTTCCGAGCCGACGACCACGACCAGCGGCTCCGTGAGGAGGTTGACGTCGGCGATCTCTGTGTCGCCCTCGCCGTCGAGGCCGATGACGAAGAGGCCGGCGTCGCGGTATTCGCGCAGGGCGGTGGTGAGGTTGGCGGCGCGGGCGACGCGGAGGGTGGCGAGGGTGCCCGCGGAGGTCTTCCAGGCGCCGCCCGTGACGCCGGCTGAGCGGCGGGAGGGGACGAGGAGGCCGTGGGCGCCGAAGGCGGTGGCGGAGCGGGCGATGGCTCCGAGGTTGCGGGGGTCGGTGACGCCGTCGAGGGCGATGATGAGCGGGGTTTCGGCCGCTTCGTGGGCCAGGTCGACGAGGTCCGACGGGTGGGCGTAGTCGTAGGGCGGGATCTGCAGGGCGATGCCCTGGTGGACGGCGCCCTCGGTGAGCCGGTCGAGCTTGTCGCGGGTGACCTCCATGAGGGCGATCCCGCGGTCGGCGGCGATTTTGATGCTGTCTCGTACGCGGTCGTCGTTGTCGATGCGGTAGGCCACGTAGAGGGCGTT
Source organism: Nonomuraea sp. NPDC049649 (assembly GCF_040675175.1). Classification (NCBI taxonomy): domain Bacteria; kingdom Bacillati; phylum Actinomycetota; class Actinomycetes; order Streptosporangiales; family Streptosporangiaceae; genus Nonomuraea; species Nonomuraea sp. NPDC049649. Next base: position 1,688 of record NZ_JBFAOH010000022.1, read on the forward strand.
GGCCGGGACCCCGGCCTGGAGGGCTTCCAGGACGGGGTTGCGGCCGCCGATGTATTCGGGCGCGTCTTCGGAGCGCCTGGCGCGCGCGGGGGCGCGGCGTTCGCCGCCGCGCTCCTCGCGGGCGATGCGCTCGCTCCTGGCCTTGTCCTTGTACCAGTGGCGCATTTCGGCAGGCGGGGTCGCGCCCCTGCCCTCGAGCCCGCGGCGACGGTGTCCGCCGGTGCCCTTGGTCGGGCCCTTCTTCTTGGCGGGCCTGCCCGCCTTACCCCCTGCTGCCATGGAATCAAGAGTACTGGTGGCGGGGAGTGGATGGGCGGGCTAGCGGCGCAGCTCCCAGCGGGGCCCGTGAGGGGTGTCCTCGACGGTGATGCCGGCCTGGGCGAGCTGGTCCCTGATGGCGTCGGCGGCGGCGTAGTCCTTGCGTGCCCTGGCCGCCTTGCGCTGCTCCAGCGCCACCTCGACCAGCGCGTCGACCACCGGCTTGAGGTCGGAGCCCTCGGACCGCCACTGCGGCGAACGCGGGTCGAGGCCCAGCACGTCGAGCATGTTCTGGGTCTCGGCGAGCAGCCGGGCCACCGCTTCCTTGTCGCCCTTGGCCAGGGCGACGTTGCCCTCGCGGACCACCTCGTGGACGACCGCGAGCGCCTGCGGGGTGCCGAGGTCGTCGTTGAGGGCATCGGCGAAGGCCTGCGGGAGCGGCGCGTCGGCGTCGACGTCGTGGATGACCTCGGCGGCGCGGGTCACGAAGCCCTCGATCCGCTGGTAGGCGGCCGCGGCCTCCAGCAGCGCCTCCTCCGAGTAGTCGATGGCGGAGCGGTAGTGAGGCGCGGCGAGGTAGTAGCGCAGCTCGACCGGGCGGACCTTCTGCACGATCTCCGGGATGAGCAGCGAGTTGCCCAGCGACTTGCTCATCTTCTCGGCACCGATCTTGACGAGGCCGTTGTGCATCCAGTAGCGGGCGAAGCCGTCGCCCGCCGCCTGGGACTGCGCGATCTCGTTCTCGTGGTGCGGGAAGATCAGGTCGATACCGCCGCCGTGGATGTCGAACGTCGGCCCCAGGTACTTGGTGGCCATCGCCGAGCACTCCAGGTGCCAGCCGGGGCGGCCGGGGCCCCACGGGGTCGGCCAGGTGGGCTCGCCGGGCTTCTCGCCCTTCCACAGCGCGAAGTCGCGCGGGTCGCGCTTGCACGACTCGTCGTCGGTGTCGGCGGCGGCGCGCATGTTGTCGAGCTTCTGGTTGGAGAGCGAGCCGTACTCGTCCTCCCAGGAGCGCACGTCGAAGTAGACGTCACCGCCGGCGGCGTAGGCGTGGCCGCGCTCCATGAGCCGCTGGATGAGCACGATCATCTCCGGCACGTGGCCGGTGGCGCGCGGCTCGACGGTCGGCGGCAGGCAGCCGAGCGTGTCGTAGGCCCAGGTGAAGGCGCGCTGGTTGCGCTCGGCGACGACGAACCAGGGCACCCCCTCCTCGGCCGACACCTGGATGATCTTGTCGTCGATGTCGGTGACGTTGCGGCAGAACGTCACCTCGTAGCCGGAACGCATGAGCCAGCGCCGCAGCACGTCGAAGTTGATCCCGGAACGGATGTGGCCGATGTGCGGCGGGGCCTGCACGGTGGCACCACACAGGTAGATCGACGCACGGCCGGCTTCCAGCGGGACGAACTCACGAATGCCACGAGTGGCGGTGTCGTAAAAGTGCAGGCTCACGTAGGCAAGGCTAACGCCTTCGCACACGTCTTGGACCTGATACGGGGCCACCTGGCCAACTCGCCGGGGATCGGCCCGGAACCGCATTCTTCTGTAGGCTCGAACCCGCCATGGACGTGACTCCCCCCTCTCTGCTCCGGCGCCTGGGCATCGCCCTTGCCGGACTCGCCGTCGCCGCCCTGACGGGCGCCGCGTGCGTGCTCTCGTTCGACGACCTGCGGGCGCTGGCCGTCCACGGCGGAGGCCGTGCCGACCTCGCCTACCTCTACCCGGCCGCGTTCGACGCGCTGCTCGTGGTGACGCTGATCTGCGTGCTGCTGCTGCGTTCCGCCCGCGCGCTGGTGCGCGCCCAGGCCGCGGTGGTGCTGGTCCTGCTCATCGTGGCGGCCGCCGCGGTGAACGTCGCCACCGCCCTGTCCTACCCGTTCCCGGCCGCGCCGACGGCCGTGGGCGTGGCCGTCGCGCCGTGGGTGATGCTGGCGCTGGCGCTGTGGCTCTGGCTGCTGCTGATCAAGCACGTACGGGCCGGGCGCGATTACGTACGAGACGACGACGGTACGAGGGAGCACGACGTCATACCGTTCCACCGGGAGCCGGAGGCGGACCGGACGGCGGAGCTGCCACGCCCGGCGGCCGGGCAGCGTCAAACCGAGGAGCCGCCGCCGCTGGAGGCCGCCTCGCCCGCTGTGCTGGAGACGACGCCGGTCGTAGGCCCCACCCCGGCTCCCGAGACCCCCGAGCCGGAACGTGAGACCGCCCGATCCGCGTCCTTAGCCGAGTCCGGGACGGCACAGGCCGCCGCAGAGCCGTCCCCGAGGAATGGTGCTGAACGCTCCGCCGCCGAGCCGGTCGCCGACTCCGCGTCCGCCGAGCGCTCCACGCCTCCTGCGGCTGACCGGACCCCCTCTCCCGAGCCGGACGCCGAACCCGCCACGGTCCCGGTGGCCCGGTCCTCGTCGCCGGAGCCGGGCGCGGAAGAGCCCGCGGCCGAGCCTGACGACGTGCAGCCTGAGCAGCCCGAGGAAACAGCGGCCTCGTCCGTACCGGAGCCGGACCACGAGCCCACGCGCCCGGTGCGGTGGGGTGATCGGGTGAAGCCGAGGGACGTCCTGGTGCATCCCCGCTCGGACCGGACGGCCGACACCCAGCCCGTCCCCGTCGTGCAGGACGACGGGCCGGACCCGCGTCACGGTCCGGAAGCCGCCGACGCCGGGGAACGGGACGCGGACCTGATGGAGGACACCGCGCCGCACCCCATCGTGGAGGAGCACGACATCCCGCCGAGCGAGGCCCCGTCGGGCCGCCTGCGCAGCACGCCCCGGCCGCCGGAGGACTGAGACGGATACGCGGAGCCCGCCCGGCGACTCACGCCGGGCGGGCTCTGCGCGTGTTTCCGCGTGCTCTCCGGGGGCACGGCCGGCTCCGGTCAGACGCCGGTGCCGCGTGACCCGCGCTTGAGGCCCGCGACGATCCCTACGCCGACGACGGCGAGGACGACCTGGAGCACCAGCTCTATCCAATCGATGCCGGGAGTCGTCTCGACGCCGATGCCCTGGGCGATCAGCGTGCCGACGAGGGCCGCGGCGATGCCGACGACGATGGTGAGGATCCACCCGATGGCCTGCCGGCCCGGAAGCAGCAGACGCCCGATCGCGCCGATGACGGCGCCGATGACGATGGCGCCCAGGATGGACTGGATTGTCATGACTCACAACCTCCCCGCGAGGATGAGCGGTTCATCCTTGCGGGGAAGTGGATACCCGATCTCCGGTCTTTATGCCGGAAATCTACGAACAGGCAGGTCAGGTGGTGGTTCGTCCTCTGCCGGTGCCTCGCCCCTTGGCCGTTCCGGCCACGATCGACACGCCGATCACGGCCAGGACGAGCTGGAGGATGTGTTCGAGCCAGTCGATGCCTCTGGTGTCGGCGAAGCCGAACAGCTGGGCGATCAACGTCCCGATCAGGGCCGCCACGATGCCGACGATCAGCGTCAGCCCGATGGACATGTTCTGCCTGCCCGGAAGAATGAGCCGGGCCAGGGCACCGACGATGGCGCCGATGACTATCGCGGAAACGATCGCGCCGATCATGTATAGCTCCCCCCGAAAGCGTCTTCAGAGGGCCCTACCCGGCAAATTGGGTGATTACCCCTGGTAGACGGCGATCCGCACCGCGCCAGAGCGGACCGCCGCCGACCATGGGACAGGCGAGCGGCAGGTTGCCCGCCGCTTAGATGACGCCTGTTCCCGGCATGAGGTTGACCACGAGCGCGGTGGCGACCGCCGCGACACCCTCGCCGCGCCCGGTCAGCCCGAGCCCGTCGGTGGTGGTCGCAGTGAGGCTCACAGGAGCCCCCAGAGCGGCGCTGAGCGTCTTCTCCGCCTCCAGGCGCCGGGGAGCCAGCTTCGGCCGGTTACCGATCACCTGGACGACCACGTTGCCGATCTGGAAGCCTGCCGCGCGCACCCGGCGCGCGGTCTCCTCCAGCAGGGCGGTGCCGGACGCGCCTGCCCAGCGGGGATCGTTGGTGCCGAACAGGCCGCCCAGATCGCCCAGGCCCGCAGCCGACAGCAAGGCGTCGCACGCCGCGTGCGCGGCGGCGTCGCCGTCGGAGTGTCCTGCCAGGCCGGTCTCGCCTGGCCAGTGGAGGCCGGCGAGATGCATCTCCCGGCCCGACGCGAACGGGTGGACGTCGACACCGACGCCCACCCGGGGAATTATCGTGTTCAGCTGTTGAGAACCTCGTCGAGCAGGGCCTCGGCCTTGTCCTCGTTGGTCTTCTCGGCGAGCGCGAGCTCGCTGACGAGGATCTGGCGAGCCTTGGCGAGCATGCGCTTCTCACCGGCGGACAACCCGCGCTCACGGTCCCGGCGCCACAGGTCACGGACGACCTCGGCGACCTTGTTCACATCACCGGACGCGAGCTTCTCCAAGTTGGCCTTGTAGCGCCGCGACCAGTTCGTGGGCTCCTCGGTGTGCGGCATGCGCAGCACGTCGAAAACGCGCTCCAAGCCCTCCTGGCCGACGACGTCGCGCACCCCGACGAGTTCTGCGTTTTCTGCTGGCACCTGGACGGTAAGGTCGCCCTTGTCGACCTTGAGCACCAGGTAGGTCTTTTCCTCACCCTTGATGGATCGCTTCGTGATTGCTTCGATCCGAGCAGCCCCATGGTGGGGGTAGACGACAGTGTCGCCGACCTGGAAAGTCATGTGACAAGTACCCCTTCCGCTGTACTCCAGAGTACCACGCATCCACAGGGTCCCGGAACAGTGAAATCCTCATAACTGCAGGTCAAAGCCGCATATGGGGGATTGACAGGAGGTCAACTCTGTGAATCGCATATCCGGGCATAGCTAATGACCTGCGGGGGTGTGGAAATGACCTTGGAAACAGGTGGATATGGTAGGCGCTGCCCATCCCCATGTGTAGACCAAGGAGAACCCGCACGTGACCAGCCGTCGCCGGATTGTCGTCGCTGCCGCGTTCCTGGTGGCCCCCGTACTCGCCGGCTGTGCTGTTGGTTTCGACGCCAACACCCTCAAGCCGTACGCGCCGGTGGAGGCGGCCGCCCTGATCGACGAGGGCGCCTATGGCAAGCAGAACATCCACATCCCCCAAGGGTTCATCCTCGGCCCCGAGTCGGGCGGCCAGATCCCCTGGCGGGGCAGCGTCCCGGTCTACCTGACGATGCTGAACGAAGGCGAGTCGGCCGACACGCTGCAGTCCGTCAGCGCGGGTGACTTCGCGACCGCCAAGATCGAGACGCCCGTCCAGCTCCCGCCCGGCGAGCTCGTCCTGGTCGAGCCCGGCAAGCCCCACGTCGTCCTGGAAGGCATCAACCGGGCCCTCAGGGGCGGCGAGAGCATCGATCTGGAGCTCCAGTTCGCCAACGCCGGCACCATCACCATGCACGTCCCGGTGATGCCGCACGGCCCCGAATACGCCGCCTACCCGAAGGTCGAGGGCGCCATCCCCGCGCCGTCCCCGTCGGCCACGCCGACGGAGTCCGAGGAGTCTTCTGAGGAGTCCGCTGAGGAGTCTTCGGAGGAGTCGGAGGCTTCCGAGGAAGAGGCCAGCTGACCCCCTGGACACGCCGGAACCCCTTGTTCGTACGAGGTCTCGTACGAACAAGGGGTTCTGTCATTCCTCGGCGTGGTCGAACTTGTAGCCCAGGCCGCGCACCGTCAGGATGCAGCGCGGGCTCGACGGGTCGGCCTCGATCTTCGCCCGCAGCCGCTTGACGTGCACGTCCAGCGTCTTGGTGTCGCCGACGTAGTCGGCGCCCCACACGCGGTCGATGAGCTGGCCGCGGGTGAGCACCCGGCCGGCGTTGCGCAGCAGCACCTCCAGCAGCTCGAACTCCTTCAGCGGCAGCTGCACCGGCTCGCCGCGGACCGTCACCACGTGCCGGTCCACGTCCATGCGCACCGGGCCGACGGCCAGCACCGACGTCTCCAGCTCCTCGGGCGCGTCGCCCTGGCGGCGCAGCACCGCGCGGATCCGCGCCACCAGCTCGCGCGAGGAGAACGGCTTGGTCACGTAGTCGTCGGCGCCCAGCTCCAGGCCCACCACCTTGTCGATCTCGCTGTCCTTCGCGGTCAGCATGATCACCGGGACTTTGGAGCGCTGCCGCAGCGTCCGGCAGACCTCGGTGCCCGGCAGGCCTGGCAGCATCAGGTCGAGCAGCACCAGATCGGCGCCCTCGCGGTCGAAGGTGTCGAGCGCCTCGGGCCCGGTCGCCGCGACCAAGACCTCGAAACCCTCCTTGCGAAGCATGTAGGACAGGGCGTCGGAGAAGGACTCCTCGTCTTCCACGACGAGTACACGGGTCACGGGGCGGCCTCCAGAGGGATAGCAGGTTGTGCCGGAATGGCCGTCCCGCCGAAGGCGGGCAGGCGCAGAGTGAAGGTCGAACCGGAGCCTTCCTTGCTCCACACGGACACCTCGCCGGCGTGCGAGGCGGCCACATGCTTGACGATGGCCAGGCCCAGGCCGGTGCCGCCGGTCGCGCGCGAACGGGCCGTGTCGACCCGGAAGAAACGCTCGAAGATCCGCTCCAGCGCCTCCTCCGGTATGCCGATGCCCTGATCGCTGACGCTGATCTCGACGCACTGCCCCGCGGCGCGGGTGCTGACCACCACGCGGGTGTGCTCCGGGCTGTAGACGATCGCGTTGTCGATGAGGTTGCGCAGCGCGGTCACCAGCAGCTCCTCGTCACCCCAGACGCGCAGCCCCTCCGCGCCCCCGGTGACGAGCGTGATGTCCTTGGCGTCGGCGCGGGTGTTGCAGTGGTCGACGGCGATGCCGACGGCCTCGTCGATGGAGATCTGCTGGGGGGCGGGAATCGGCTCCGCCCCCTGTATACGGCTCAGCGTGATGATGTCCTGGACCAGGTAGTTGAGCCGGGCCGCCTCGTGCTGCATGCGGGCCGCGAACCTGGTGACGGCCTCCGGGTCGTCGGCCGCGTCCTGGATCGTCTCCGCGAGCAGGCTCAGCGCGCCGACCGGAGTCTTCAGCTCATGGCTGACGTTGGCCACGAAGTCGCGGCGCACCGCCTCGACCCTGCGCCGCTCGGTCTGGTCCTCCGCCAGGACCAGCACCTGGCCGTACGAGCCGAGAGGCGCCACCCGGACCGCGAAGCTCGTCGTCTCCTGGCCGAACCTGTTCCCGGAGACCTCGATCTCGGTCTCCCGGATCTCGCCGTCCCGCCGTACCTGCCGCGCCAGCGCCAGCAGCTCGGCGACCATCAGCCGGTCTCCTTTGACGAGCCCGAACGCGCGGGCGGCCGAGCTGGCCCGGAGCACGCGGTCGTGCGCGTCCAGCACCACCGCCGACGAGGGCAGCACCGACAGCACCGACGCGATGCCCGGCGGCAGCGCGGCCACCCCCGGATCGGCCACCTCGCTCTTCCTGCTGGGCGCCTCGATCTGGTTACGGTAGAACAACACTGCCAGAGCCCCCACGACGAAGCCGGCCAGGGCCGCGAAGCTCATGGCCATCTCACTCATGTTCCCGATGGTAGGTGGCGCTTCCGAGCCGCCGGCGCCCTCACCTGGGGGACGAAGCACCCTTTCCCGGAAAGTTCACCTGGGAGTCGGGGTTCGTTCACAGTCGCCCGCCTACGGTGACAGCATGCGCGACGCGTACCACGAAGAACTCGACGCCCTCACCGACAAGCTGGTCGAAATGACCCGGCTCGTCCGCTCCGCCATCTCCCGCGCCACCACCGCGCTCCTCGACGCCGACCTCCAGCTCGCCGAACAGGTCATCAGCCGCGACGAAGCGGTCAACGCCCTCTACGCCGACATCGAAAGCTCCATCTTCGAACTGATGGCCCGACAACAACCCGTCGCCGTCGACCTGCGGCTCGTCATCACCGCACTCCGCATGGGTGGCGACCTCGAACGCATGGGCGACCACGCCGTACACGTCGCCAAAGTCGCCCGCCTGCGCCACCCCGACAGCGCCATCCCCGCCGAAATGCGCGCCCCCATCATCGAAATGGGGCAGATCGCCGAAAACCTGGTCACCAAGGCCGGCGGCTGCATCGCCACCCGCGACGTCGAATCCGCCCTCGAACTCGAGCAGGACGACGACGCGATGGACCGGCTGCACCGGCGGCTCTTCCGGAACATCCTCAGCAAGGACTGGCAGCACGGGGTGGAACCGGCCATCGACATCACACTCGTCGGGCGGTACTACGAGCGGTACGCGGACCATGCGGTGAGCGTGGCGCGGGATGTGGTCTATCTGGTGACGGGGACGCGGCCCGAGTGATGATCCGCTAGGCAGTGATGGTCTGCTAAGCGGGGGCTGGGTTGTGGGCTCTGGGTTCCGGGCTTGGCTCTAGGTTTCGGGCTTGGGCTCTGGGTCCGCATGGGCCGCCGTCGGTGTGGTGAAAACCCTAAAAGCTCTCTTGGGAACCCCCTCGGGCTGGGCGCCGTCATGCGTGCCTGGCGGCCCGCTCAGCTCGCCGTAGGCGGTGGAGAGCTGCGCTGTCGGTGGAGAGCTGCGCGATCGTCAAAAGCGCGGCCTTCACGTCAGCAGGCGCTTCGCGCTTGTCAGCTCAGACGGTGTTGTGCGGGGGCTTCGCCCCCGCGCCCCCCGGGAAAAGGCGTGGCCTTGCGCGGGGAGGGGCGCTTCGCGCCTTTCGGCTCAGACGTGTTGTGTGGGGGCAAGCCCCCACGCCCCCGGCGAGAGGGCTACCGCCCCCTCGCGCTCCCCGGTCCAAGGCCATTAATCTCGATCATCAACGTTGGCCGGAGTTTCTGCGTAGTCGTGAGCCTGTTCCTCAGCACGACCGCAGCCCGGCACCCACGCAGCAACAGCATCACCCTCATAAGGCTGCCGCCGCCTTATCGGACATCGCAACGTCGAGCACAAGATGCAGAGCGCAACGTCGCGCTTCCTCCACAGCCCTGTTGATCAACAACGGGTGGCCGGCACACCCCGGGCATCTGTGGGGACGGTATGTCTCCGGGCCTCTGGGGCCAAGTTCCCTCGTACGGCCCGGGCGCAGGGGTCAGTTCTTCGCCCGGGGCGACTCTCCAGCAGTGTCCACAGGCTGGGGACCGGGGAGCGCGAGGGGGCGGTAGCCCCCTCGCCAGGGGGTGTGGGGGCTTGCCCCCACACAGCACCGTCTGAGCTGCTAGGCGCGAAGCGCCTGCTGCGGCGAAGGCCGCGCTTTTGACGATCGCGCAGCTCTCCACCGCCTACGGCGGGCTGAGCGGGCCGCCAGGCACGCATAACGGCGCCCAGCCGAGGGGTTTCCCAAAGAGCTTTAGGGGTTTTCACCACCCCGACGGCGGCTCGCTTCTGTACAAACCCCCACAAGCACCCGTCAGTGCTGCAAAACCCCGAAAAGCAGAGACCCCGTCAGAGGCCCTGGTTCGCCAGCGGCCCTAGCTCGTCAGCGCCCCTGGTTCGCCACTGCCTGGATCGCCGCCTTGGCCGCCTCCGGGTCCAGGTACTCGCCGCCCCGCTTCACCGGCCGGAACTGCTCGTCCAGCTCATACCGCAGCGGAATCCCCGTAGGAATGTTCAGCCCCGCGATGTCCTCGTCACCGATCCCGTCGAGGTGCTTCACCAGCGCCCGCAACGAGTTCCCATGAGCCACCACCAGCACGGTCCGCCCCGCGGCCAGGTCCGGGACGATCTCGTCGTACCAGTAGGGCAGCATCCGCTCGACCACGTCCTTGAGGCATTCGGTACGCGGCATCAGCTCGGGCGGGAGCAGCGCGTACCGGCGGTCGCCGACCTGGGAGTACTCGTCGTCGTCGGCGATGGGCGGCGGGGGCGTGTCGTAGGAGCGCCGCCAGAGCATGAACTGCTCGTCGCCGAACTCTTCGCGGGTCTGCGCCTTGTTCTTGCCCTGGAGGGCGCCGTAGTGGCGCTCGTTGAGCCGCCAGGAGCGCTTGACCGGGAGCCAGAGCAGGTCGGCTTCGGCGAGCGCGAACTGGGCGGTCTGGATGGCCCGGTTGAGCAGGCTGGTGTGGACCACGTCGGGGTGGATGCCGGCGTCGGCGAGGAGTTTGCCGCCGCGGCGGGCCTCGTCTTCGCCGTTGGCCGAAAGGCTCACGTCCACCCAGCCGGTGAAGAGGCCTTTCGCGTTCCAGTCACTTTCGCCATGTCGCAGCAGCACCAAAGTCGCCATGGTGCCCATCCTAGGGCGGGCTGGTTCAGGCTCGCTCGGGGTCCGCGAACCGGGCGAAGGCTTGCAGGTTGGCGAGGGATTCGCCGCGTTTCTTGCGCCATTCCCATTCGCGCCGGATGGAGGTGGCGAAGCCGATCTCCAGGGCGCGGTCGAAGGATTCGTCGGAGTAGGTGAGCACGCAGCCGAGGAGGCGGTCGATCTCGTCTTCGGTGATGGCGGTGAGCGGGAGGCGGCCGACGAGGTAGACGTCGCCGACCGAGTCGACGGAGAAGTGGACGCCGTACATGGCGCCGTTCTTGGCGAGCAGCCAGCGGTAGAACTCGGCGTGGTTCTCGTCGGGCCGGCGGCAGAAGAACGCCTCGATGTGGAGGACGCGTTCGCCGGCGATGAGCCAGGTCATGGTGGCGAGCTTGTGCTTGCCGGGGAGTTTGGCGAGGAACGCTCCGGGCCGCGGTTCGTCGTAGTCGACGTCCGCGGCCTTGAGCGCGGCTTCGATGACGTCGCGCATGCCGTAACCCTAAGAGAAGCTCTACGAGTTGACCGCGACGGGCTGCCGGTGCAGCCGGGCGACGGCTTGCGCGTATACGTCCATGAGGCGGGCGGAGGTGGCCTGCCAGCCGAAGGCGGCGGCGTGTTCGCGGGCGCCTTCGGCGAGGGCGGCGAGGCGGCGGGGTTCGGCGAGGAGGCCGCGGAGCGCCTGCGCCCAGTCGTGGGGGTCGTGTCCTTCGATGAGGAGGCCGGACGCGCCGTCGCGGACGGCGGTGCGCAGGCCGCCGACGGCGGCGGCGACGACGGGGGTGCCGCAGGCCTGGGATTCGAGGGCGACGAGGCCGAACGATTCGCTGTGGGAGGGGACGACGGTGAGGTCGGCGGCCCGGTACCAGTCGGCGAGTTCGTGCTGCGGCGCGGGCGGCACGAGGTGGACGGCGTCGGCGATGCCGAGTTCGGCGGCGAGTTCGGTGAGGAGGGAGGGCCGGGCGAGGCCGTTGCCGGAGGGGCCGCCGACGCAGGCGACGACGAGGCGGCCGCGCAGGGAGGGGTCGTCGATGAACATCCGGGAGGCGGCTCGCAGCAGCACGTCGGGGGCCTTGAGCGGCTGGATGCGGCCGACGAACAGCAGGACGCGGGCGTCCTGCGGCAGGCCGAGCCGGCGCCGGGCGGCGCCTTGGGAGGCGGGCTGGAAGACGCTGAGGTTGACGCCGGGGTTGACGACGGCGACGCGCTGTTCGGGGGCTCCGTAGAGGTCGATGAGTTCGCGGGCCTCGTCGGCGGTGTTGGCGACGAGGCGGTCGGCGATCTGCACGACTTGTTCCTCGCCGACGACGCGAGCCTGGGGTTCGGGTTTGTCGCCTTCGGCGAGGAGCCGGTTCTTGACCTTGGCCATGGTGTGCATGGTGTGGACGAGCGGGACGCCCCAGCGTTCCTTGGCGAGCCAGCCGACCTGGCCGGAGAGCCAGTAGTGGGAGTGGATGACGTCGTAGTGCCCGGCTTCGTACATGGCTTCGGTGCGCAGCACCTCGGACAGGAAGGCGCACATCTGGCCGGGCAGGTCGGCCCGGTCGATCTCCTCGTACGGTCCGGCGGTCAGGTGGCGGACCAGGACTCCGGGCGCCAGTTCGATGGCCGGCGGCAGGTCGCGGGCGGTGGCGCGGGTGAAGATCTCCACCTCCACACCCAGCTGGGCTAGCCGTTTGGCGGATTCGACGATGTACACGTTCATGCCGCCGGCGTCGCCCGTTCCGGGCTGGTCGAGCGGTGAGGTGTGCATGCTGATCGTCGCGACCCGGTTGACCCGTCGTCGCCTCACCCGACATCACCTCCAAGTGACTTATAACTGTCCTGATTTTTCCGACATTCCCGAATCGACTACACGGCGGGGTGCACTCCGCGAGCCCTGGCAGGATGTGGGGTATGAGCAGAACGGCTGTGGTGACCGGTGCGAGCAGCGGGATCGGCGAGGCGACGGCGCGGCGGCTGGCCTCCGAGGGCTACCACGTGGTGGCCGGCGCGAGGCGGCGCGATCGGCTGGACAAGCTCGCGGCCGAGGTGCCGGGGATCACTCCGGTGACGCTGGACGTGACCTCCCAGGATTCGGTGGACGCGCTGGCCGCCTCGGTCGGGCGCTGTGACGTGCTCGTCAACAACGCCGGCGGCGCACTCGGTCTGGAGCCGGTGTCCGAGGGCAATGTAGACGACTGGCAGCTTATGTACGACACGAACGTGCTCGGGTCGCTCCGCGTGACCCAGGCGCTGCTGCCGAAGCTCATCGACTCCGGCGACGGCGTGCTCGTGATGCTCACCTCCACGGCCGGTCTGATCTCGTACGAGGGAGGCGGCGGCTACTGCGCGGCCAAGCACGCCCAGACGTCGATGACCGAGACGCTCAGGCTGGAGCTGGTCGGCCGGCCAGTGCGGATCGTGGAGATCGCGCCCGGCATGGTCCGCACCGAAGGGTTCGCGGTCACCCGGTTCCGCGGCGACGCCGAGCAGGCGGAGCAGGTCTACGCGGGCGTCCCCGACCCGCTCACCTCCGGCGACATCGCCGACGCGATCGCCTGGTGCGTCACCAGGCCCGCGCACGTGAACATCGACCGCATGGTCATCCGCCCCCGCGCCCAGGCCGCCCAGCACAAGGTGCACAGAGTCAGTGACTGACGGACCACACCGGTGAGCGGAGCACGCACCGCCAGACCCGTCGGCTCGATCACCCGGGGCACCACCGCGCACAACCGGCTGCGCCGCGCCGACCGGTGGATAACCGCCGTTCACGGCCGCCTGCTGCGCGCCGCCTCCCGGCCGCTCGTGGTGGATCTGGGGTACGGGGCGTCGCACGCGACGACGCTGGAGCTGTTCACCCGGCTACGGCAGGTGGCCCCGGACGTCGAGGTGGTCGGCGTCGAGATAGATCCGGCCCGGGTGGCGGCGGCCAAGCCGTACGAGCGGGAGGGGCTGAGCTTCGTCCTCGGCGGCTTCGAGATGCCCGTGGCCAGGCCGCCGGTGCTGGTGCGCGCCTTCAACGTGCTGCGCCAGTACGAGGAGGCGGAGGCGTGGCACTACTGGCGGGTGCTGCGGGAGCGGCTGGCCCCCGGGGGCGTGCTGGTCGAGGGCACCTGCTCGGAGGTGGGACACCGGGCGGTCTGGGTGGGGCTGGACGCGGACGGCGCGCGGACGGTGACGTTCTCGGCCCGGTTCGACGCGTTCCGGCGGCCGTCCGACCTGGCCGACCGGCTGCCGAAGACGCTCATCCACCGCAACGTGCCCGGGGAGCCGATACACGCCTTCCTGCGCGACTGGGACCACGCCTGGGCGGTCTGCGCCCCGTACGGCTCGCACGGCGCCCGCCAGCGCTGGCTCGCCGCCGCCGAGACCTTGGCCGCCTCGTGGCCGATAGTCCGCCGCCCGCCGTTCGGCGGCCGGGCCCGGTGGCGGCTGGGCGAGCTGACGGTCGCCTGGCAGGCGGTCGACCCGACCAGCTCTCCGACGCGCTGAACAGCCGCAGGGGGGGCACAGGCGCGCCTGGCAGGCGGTGTCGGCCCGACCGGCCCGCGGGCACGCTAGGCAGCCGCCGGGGTCACAGGGCCGCTTCGAAGACCGCGTACGCGCTCGCGTCGAAGAGCACGAACCGCGCCTCCGTCACCGCCGCGTCGCAGGCGCGGACGGCGTCGATCGCGACGCGGGCGCCGTCGGCGAGCGGCCAGCCGAAGATGCCCGTGCCGATCGCGGGGAACGCGACCGTCCGCGCGCCCAGCGACTCCGCCACCCGCAGCGACTGCCGGTAGCAGGAGGCCAGCAGCTCGGAGCGGTCCTCGAACGGCGAGTGCACGGGACCGACCGTGTGGATCACCCAGCGGGCGGGCAGCCGGCCCGCGGTGGTGGCGACGGCCTCGCCGATGGGCAGGCCCGCCCCGTACTCGGTGGCGCGGAGCCGGCGGCACTCCTCGATGATCTCGGGGCCGCCGTTGCGGTGGATCGCCCCGTCCACCCCGCCGCCGCCCATGAGGGAGGAGTTGGCCGCGTTCACGATGGCGTCCACGTGCTGTTTGGTGATGTCGCCCTGCACCAACGTGATGTCCATCTCACCAGGATCCTGAATAGATGCTCGACGCTGCGTAGTACTACGCTAGAGAGTGTGAAGGGTCTTGGCGAGCTTGAACGCAGCATCATGGACATCCTGTGGGCGGAGACCACCCCGCTGACCGCCCGCGAGGTCGGCCGGCGCATCGCGGAGCGCGATCTGGCGCCCACCACGGTCATGACCGTCCTCGACCGCCTCACACGCAAAGGCTTCCTCAAGCGGACCCGCGACGGGCGCGCCTGGCGTTACGAACCGGCCGAAAGCCGCGACAGCTACATCGCCGAGCTTATGCTGGGGGCGTTGGACATGACGGGCGACCGTTCCGCCGCCCTCGCCCGTTTCGCCAAGGCCGTCTCCGGCGACGAGGCGGAGATCCTGCGCAGAGCCCTTGAGGAGCTGGAGGAAGAGTGATCACGGCGTTGGTGCTGGCCGCGCTCGCCACGGCGTGCGCGATCGGCTCCTGGCGTCTCACCACCGCTCGCTGGACCGCCCGCGCGCCCCGGCTGGCCATCATCCTGTGGCAGTCGCTGGGCGTGGCGTGGGGTCTGGCCACCACCGGATCCATGCTCGCCTTCGGGGTGCAGCCCTACGGGATAGGCGTGCTGCCCGGCCTCGTCGCCTTCGTCCGGGGCGAGCCTCCTCTCGTGCCGTGGGACCCGCTGCACGTGCTCGCCATGATCGCCGGTCTCACCGCGCTGGCCGTGCTGATCGCCGTGCTGATCGCGGCGGGGGCGCACACGCTGCGCGCGCGGCGGCGCCACCGCTCGCTGCTGGCGCTGATCTCCCGCGACGACCCCGGCGTGCCGGGCGTGCGGGTGCTGGACCACCCGGGCGCGGCGGCCTACAGCGTGCCGGGGCTGCGCTCCCAGGTGGTGGTGAGCGAGGGCGCGCTGCGGCTCTGGTCGCGCGACGAGCTGGACGCGGTGCTCGCGCACGAGGCCGCCCACGTACGGGAGCGGCACGATCTGGTGCTGCTGCCGTTCACCGCGCTGCGCCGGGCGCTGCCCTGGTCGAAGGTGGTGCGTGAGGCGCAGGAGCAGGTCGAGCTGCTCATCGAGATGGCCGCCGACGACCGCGCGCGCCGCTACTGCTCGCCGCGGCGGCTGGCCACGGCCCTGCTGCGGTTCGGCACGGCGGGCGCCATGCCGGCCCCCAGCGGGATGCTGGGCCTGCACGCCAGCAACGTCATGGCCAGGGTCGACCGCCTGATCAATCCCCTTCCCGACCTGCCGTGCAGGGCGCGTGCGGGCATCGTCGCGCTGTCCGTGAGCTTGGTCACATCGACGCCCTTCCTCTGGATTATCCAGCTCTAGCGCTTGCAACTGTTAACCACGGTGTTTGCACTTGCAAGCATCGGGCGCGATAATGGAGGCATGGCACTTCCCAAAGTCGGCTCGATCGGCGAGTACATCCGCGAGCAGCGGCAGCAGGCGAAGATCTCGCTGCGCCAGCTGGCTGCCGCGGCGGGAGTGTCGAACCCCTATCTCAGCCAGATCGAGCGCGGTCTGCGCAAACCGAGCGCGGAGATCCTCAACCAGATCGCCAAAGGCCTGCGCATCTCATCGCAGGTGCTCTACGTGCAGGCCGGTCTCATCGAGGATCACGAGCCTCCCAGCGACGTCATCACGGCGATCAGGGAGGACGCGCACCTCACCGAGCGGCAACGCCAGGTGCTGATCGACATCTACGAGTCGTTCCGTAAAGAAGCACCAGCCGGGGACGAGCAGACCTCCCAGAAAGCCCACCCCCGGCCGGCCTCCGCTCCGGAAGACGAAGAGCCGCTGCCGCCCGAACTCCTCGCCGCACTCGAGCCCTACGCGGCGAGCGACGGCGGCGGCGCCGCCAACCAGGAAACGAAGGAAGGTTAACCCATCATGACGCTCGCCACCGAAGTGAAGAAACTCACCGACTCCAAGCCGTTCTACGCGGTCGCCGGGGCCGGCGACTACGCCGTCGAGAAGCTGCGCGAGCTGCCCGACCAGCTGCAGAAGCTGCAGTCGCGCCGCGCCGAGCTGACCCGGGAGCTGCCCGAGAAGGCGCGCGCGTACGCGGGCAAGGCGGAGGACATCGCCAAGGAGCTGCCGGAGAAGGCCCGCTCCTACGCCGGCAAGGCCGAGGACATCGCCAAGGAACTGCCCGAGAAGGCCCGCGGCTACGCCGACCAGCTCGTGAAGGTCTACGAGGAGTTCGCGGTGCGCGGCCGCAAGGTCGTCAGCCGGACGAGCGGCGAGGCCGCCCTGGAGCTGGAGGAGGTCTCGGTGAACGCCGAGCCCCCCGCCGCCGCCAAGAAGACCCGCACCACCAAGTCCAAGGACTGACCCGTCGTCAGGGCCCGTCTCCCCGCGGAGGCGGGCCTTCGCTTTCCCCTGGTTTTCCGGTGTCCGCGAGCCGCGGACGCCTATTAGGCTGAAGCCGACTCATCGCGGCATTGGGCGGAGCCAACACATGCACTTCATCAACCTGGTCTTCAACCTCCTCTTCTCGGTGCTTTCGCTGATCATTTTCGGGATGTCGGCCTACGCGCTGCTGCACGCCGTCCGGGTGCCGGCCGACGCCTTCGTCTCGGCGGGCAAGCTGCAGAAGAACATCTGGTTGATCATCCTGATCCTGGCCGCGCTGTTCTCCGCCGCCGGGGCCTGGCAGTACGTGATCGCCTTCCTGATCGTCGGGGGCGCCAAGTTCATGGGCATCGGGATGGGCATCTTCTCCATCGCCGCGGTGATCGCCGCCACCATCTACATCGTGGACGTCAAGCCCGCGGTGAAGGGCATGGGCGGCCGGGGCGGCGGCGGCCCCTACGGGCCCTGGTGACCGGTCTAGGCTCCGGTCATGACTTCTGACCTGTACGGGCGGACCGAGCGCCTCGAACTGGCCGACCAGACGCTGCGCGACTTCGAGGCCGTGGTGCTCGACGCCACCCCCGAGGGCATCGTCCTGAACCGGTCGGCCTTCTACCCCGGCGGAGGCGGCCAGCCCGCCGACCACGGCGTGCTGATCTGGCAGGGCGTCGAGACCCGCATCGTCGGCGTGCGCAAGGGCGACGACCTCTGCCTGATCCCCGCCGACGACGACCCGGTCCCGCCGGTCGGCACGGTCGTGCGGGCCGCCGTCGCCGACGAGCGCCGCTCCGCGCTGATGCGCACCCACTCCGGCCTGCACGTGCTGTGCGGGGTGGTGTTCCGCGACTTCGGCTGCCCGGTCACCGGCGGCAACATGGAGCCGCTGACCGCCCGGATGGACTTCAACCTGCCCGAGGTGCCGCCCGGCTTCAAGGAGGCCGTGGAGGACGCCTGCAACGCCGAGATCCTGGCCGACCGCCGCATCGACGTGCGGGTCCTGCCGCGCGAGGAGGCGTTCGCGATCCCCGGCATCATCCGCACCGCCACCAACCTGGTGCCGCCGGAGGTGCGGGACGTGCGGATCGTCGACATCGCCGGCCTCGACACGCAGGCCGACGGCGGCACGCACGTCGCCTCCACCAAGCAGATCGGCCGCATCAGGGTGACCAAGGTGGAGAGCAAGGGGCGCGGCTTCCGGCGGCTGCGCATCGCCGTCTCCGATTGATCATCGCCCGTAATCCGGCGACTACGGACACGTCAGGCGAACCCGATACCATGACCGCCCATGACGGGTTTCAGGATCATGCTGGCCGCACTGGCGACAGCCGCCGCCGCGCTGACCGCCGCTCCCGCCGCCGCGGAGAGCGCCGGGATCACCGACGAGGTGACCATGACCCTGGGCGAGGACGGCACCCTCCACGTCGTGGAGAAGATCTCCGGCGGCTCGGGCGAGCTGAAGCGGACGTTCCTCACCCGTACCCGGCATGACGACACCCACGACCGGCTGTACGAGATCGCGAACGTCAAGGGCGGCGGCTACGCCGACGGCGTGCTGACGGTCACCGCCCCCGCCACGGTCGAGTACGACGTGAAGGGCGCGGTCGCCCCCGCCGGGCAGGCGGAGGAGCTGCGCTGGTTCGCGGTGGACGGCTGGAACGCCCCCGTCGACCGGGCCACCGTCAAGGTCACCGGCCCCGGCCTGGTGCAGAACCTCTCCTGTTTCGCCGGCGACCTGACCTCCGCCGTCGGCTGCACGTCGGCGGCGATGGACCACACCGGCACCCAGGCCGACTTCGAGCAGGAGGGCCTCGCGCCCGGCCAGACCCTCACCGTCGTGGTGGGCTTCCCCGAGGGCGCCAGCGGCGGGCGGCCGATCCTGGAGCAGCGCTGGTCGCTGGCGCACGCGTTCGCGCTGACCCCGGTCACCGGCGGCGCCCTGATCGCCCTGCTGGTGCTCATGCTGGGCGGCGTCGGCCTGCTCTACTGGACGCGGGGGCGCGACGCCCGGGTGATCGGCCACGAGAAGGGCGCGGTCAGCCCGGTGCGCGACGGCCACTTCTCCCCGCCCGACGGCGTCCGCCCGGGCCAGATCGGCACGCTCATCGACGAGCAGGCCGACGTGGTCGACGTCACCGCGACCATCGTGGATCTGGCCGTCCGCGGCTACCTGCGGATCGACGAGCAGCCGAGGCAGGCCTACGACGCCCCCGACTGGATGCTGGTGCGGCTGCCGCACGCGCCGGCCCACACGCTGCTGCCGTACGAGCGGGCGCTGTACGAGGCGATCTTCGACGGCCGCGACGCGGTGCTGCTGTCGCAGCTGTCGGGCACGTTCGCGGCGCATCTCGGCAAGGTCCGCGACGCCCTCTACGCGGACGTGGTGCGGCAGGGCTGGTTCGCCCGCCGCCCGGACACCGAGCGGACCCAGTGGACCACCATTGGCGTGGTGCTCATGATCGCGGGGGTCGTGGCCACGGGCGTGCTCGCCTGGTTCACCTCTTACGGCCTGCTCGGGCTGGCGGGGATCATCGCCGGGGCGGCGCTGGCGGTCGGCGGCCAGTACATGCCGGCCAAGACCGCAAAGGGGTCGGCGGCGCTCGCGCACACGCTCGGCTTCCGCGACTTCCTCTTCTCCGGCGACGTGGGCGACGTGCCGGAGAAGGACCGGGTCGAGCTGTTCTCCCGTTATCTCCCGTACGCGGTGATCTTCGACGGGGTGGAGCACTGGTCGCGGCTGGTGGCCACCGTGACCGGCGACGGGCGGCAGGCCGACAACCTCTACTGGTACCACGGCCCGGCGGAGTGGGACCTGTCCAAGTTCGCCGGGTCGATGCGCACCTTCACCACGACCACGTCGGGCGCCATCTCGGCGACCCGCCAGTTCCGCACCCTCTGACCGTCAGCGGTGGATGGCGCGCACGCGCAGCTCGCCCACCGGCCGGCCGCCGCCCATCACGGGCTCGACGCCGAGCGCGTCGAGCGCCGGCGAGGTGAGCCCGAGCGCGCGCAGCGCCGTGACCGTGAGCGGGCCGCGGGCCCGGCCCGAACCGTCCTCGACCTTGATGACGCCGACCCGCCCGTCCTCGTAGGCGAACGCCTGGAAGCCCTCCGCGCCCGCCTTCACCATCAGGCCCGGCAGCGCCCGCATGAGCGCCGCCTCCTGCCGGTGGGTGCCGGACGTCCAGTCGGGGTGGGTGCGCATCGCGTCGAACACGGCCCGCTCCCGGCTCTCCGGCTTGCTCAGCGCCAGCGACCGGAACGCCTTGGCCACGCCCAGCATCGAGATGAAGAACAGCGGCGCGCCGCAGCCGTCGACGCCCGAGGCGGTGGTCCGCTCCCCCGTCAGCTCCTCCACCGTGGCCCGGATCGCCCGCTGCAGCGGGTGGCTCACGTCCAGGTAGGCGTCGGTCGGCCAGCCGTTGGCGACGCAGGTGGCGAGCATGGCGGCGTGCTTGCCGGAGCAGTTCATGTAGGCGCGGCCGTGGTCGGTCACCGCGCGGTCCTCCGGATAGTCCTCCGGGCAGAGCAGCGCCGACTCGTCCAGCCCCGCCTCCGACAGGATCTTCCGGACGCCCTCGACGTGGAAGGGCTCACCCGCGTGGGAGGCGCAGGCCAGCGCCAGCAGCTCACCCTCGACCTCCAGGCCGTTCTGGAGCATCGCGAGCGCCTGCAGCGGCTTCATGGCCGACCGGGGCGAGGCCGGTACGTGCACACCGCCGTGCACCTCCACGGGCCTGCCCTCGGCGTCGAGCGCGAGCATCCGCACCTCGTGCCTCGACTCCACGAACCCGGACCGGACGACCTCCACGACCAGCGACATCACACACCCCTTTCGTCACGAGTCTACGGAGTTCCGCGTCTGGGCCAGAATGGGATCCCATGCGAGCAGTAGTGCAGCGGGTGAGCTCCGCCTCGGTGGTCGTCGACGGGCAGACGGTCGGCGCGATCGACGAGCCCGGCCTTCTCGTCCTGGTGGGCGTCACCCACACCGACACGCCAGCCCAGGCGGCCAAGCTGGCCGCCAAACTGTGGGGCCTGCGCATCCTGCACGGCGAGAAGTCGTGCTCCGACGTGGCCGCGCCGCTCCTGGTGATCAGTCAGTTCACCCTGTACGGCGACGCGCGCAAGGGCCGGCGGCCCACCTGGCAGGCCGCCGCGCCCGGGCCCGTCGCCGAGCCCCTGGTGGACGCCGTGGTCGAGGAGCTGCGGAAGCTGGGCGCGCACGTCGAGACGGGCGTCTTCGGGGCCGACATGAAGGTGTCGCTCGTCAACGACGGCCCGATCACGCTGATCCTGGACGTCTAGCGGATGCGCCGCCGCAGCGCCGGGTCGATGGTGACGTTCCGCCCGGCGTCCGGCGGCACCACGACCTCCTGCGCGGCCGCGACGCCGCCCGCCAGGAGCTGGGCGTCGACCGGCACCGTCCGCTTGACGACCGCCAGCGCGATGGGGCCGAGCTCGTGGTGGCGGGCGCTGGAGCCGACCGTGCCGACCTCCTGGCTCTCGAAGACCACCGGCGCGCCGTGCGGGGGCAGCGTGTCGACGCTGCCGTCGAGGTGCAGGAAGACCAGGCGGCGCGGCGGGTGGCCCAGGTTGTGGACGCGCGCGACGGTCTCCTGGCCGCGGTAGCAGCCCTTGGTGAGGTTGACCGCCGCGCCGATCCAGCCCACCTCGTGGGGGATCGTCTTGTGGTCGGTCTCGAACCCCAGCCGCGGCCTGTGCGCCTCGATGCGCAGCGCCTCGTACGCCCACAGGCCCGCCAGAGGCTTGCCCAGGTGGTCGCCGAGCTCGGCGCGGGGCACGTAGAAGTCCTCGGTCGAGGTGGACAGCACCGCGAGGTCGTCGGCCCGCGACACCTCCACGCGGAGCATGAACCGCATCCGGTCGAGGTAGCCGACCAGCGCGTCGGCGGTGCCGGGCTCGACGTGGGCCAGCAGGGACTCGCCGTCGTCGACCAGCGTCAGGTGGTGTTCGACGCGGCCCTGCGGGTCGAGCACCAGCGTCTGCGTCCACTCGCCCGGCTGAAGATCGTCGAGTTTCTGCGAGGTCAGGTCGTTGAGCCAGCTCAGCCGGTCGGCGCCGGTGATCCGGACCACCTCGCGGTTGCTGCGGTCGACGACCGCCTCGCCCTTGGCCAGCGCACGCTGCTCGGCGAACAGGTCGCCGTAGTGAGCCGCCACGTCGGCGTCGGGAGCCTCGGCGGCGACGGCTCCGGGCAGGTCCAGCAGTGGGCTACGCATACCCCACAGGCTATCGGCACTCCCGGCAGCGTCCGAAGACGGTCAGGTGGTGGACGTCGGCGGCGAACCCCAGCTCCGCGTCGAGCCCGCTGACCAGCCCCTCGGCCAGCTCCGGCCGGACCTCGATGACCTCGCCGCAGCCCCGGCACACCAGGTGGACGTGGTCGGCCTCGGCCGCCAGGTGGTAGGTCGGAGCGCCGTGGCCCAGATGGGTGTGGGTCACCATGCCGAGCTCTTCGAGCAGTTCGAGCGTGCGGTAGACGGTGGAGATGTTCACCCCGCGGGCGGTCTCGCGGACCTTGCCGCAGATCTCCTCGGGGGTGGCGTGCTCCAGCTCCTTGACCGCCTCCAGGACGAGCTGGCGCTGCGGCGTGACCCGGTAACCCCTGGCGCGAAGCTCCTCGTGCCACTGCGTCTCCGTCATGCCATCGAGTCTAAGGCCGGACTTTAATCGCTTGCCCTGTTCCAGGACGACCGCATAGCTTCGGGGGTACGCGGAAAGGAGGTGGTCCACACAATGGGTAGTCATAGTAGGACCAGCGAGGTGGTTGTCCGCTGATGACGCGGGCTGTTGTCTCGCAGTCGTTCGCGAATACGAGGCAACCACCGGGGCCCCAGGCAGCCGGAGGGCGCGGCGTCCGCCGCCGCCCTTGGTCCATCCGGCCCGCTCCTTACGGGAGCGGAGCGCCGCCGGGGGCCCTTCTTTTTTCTCTCAGTCGACCTTCTTCAGCTCCGCCGACATGTGCGACGTGAGCGGCTGCCCCACCGCGGCCATGTCGTAGGCCCACATCAGGTTGCCGTTGACCAGCCCGTAGAGCCGGCGGCCCGCGGTGTACTCCTTGGCGGTGACGGTCCGCGCCACCACGTCGGTGTGCAGGTCGATCTTGTGGAAGACGACCTCGCCGACGTAGATCTCCACGATGCCGGTCGGGTGTGACAGCACCACCTCCAGCTGCCGCTCCGGCAGCGCCCGCCAGTAGCCCGACTCGGTGGCCAGCGGCTTGACCCGGGCGCCGTCCTGGTCGAGCAGCCAGGTGCGGCTCACGTACGTCAGGAAGGGTTTGCCGTTGTGGCCGAACTCGATCTCCTGGCCGAAGTTGAAGCTCTCGATCGTCGGGTAGCCCCCGACGCCGGCGCCCTCCCACCGGCCGAGCAGGAAGGCGATCGGCTCCAGGTCAGGGTGCACCTGTGGTTCCTCCATACCGGCAACCCTAGTGGCGCGTGGCGGGACCGCGACGTTCTAGGGTGGCGGCATGGCACGATCACTGGTGATCAAGGTGACGGCGGGCGCCGACGACGCCGAGCGGTGCAACCAGGCGTTCACCGTCGCGGCGGCGGCGCTCGCGAGCGGCGTTCCCGTCTCCCTCTGGCTGACCGGCGAGTCCGCGTGGTTCGCGCTGCCCGGCCGGGCCAAGGAGTTCGAGCTGCCCCACGCGGTCCCGCTCGCCGAACTGTTCGACGCGGTGCTGGTCGGCGGCAAGGTGACGCTCTGCACGCAGTGCGCGGCCCGGCGCGAGATCACGGTCGACGACGTGATCGAGGGCGTGCGCATCGCCGGGGCGCCCACGTTCGTCGAGGAGGTGATGACCGAGGGCGCGCAGGCGCTCGTCTACTGACGGCTACTGCGCCATGACGGCGCTGAACCGCTCCTGGCGGAGCTGCTCGTAGCGGGTGTCGTCGAGCGGGGCGAGCTCGCCCACCCGCCACGACAGCAGCAGGTCGGCCAGGGCCGGGTTGCGGGCCAGGGCGGGGCCGTGCAGGTAGGTGCCGATCACGTGGCCGGTGTAGCAGCCCTCGAAGCCGTCGCCGTTGCCGACGCCCTTGACCGTCTTCGACAGCGGCCGGACGCCCGGGCCCAGGCGGGTGACACCCATGTGGTTCTCGAACCCGGTCAGGGTCGGCAGGCCGAGCGCGGCGTCGACCTCGGCCACCAGCTCGCCGACGGCCCGCGCCTGGCCGCGGACGCTGGAGATGTCGAGCAGGCCGATGCCGTCGACCGGCTGGCCCTCCTCGCCGGCGAACGACGTCCCCATGATCTGGTAGCCGGCGCAGACGGCGAGCAGGGAGGCGCCGCGGTCGACAGCCCGCTTCAGGCCGCCGTCGCGGCGCAGCCGCCCGGCCGCGAGGATCTGCGGCCGGTCCTCGCCGCCGCCGATGAGGTAGATGTCGCCGGTCTCCGGCACCGGGTCGGACGAGCGGACGTGGACCGTCTCGGTGCGGATCCCCCGGCGCTGGGCGCGGTGCTCCAGGACGAGCACGTTGCCCTGGTCGCCGTAGGTGCTCAGCAGGTCGGGGTAGATCCAGACGATGCGCAGGGCGCTGTCAGACGGCACGGCCGAACTCCGATCGGATCTGCTGGAAGGCGGTGTAGTTGGAGATCACGTCGACCCGGCCCGGCGGCTGCATGGCCAGCGCCTCCGCGAACGAGGCGCAGAGCGTGAACGGCACGTCGGCGACCTCCAGCCGGAGCGCCAGGTCGAGGCGGCGCTCACCGGTCACGAAGACCGGCCGGCCGCGCAGGATGCGATAGTCGACGTCCCACAGCCAGGAGGTGTCGCGGCCGTCGGGGCCGCGCGCGTTGACCGCGAGGATGATCGGCAGCTGAGGGTCGGAGACGTCGAACGCCTCCAGCCAGCCCGCCGGGTTCTTGGCCAGCAGCAGCCGCGCCTGGCGGCCGTCGCGCTCGACCGTGGTGTAGCGGCCGGCGACCGACTTGACCTCGCGCAGCCGGGGCAGCGCCCGCTCGACCGGCAGCCCGAACGCGTCGGCGACGGCCAGCGCCATCGCCGCGTTGGACCGGTTGGCCAGGCCCGGGAGCTGGATGTCGATCAGCCAGCGGCGGCCGCCCGGGTCGATGACCGCGTCGTCGTCGAGCACCCACTGCGGCTCGGGCCGGTGGAAGGTGCACTCGCGGCAGGCCCAGTCGACGTCCTTGCGCTCCAGCGGGCCGCCGCACTCGGGGCAGCTCCAGGAGTCTTCCTTCCAGCGCTGCCCGCCGGCGACCCAGGTGACCTTGGCGGCCGTGGAGGCGGCCCAGCTGACCAGCGGGTCGTCGCAGTTGGCGATGACGTGGGTGGGCTTGCCGGACAGCGCTTTGCGCCACTTCTGGGCCAGCAGCCAGATCTCGGCGGCCCGGTCCATCTGGTCGCGGCTGAGGTTCATCAGGCAGATGACGCTGGCGCCGGTGGTGTCGAGCACCTCGGGGAGGTACTTCTCGTCGACCTCCAGCACGCCGTAGGGCGCGTTCTTGTGCTGGGAGAGGGCGGAGACGTGGCCGGCGGGCATGTTGGCGCCGAACGCGTTGGTGGCCACCTCCCCCAGCTCCAGCAGCGCGGAGGTGATCAGCCGCGTCGTGGTGGTCTTGCCGTTGGTCGCGCTGACGAGGGCCAGCTTGCGGTCACGGGCGAGCTGGCGGAGCAGGTCGGGTTCGAGCATCAGGCCGACCCGCCCGCCGATCACCGAGCCGTCGCCGCGCCCGGTCATCCTGGACAGCGTGGCGGCACTGCGTCCCAGGGCGCTCGCGAGCTGAGCCCGCAGTGGAAGCTGGGTCATGCTGACAGATCCTAGTCCTGATCGGGCCTGCCACACCGCTTCCGGCGATCACCGAGTCTGTTCTGCCAGGTGCGGCTCGGGGAACGAGATTTCCGGCGCGCCTTCGTGCCCGAACGGCAGCACGAACCGGTGCGGCCAGGCCAGCACCCCCTCCAGCCAGGCGGCGCCCATCGTCTGGCCGACGTGCCGGAGCCTGGCCTGCGGTTCCACGCCGATGGCGACCGCGTCCACGTCGCGGCGGAAGCTCTCCAGCTCGTCGTCGCCGAGGATGACCCGCCAGGCCAGCTCCCTGTTGTGGTCCATCTCCATCGACAGCGGGTGGTGGCGCAGCGCCTTGGCCCGGTGGCCGAGCAGCTCGCCGTGGCGGTCCGGGCCGGCGCCGTTCTGGTGGAAGATCGCGTACTCCATCGGCGGGGCGGGGGTGCGCAGGTCGGGCGCGGGCCGCCCGTACGGGAAGAGCCGGTCGACCTCGTGCAGCCAGCGCACCTGCGGCAGCACCCACGAGGCGCCGGGGCGCTCGCCGCCGCCCTGCCCGCCCAGCAGGCGGGTGGCGGCCGCGGCGGCCTTCTCGGTGAGCAGCGCCGGGTCGAACCAGCTGCGCAGCGCCCAGGCGCGGCGCCGCACCGACCGCTCGGTCAGGGTGGCGAGCAGGCACTCGGCGCGCCGCTCCGGCAGCTCGGACCAGGCGGAGGCGAGCGCGCGCGGCACGCCCGGCAGCGGCCGGTTGCTGACGAACGCCAGCACGACCGTGTCGCACCAGATGCGCAGCCACGCCCACTCCGGCGCGTCGGCCAGCACGTCGGCCTCGCGGAGCTCCACCAGCGTGCACGCCTGCCCGGTGCGGCAGGGCGCGCCGCAGGCGGCCGAGCGGCGGCCCCTGATCGGCGGCGGCGGGCTCGCCAGCGGCTTCTCGCGCGACTCCCCCAGCGGCACGCGCACCCGCAGCGGCCGGTCCATCCCGTCGGCGAACACGGCGGCGTCGCCGGGCGGCAGCGAGACGACCTGGCGGGACTGCTCCTCGCTGAGGTTCATGGCCGCGCCGACGAGCTGCCGGTCGTCCTCGGCGGGCAGCCGGTGCACGACCTTGAGCGCGGTGTTCTTGACCACGTCGGAGACGAGCTTGGTG
This sequence comes from Nonomuraea sp. NPDC049649, assembly GCF_040675175.1. Classification (NCBI taxonomy): domain Bacteria; kingdom Bacillati; phylum Actinomycetota; class Actinomycetes; order Streptosporangiales; family Streptosporangiaceae; genus Nonomuraea; species Nonomuraea sp. NPDC049649. Next base: position 28,383 of record NZ_JBFAOH010000022.1, read on the forward strand.
GGGATCTGCTCGGCCACCACGATGCCCTCGCCGTACGCCCGGATCTCGGCGAGCATGCCGGCCAGCAGCTCCACGGCGTGCGTGGCGGCCCGGCCGGTGCCCCGGTCGCGGAGCAGCCGGTGCGCCTCCTCGATGACGATGACGTGCCGCAGCTCGGTGCTCTTCTCCTGGCGGGCGCGCATCCGCAGGTGCTCCACGATCCGGATGATCAGCGTGCCCATCAGGAACGCCTTGTCCTCGTCGTTGGCCACGTCCTCGATCGCCAGCACCACGTTGCGGCGCAGCAGCCCGCCGATGTCGGCCGGGTGGCCGCCCTCGAAGAACCGCCCCGCCGAGCCGACCCGGAGCGAGCGCAGCCGCAGCGAGATGAAGCCCTCCACGTCGGCCTGCACCTCGCGGCCGTAGCCGATCTCCTGGATGACGTCCATCGCGTGCTGCTGGAGCTGCTCCAGCGTCGGCACGCTCGGCGGCACCTTCGAGCCGGGGACCGCGCCGCCGGTGACCACGTCCCAGCCCGTCGCCTCGTACACGCGCTGCAGCGCCAGCGACATGATCTGCGGGAACGGCTCCTCGGCGTCGAACGCCGCCATGAACAGCGCCCTGATCATGTCGATGTGCGCCTGCACCGGGTAGCCCGGCTCGGGCTCCAGCGGGTTCACGCTGAACGGCACGCCGTCCGGCGCCGACGGGTTGATCACCGTGACCTGCGCGGGCTCCACCCGGCCCGCGATCGCCGCGTACTCGGATTTGGCCGCCTCGATGGCCAGCCACGGGATGCCGGCCTGGCTGAGCTGCTCCAGCAGGTGACGGACGGTCTGCGACTTGCCCGACCCGGTGGCGCCGGTGACGAAGGCGTGCCGGTTGAGCGTGGCCAGCGGCACCCGGAACGTCCCGACCGGCCGGTCCTGCCCGTCGAGGATCTCGCCCAGCTCCAGCTCGCCCTCGCCGGCCTCGGAGGTCACGTCGAAGAACCCGGAGTCGAGCACCCGCACCCCGGGCACCTCGCGTCTGGGCAGCCCGGCCAGCGCCGCCAGCGCCCCCGCCGTGGCCGCGAACGGCGCCGCCGCGCCGTCGGACTGGTCCTGCATGGTCAGTTCCAGCGCCTCCGCCAGCGGGTGGACCGCGCCGTGCGCGCTGCGCAGCCGGTACGGGTGATGGCTCATCTCCACCGACCCGACCAGGACGGGCGCGATCTGCCGCAGCTCGTCGGGGTTGGCGGCGCCGGCCAGCACCCGTACGTTCCAGAGCCCGGCCTCGCGGAAGGCGTCGAGCTCCTGCATGCGCCGCTCGGCCCGTTCGGCGTCGAACCTGGACCGCTCGGACGCGTCCCCGTACTGCCTGAGCACGTTGAGCTGGGTGCGCAGGTGCGCCACCTCGGCGTCGAGCAGGTCGGTCGGCTCGGCCACGACGAGCCAGGCGAACGGCCGCGACATCAGCGTGACGAGCGTCGCCTCGAACAGCGTCGGCCTCTTCAGCTCGTCGGCGTCCGGCTCCCTGCGGCCCCCGAGCGGCGGCGCCTGACGGCCGGGGCACGGCGTCCACACCAGGTCCGCCAGGTCGGCCAGGTAGCCCTCGTCGAGCTCGACGCCGCGCGCCCCGCCCGGGAAGAGCAGCGGCTGCGGCCCGGCCTGCCGGTCCGGGGCCTCCGGCGAGCGGCGCGGCTGCCGGGGCGGCGAGAGCGGGCCCGCGTTCGTGATCAGCTCCAGCGGCGCGCCGGAGCCGCGCGAGAGCCAGCCGATGACGAACGGCCTGCCCCGCGCCGCCGCCGACAGCGCGGCGGGCAGCACGGTGACGAAGTCCCACTCGGCCGACGAGCTTCGAGAGGGAGCGGCGATCGACTGGATCCGGTACCAGGGCCCGCTCAGCGACACTCTCGGCTGCATCTCATCCCCCCACAGACGGTTGCTCAGTAAACTCCCGCCGAAGGCCAGCTCATCACGTGGACATTGACCGAATCATTGCCGTTCATTGCCTGTCCTTGCGCCAGTCGAGGCGCGCCGGTGGCGGGCCGAGGTTCGGCGGCGGCTCATCCTGGCCGTTCTCGGCTGGCCGCGGGATCGGCTGCTCCCGCACCTCCTCCAGCTCGGCCAGCGTCGTCTTGGGGAAGGTCAGGATGGCCGGGTTGGCGTCGGCCAGGCGGACCCGCCTGCCCTGCGCGGTCGCGTCGGTGACGATCACCGACGTGGTGGGGAGCTGCTGCAGCTCGTGCGGCTCGACCAGGAACTCGCGGGAGCGCTGCAGCACCCGCTCCGTCTCCGAGATCTTGTCGGCGGTGCGGCCCCACTCGGTCGACTCGGTGATGTCCTCGGCCAGGTCGGGGTCGCCCTCGCCGCCCCGCCCGGCGGCCTCGTCGAGCTGCTCGATGGTGGAGGTGTAGCCGCCGTCCAGCCGGGGCGGCGACTCGCTGATCGTCTCGGTGAGCTGGGCCAGCTCCAGCCGGTGCTCGGTGCCGACGTGCTCGCTGGCCACCCGGGCGTCCTCGGCGTTGCCCAGCCGCATGAACGCCACGGCCGCGTGGCCGCGGCCCAGCCGCTCGCGGACCGTCGGCGTGAGCGAGCGGTAGGTCAGCACCAGCCCGGTACGGGACGTCTCGCAGGCGTCCATGAGCCGGTCCAGCACGTCGCCGCGGAGCTTGTCGGCGCCCGCCACGATGATCGTGTGGTACCACGGCCGGTCGGAGGCGGGCGACTGGCGCAGGATGTGGGTGAGCGCGGTCGCCACGTACGTGCCGAGCACCCGGTTGCCGAACACCCCGGCCTGCCGGTCCATGCTGACCACGCGGAGCCGGGCGGGCGGCAGCCGGACCGCCTGCGTGCCGAGCGTCTCCAGCTTGCGCAGCTGCGACTCCAGCGCCCAGGCCCGCTCTATCACCACCCGGTCGCTCACGCCGCGCCCGAACAGCGTGCCGATGCGCTCCAGCTGGGTGGCGGTGATGAGACCTAACCGCAGGTCCTCGCGCGGGTCGCCGACCTGCGCCAGCGCCCGCAGCGCGGCCGTCACCTGGCTGATCGTGGCGTTCTCGCCCAGCACCTCCAGCACCCGCTCCAGGATCGCGTTGTCGAAGCTGAGGTCGCGGGTGGTGCGGTGCTCCTCGCTGACGCTGACCACGTGCGCGAGCACGTCGGCGAACGCCTCCGGCTTGAGCGTCGCCCCCAGGTCGAGCCGGGGCAGGTCGACCGGCAGCACCCAGACCAGCGGGTCGTCGCCGCCTTTACGGGCCAGCTCGATCAGGTCCTTGGCGATCGCGCCCTCCGACAGGTCGAGCACCGTCAGATGGCCGCCGCTGTAGAGGCGGGTCGCACCGAGCAGCGTGATCAGCGCCGACCAGCCGGGCAGCGTGCCGCCCGCCACGTCGACCCGGTCGATCTCGTCGGGCACCGCGACCGCGTACCAGGTGAGCTGCCGGTCGAAGCGCTCCTTCTCCTCCTGCCACTCCCGGTAGCGCTGGGCGTGCTCCTCCTGCGCCCGGAACAGCTCCCGGTCGCGCTCCTGGCGCTGGCGGTCGTTCCGGGCCTGCTGCTCCGACACGCGGTAACGGACCGCGCGGTCTCCCTGTACGAGCGCGTACGCGCAGATGGCGGCCACACCTCCCGCGGCGAGCACGCCGATCAGCGCGAACTGCCAGGCGAGGTAGCCGACCAGGGCGAGCGTCACGATCAGCGCGGCCAGCACGAGCATGAACATGCGCACCAGCCGGACGGGCCGGTTCAGCATGTCTTCCTGCAGCCGCTCGCGGCGCAGCAGCTCGGCCCGCTCCTCCTCGTCCTGCTCGGCGGGGGGCGGATCCTCCGCCGGTGAAGGCCGTTTCGGGGGCGGGCCGGGGTCGGCGTGCGGCAGGATGTACTGCCAGCCCAGGTATATGCGGTCGGCCTGGAGCTGCGCGTGATCGGGATGCACGTCCGCCACGTGACCCCCTCCGGCTGCGCTATGTCGTTAGCAGGGTTAGTGTTCCCTTCGTTCCGTGACAGCGTATGAGCTACCACCCCCGCAGCGGCAGGGTTATCGGCAATTCCGCCTGCCCGATGGGCGCATTGGGGTGGGTGGGACAAGGCTGACCTATTACCATCACTGACCATGACGGAACCCTCCGGCGGCAGCGGCATGCCCAGACGGCCGGTCGCGGTACCCGTCGCCGCCCTGCTGATCGTCGCCGCCGTCGGCATCACCGCGCTGCTCGGCGGGCTGGAGGAGGTCGAGGAGCCTCCGCAGCCGCTCAGCCAGGGCGCGGTGCTCGACCAGGGCCTCTACTCCACCAAGTTCGTCGAGGCGCGGGTCGCGGTCGAGGAGAGCGGGTTCTCCTTCGAGGAGGACAAGCGCTTCGTCGAGCTGCTCTTCGACGTCACCAACCTCGGCGACGAGACCATGCACGTCGGCGCCCCGCCCGAGAAGCCAAGCATCGTCGGCAGCGGCTTCGCCAACTCCCTGATCAAGATCACGCCGCCGATCGAGGACGGCAAGGGCCCATTCACCTACGCGCTGGCCAAGGAAGGCCAGACCTCGCAGCTCCACCCGGGGGTGACCACCAAGGTCGTGGTCCGCTTCCGGCTCGACGAGGGCGAACGGCCGCCGGAGAAGGTGACGCTGGACGTGGCCGCCTTCGAGCACGTCCCCGGGTTCCAGGACCAGACCATTCAATGGCAGCCCGTCGTCGAACGGGACGGCGACGACTTCCAGCCGGCCGTCAAGGCCAGGGTGACGCTGCCCGTCAAGGCCGGAGGCCCGGCATGACCGCCACCGCCGAACGCCCCGTCGCCCCCGCCCGGCCGCCCGGGCGGAAGCGGGGCGAGTCGCGGCTGCTCAACGCCGCCGCCGGGCTCGTACTCCTGGGCGCCGCCATCGGCGTGCAGTCGCTGGACATGAACCACAACGAGTACCGGGCGCCGCTGACCTACGTCGGCGGCAGAGGCCAGGACGTCGACGCCACCCGGTTCACCGTCCGGCTCAACTCCGTCACCGCGGCCAAGAGCATCCAGCACGGCGCCCAGACCCACCTGACCGACGACGTGTTCCTCGTGCTCAGCATGTCCGCCAAATCCAAGCTCCAGCCGTACAAGCTCGGCCCGGCCGTGCTGCTGACCGCCGACGGCCGCAAGTTCGCCGCCACCGACCGGATCGACCGGACGGCCACGATGGCGCAGAAATGGGTGCAGCCCGACATCTGGGCCAGCGGGCCGTACTTCTTCGAAGTGCCCGCCTCCGTGCTCGCGGGGGCGCGCGTGGTCGTCGGGCTGCCCCCTACCGCGCTGGTCGAGCCCTACCAACCGGAAGCCGAGATCGACCTCGGGCTGGACGAAGCGGGCGCCCGCGACCTCGTCCGCTCGGCCGAGGCCGTCTACTCCACCGCCGAGAAGTGATCCGCATGCCCGCCGGGGTTTCAGCGAAGGAAGTCCGATGAGCAGTGACGAGCGTGACTGGTTCGCGCCCAAGAAGGATCACCGGCGTCCCGAGGACCCCTCCGCCGAGCCCACCCCGCCGTACGAGCCAGGCGCTCCGTACGAAGCGGGCGGTCCGTACGAAGCGGGCCGTCCATACGAGCCTGGCGGTCCGTACGAAACGGGCGGTCCGTACGAGGCAGGCGCTCCATCGCACGGCCAGCCCTCTGACCGGCCCGCTCCGGGCGAGCCCGCGGGGCAGGCTCCTCCCACGAGCCCGGGACGTGCGCGACGGCAGGCGCGGCAGGCCCGGCGCCAAGCCCGGGCCCAGGCAGGCCCGGGGCAGCCGCAAGCCGGTCAGGCAGCTCCTCAAGGGCAGACCGCTCCCCCTGGGCAGAACGTTCCCTCAGGGCAGGGCGCTCCCCCGGGAGGTGGTGCCCCTGCGGGTGGGTACAGGCCCCCGAGAAGGCAGCCCGAGATCGACATCATGCGTCCCGCTCGTGGCCGCAACGTCCGCCCTGACCAGCAGGTCTGGCCTCCCGTCCCGCGCCGGACCCCGCCGATGGCCGCCACCCAGCCGATCCCGGCCGTACGCGACAGCCTGCCCCTGCCGCCCACCGGCGTCCCAGGCGTCAGCCCGGCTTCTCGGGCAACTGCAGGCACCCCGGCCCCTCCGGGCGCGCCCGGCGCAGCCCCGCCCGGAGCCGCCCCGCCCGGAGCCGCCCCGCCCGGAGCCGCCGAACCAACCACGGCCGACGGACCAAGTCGAAGTACCTCAGGAACCGGCGCCGAATCGAGCGGTGCGGCGCCCGCAGCCGGTGGACCCGCGCCTGGGGCCGCCGGAGCCGTACCCAGAACCGCCTCTGAAGGCGCTGGAGCCGTACCCAGAACCGCCGGAGCCGCCTCTGAAGGCGCTGGAGCCGTACCGGGAGCCGCAGGAGCCGTACCGAGGGCGGAGGAAGCCGGTGAAGTCGGCAGGGCCTCTGGAGGCGGCTTCTCCGGGACGGGTGGCGATGCCGACGCCGCATTCGGCATGGGCGGAATCGCCGGCGGCTCGGCGGAGTCCGGAGCGCGTGGAGCCGCGCCGGGCGAGTCCGGCCGAGACGGTCACCTGGCGCCCCCGGGCGCAGGCACCGCGCGCGACGGTCATCTGACGCCCTCAGGCGCAGGAGCCGGGCACGACGGTCACCCCGCGTCCTCGGGCGCGGGTGGCGGGTACGACGGCGAAACGGCGCCCCCCACGGGCGCCCGGCGCGGCGGTGGAACGGCGTCCCCCGCAGGCGGCGGGCACGACGGCGATCCCGGGTCCCGACGCGCAGGCGCCGGGCACTCCAGCGAAACGGCGTCCCCACGTGCAGGCTCTGACGGCGAAGCGGAGCCCTCACCACGTGACGGTGACCCGACGAACCCGGATGCGACGGTCGCGAGGATGGCGGCGGAGCCCGGCGGCGGTGCGGGGGCGGGTGGGAAGCGGAAGGGGCGGAGGGTGGTCGTGGCGGTGGGGGCCGCTGTGGTGACCCTGCTGGCCACCGGCGCCTACGCGTACGACGGGTATCAGTTCTACGAGTCCGTCACCACGCGGGGGCTGTATCCGAAGCGGGTGACCGTTCCGGCCGGTGGATCGTACGAGGTCTATGACACCGAGTGGAAGGCGAGCGTCGCGGAGTCCGACCCGCCGCAGGAGAACAGGTATGGCCCCGAGGTCGCCTGGCTGTCGGTCGACATCAGGAGGAAGGTCCTGGACGAGGAGAGCGCGACGATGGTCGCCGAGCCCGAGGAGGTCAAGCTGACCGACAGGGCGGGCCGCACCTGGGTGGTGGAGCTGAGGCCGGGCGACCGGCCGACCGACCGGCTGGAGGTGGGCAGGGAGTACCGCATCGAGGGCGTGGCCGTGGTCCCGGCGGCTGTGAAGGACGAGGTGGAGCTGTCGTTCCGGCCGAGCACGTACCGCTCCGACACGCCCGTGGAGGACCTGTTCAAGAAGGACTCGGAGGCGGTCCGGGTGGACAACCTGTTCGAGCTGAGGTTCAAGCGCCGGTGAGCGGCCGGCCGCGGAGCCGGGCGCGGGTGGCGGCGATGTCGTAGGTGGCGGCGAGGAGCGCCATGGTCAGGACGGTCACCAGCATGTCGCGCAGGAAGTTGACCGGCGCGCCGAGGAACATCCACGTCCAGTCGGACTCGGACCCGATGAGGGTGCGGACCGCGCGGTCGGCGTAGCGGGAGCCGACGTCGAGGGCCACGTAGCAGAGGCACATCATGCCGAAGAGCGGCGCCCCGCCCTTGATGATCATGCGCAGGGAGTTGGCCAGTGGCAGCCAGCGGTCGGTGAAGCCGCTGGTGACGTGGTCGAACGACCTTCTGGTGATCTCGTGGCTGCCTTCCAGCCGGTCCACGCCCTTCTCCAGGCGGGTGCCCTTGACCAGCGAGCGGGGGTCGTCGGCGAAGGCGCCGAAGACGAGCATGGCCACGGTGAGCCAGGCCAGCGGCACCGCCACGGCGTCCAGGAACAGCGGCCAGAAGGCGGCGAACGCCTCGGTGAACGCCTCCCAGGCCGGCACCGTCTCCTTCGCGTTCTCCAGCAGCTGCCTGGTGCCGACCACGGCCGCGCGGCTGTCCGTCCACTCGGAGCGGGCGTCGGCGAAGGCGATCGTCGCGTTCAGCCCGTAGAAGACGAAGCCGAACTCGGAGAAGGCGGCGGCGAACCCGTAGAAGCGGCCCCTGCCCCTCTCGACCAGCTTGGCGAAGAGCTCCTTGAGCAGGAACGTGACCGCCATCGCCCCCAGCGACACCCGCCAGTCGAGGTCGGCGAGGCTCCTGCCGACGAAGGTCTCCTCGCCGAACCACTGGGCTTCGGTCATCTCGTAGAAGTGGCGGACCATGTCCATCTGCTGGAACTCGCGCGCGTCCTCGGTGTGGAAGCTCCAGGCGAGGTAGAGCACGGCGAACGCGGGCGCCATCCGGTCCAGCGTGCGGAAGAACCGCTCGTCCGGGACCCCGTCGGCGGCCCGCGCCCGGATCTCCCAGAGCGCGCCGCGCATGCTGTGGAGCATGCCGGTGGTGACCGTCATCGCCGCCAGCACCACCAGGGTCAGCAGCGTCATCACGGCCACGAGCCGGACCTGGCGGAAGTCCCCGTACGCGACCTCCGTGCCTGCGTACAGCAGCACGTAGCGGACCAGCTCGCCGGCGGAGAACCAGAGGATCAGAGGCAGCGCGCACTTGCCCGCCAGCCGCAGCGTGTGCAGGGGCAGCGAGAACGGCGACGGCACCCGCCTGCCCGGCGCGGGGCCAGACCGGGGCGGCACCATCACGCCAGTAGATCCGGACATCGGTGGAATGGTAGCGGGATGCCCCGACCGGCCGCAGCTACCCGGACGAGCTCCCGGCGCCGGCGAGGGCGCGCAGCGTGCCGGCGGTGAAGTCGTCGAGCGGGTAGAACAGCTCGATCGCCAGCTCCGACAGCGTCACGTCGGCCGGGGCGCCGAACGACACCTCCTCGTACAGGGCGCGCAGGTCGGCGTCGCCGGTGGCGTTGACCTGGCGCAGCAGCCGGTCCAGGAACAGCCCGCGCACCTCGTCCAGGTTGGACAGCCGCGCGGCGAGCCCTTCGGGGTGCAGCGCCAGCCGGAAGACGTTCGGGCGCGGCTCCAGCAGGTGTGGCGGGACGCCGTCCATGAGGACGGCCATGGCGCGGTTGCCCTGCAGTACGTTCCACAGCCGGTCCACCACGACCGCCGGGTACGGCTCGTGCGCGGTCAGCATGGTCTCCAGAGCGGACCGGACCGAGGCCATGTACTGGTCGTCGAGGCTGCTCTCCCGGTAGGCGGGGGCGTAGCCGGCGGCCAGCAGCAGGGTGTTGCGCTCCCGCAGCGGGATGTCCAGCGCGGCCGACAGGCGCAGCAGCATCGCCCGGCTCGGGCGCGCGCGGCCGGTCTCCAGGTACGACAGATGCCGGGCGGAGGTGTCGGCCAGGAGCGAGAGGTCCAGCTGGCTGAGCCTGCGACGGCGCCGCCACTCGCGCAGCAGCGTCCCCGCCGGTGACGGCTGTCGTGGGTCCATGCGGGGCAGCCTAGGCCGTCACCGGGTGGGCTCCGCCATGACCTCGGAGGTTATTGAGACCGTGATCAGGGCGGTGACATGGTCGTTTCCGGGCGGGCCCGTCCGGGGTCCGCCCGGAAACGGAGGAGTGACCTGATGAACACGACGACCGCCCCGCGTGCCACGGTCGGCGGCGCGGCGGCGGAACGGCTCCGCACGATCCTGCGGATCGACGGCTGGAGCACCGCCGTCTTCGGCGTGACCCTGCTCGCCGCCTGGCGGCCGTTCTCCGGCTGGTTCGGACTGCCGCCCTCCTGGTCGGTGCCGTTCGGCGTGGCCATGCTCGGTGGCGCCACCGCGCTCGGCCTGATCGCCGGCTACCCCCGGATTCCGGTGCGGTACGTGGCGCTGGTCGTCGCGGGCAACGCGCTGTCGTGCCTGGCTCTGGTGGTCCTGGTGCTCGCCGGGGCGATCCCGCTCAGCGGCCTGGGCGTGGCGTTCATGCTCACCGGAGCCGCGGTGGTCGCGGTGTACGCGGGGCTGGAGTTCCTCGGGCTGCGGCACGCCCGGACGGAGTGAGCGGGGTGGCGGGTCACATCGACGACCAGGTGTCCCGCTTGCGCCGCGCGCTGCGGGGGCCACGGCGGCTCAAGCGGGACCTTCTCGCCGAGGCCCGACGGCCTGCTCGACGCGGGCTCGGGCGTACGGAGGCGGAACGGGCGGCCGTGCGGGAGTTCGGCACGGTGGAGGAGGTTGTGGGCTCCTTCCAGGAGGTCCTCGCGGACCGCTAGGCGGCCAGGTCCGGGCGGCAGGTCCGGCAGGGGCGGTAACCGGCCGAGCCGGCCTGGGCGAGGGTGCGGAAGCCGTGCCGGTGGGCCGGGGTGATCCGGCGGGCGTTGTGGCAGGTCGGGAAGCAGACCACGCCGGTCGTGTCGCTCGCCAGGTAGAACACCCGGCGGGCCGCCAGGTCGCGGAGTCTTTCCAGGTCGACGCCCTCCGCCGTGAGCAGCTGTTCCTTGGCCTCGGTGCCGAAGACGTACTCGCCGACCGCTCCGTCCGAGCGGGTCACCCGGTGGCAGGGGATGAGCAGGGGCAGCGGGTTGCGGGCGAGTGCGGTGCCGACGGCGCGGACCGCACGGGGCCGGCCTGTGCGGGCGGCGATCCACGCGTACGGTCTGACCTCGCCGCGCGGGATGGCGCGGGCGGCGAGCAGCACCTCGCGCTGGAAGTCGCCGACGTCCCGCAGGTCGAAGCGGAGAGTTCCGGCGCGGCCGGTCCGCAGGGCAGGCAGCAGCCCCGCCGGTGGGCGCTCGGCGGGCAGCAGCGGCCTCCCGAACCGCTTCCTGAACGCCTCGGCGAACCCTTCGGCGCCTTCGTGCACGTACGCGATCCCCTGGTCGGTGAACGCCACGGACACCTCCCCGAGCGGCCCGTGCACGCGCACCCACCGTGCGGCGACCCGATCGAGCAGCCCCTCAGGCGCGTCGACAGCCAGCCCGGCCAGCCCGGCGAGCAGCGCGTCCTCGGTCATCCCCGCCCCCGCGGCGTCGGGCGTCTCCGGCGTCATCGGGCCCTCGCCCGCCCGGACCTGTCCCTCATCGGACACGCGCTGTTCGATCGGCTCCGTCCAGGCGGTTCCGGTCATCGGGCCCTCGCCCGCCCGGACCTTTCCCTCGTCGGACACGCGCTGTTCGATCGGCTCCGTCCGGGCGGTTCCGTTGTCGGGTGTGTTGCGTGTCATGGGGTTCCTCCCAGTTCGCGTAGGCGGCGGAGGCCGCGTGACACGTGTGACTTCACCGTGCCCTGGGGGATGCGCAGCGCGGTGGCGATCTCGGCTACCGGCAGGTCGACGACGTGCCGGAGGACGACGGCGGCGCGCTGTTCGTCGGGCAGGAGGGCGAGCAGGGCCTGGAGTTCGTCGCCGGTTTCGCGGCGGGTGGCCGCGTCTTCCACGCCTTCGCCGGGGTCGGGGGTTTCCACGGGTTGCTCGCGGAGGTCGGGCGGGGGTTTGCGGGATTTGGCGCGGGCACAGTTGCGCCAGATGTTCATGAGGATGGTGACGAGCCACGGCCGCGGCCGGAGCGCGGCGATGCGGTCGCGGTCGTAGCCGGACAGCGCCCGGTACGCGCGCAGGAACGCCTCGGCGGTCAGGTCCTCGGCGTCGGCCCACCGGCCGCTGAGCCGCAGCGCGGTGGTGAACACGAGCGCGCGGTGCGCGGCGAACAGCTCGGCGAACCCCTCGTCGAGGTCGTCGAGGAGCGCTTTGCGTACCGGGTCAAGACAGTCCATGTCCCTCACGACCCTAGGAACACCGCGCCGACCCCTCCGGTTGCACCGAAACGAACGACCCGCGCCTCAGCGCGCGGCCACCCCGGTCACACGCGCAGGGCCCGCGTCCAGGAGAGGACGCGGGCCCTGTCGTCTCGTACGAGGGTCAGACGGCGACGGCGAGCTCCGCCACCTCGCCCAGCTTGGCCTGCACCTGCACGTCGCGGGTGACGCCGCCGCCCGCGATGATGCGCACGGTCCAGTCGCCGGGGCCCGCGAAGAAGCGGAAGATGCCTTCGTCGGACACCACGACCTCGCCGGTGAACTCGCCGGTGTGGTCGAGCAGCCGCGCGTAGGCGGTGCCGGCGCCGGTGACCCTGCCCTGGATCACCGCCTGGTTGGACAGGTCGATCCCGGCCGGCAGCGAGATGGTCTGCTCCGGCGCTCCGCAACCCTGTGTGCTCATCGTGCCTCCCCCAGCTCGATCGGCACGCCCACGAGCGAGCCGTACTCAGTCCACGAACCGTCGTAGTTCTTCACGTTCTCCTGGCCCAGCAGCTCGTGCAGGACGAACCAGCTGTGCGCGGAGCGCTCGCCGATGCGGCAGTAGGCGATGGTGTCCTTGCTGAAGTCGACGCCGGCCTCGCTGTAGAGAGTGCGCAGCTCGTCCTCGGACTTGAAGGTGCCGTCGTCGTTGGCCGCCTTCGACCACGGGATGTTGCGCGCGGTCGGCACGTGGCCGGCCCGCTGCGCCGACTCCTGCGGCAGGTGGGCGGGGGCGATCAGCTTGCCGGTGAACTCGTCGGGCGAGCGGACGTCGACGAGGTTGAGCTTGCCGATCGCGCCGACCACGTCGTCGCGGAAGGCGCGGATGTCGTTGTTGACCTGGCTCACCACGTAGTTGGTCTTGGGCCGCTCGGGCACGTCCTTGACCAGCTCGCGGGAGTCGAGCTCCCACTTCTTGCGGCCGCCGTCGAGCAGCTTGACGTTCTCGTGCCCGTACAGCTTGAAGTACCAGTAGGCGTACGCGGCGAACCAGTTGTTGTTGCCACCGTAGAGCACCACGGTGTCGTCGTTGGAGATGCCGCGGTCGGAGAGCAGGGCCTCGAAGCCGGTCTTGTCGACGAAGTCGCGGCGGACCGGGTCCTGCAGGTCCTCTCGCCAGTCGATTTTCACTGCGCCACGGATGTGGCCCTTGTCGTAGGCGCTGGTGTCTTCGTCGACCTCGACGAGAACGACGCCCGGGGTGTCGAGGTTGGCCTCGACCCAGTCGGCATCCACCAGGACGGCGGAGCGGCTCATTGTGGTACCTCCAGTTTGGCGGCGGGCAATATACGGCGAATCAGCAGATACGTCTCGCAGCCAAGGCAGAATCCGAAGGCTGCGTTGAGGAAGGCGGCGAGGAGGGCCGCGGCCGTGGCCCCGAGAGCCAGCGGCGTGATCCCGGCGATGAACCCGGCCAGCCCAGCGACCGCGAAGACCAGCCCGACCCCCTGCGCGAAACGCGGCGGGCGGGAGTCTTCCGTCTCCTTCGGAGCGCTCTTGACGAACGCCTTGAAAAGCATCCCGTACGGGGATCTGCCCGCGATGCCGAGAGCGAACACCACAGCCTGGGCGGCGAGCAGCCAAAGACTGCCCGTAACCAGGACCAGTAAGAGGATGAACGTGGTGATGGCCGCGCCGAAGCGTAGCGCCCTAGGGTCGGCAGGCATCGTGGGATGCTCCTGAAGGGGTCGAAAAGGGAGGCGGATGAGAAGTCCGCGCGAGACCGTCCTCAGGCAGCGCGACAGAGCGCGGTCGCGACGCGGCAGAAATCAACCGCGCGCCGCTTCGTCAGCAGCTCCGTCCAGGGGTTCATGCCCAGCAGACTACTCGTCGTCTCGAAATCTGTCACTTCTCGTCCGGCTTGTGAGACGAATCGTGAGACACGGCGGCCGCGAGCGCGTTCAGCACGTCGGCCTTCCTCGGCTGGCCGGACGCCTTCTTGACGATCTTCCCCTGGGCGTCGAGCACGAAGACGGTCGGGGTCCGCATCACGTCGAGCCGCCGTACCAGCTCCAGCCGGGACTCCGCGTCGATCTCCACATGCGCCACACCGGGGACCAGCGCGCTCACATCGGCGAGAATCACGCGCGTGGCCCGGCACGGCTGGCAGAACGCTGTCGAGAACTGCACGAGCGTGGCCCGCTCCCCCAGCTCCGCCCCCAGGTCACCGGCCCCCAGCCGGCTCCCGGGATCGCCGTCACGCAACCGTCCCCCGGCGCGCACCCTCACCACCCCGATCACCGTTCCCAGCGCCAGCGTCCCCAGCGCAACCCACAATCCGGTCACCACCACATCAACTACCGGCGTCCCGAATTCCTTCCTTCAACCAGACCTCCCTCGGCACCGCAGGGGTGGATGCCAAGTCCGGTGCGGGTCCTAGCGGGAAGCAGACGGCTGAGGTGGAGGACGTCGACCGGGACCGCTACCTCCCGGTGACCGGGACCCGTACCAGGACCTTGCCGTCGGTGGTGATCTCGAAGGCGGTGATGGCGCTGATCGGTGTGGTTGTTTCGTGGTGGAAGACGGTGTTCTCCTCGTACGTGACCGTCCACGGGCCGGAGGTTTCGCGGGAGCCGTCCCGAGAGATGATGACCAGCCTGCATTCCGTGCCTGCGGGGACCCCTTCGACCTGCACGGTCAGGGCCGTCCGGCGGTCGCCGGGCACGGCGGTCACGGTGGCGCGGTAGCCGGTCGACTTGTCGGCGCCGTCGAACGCGCGGCCCTGGGCGACGGGCGTGGGGGTGGGCGCCGCTTCACGCTGGGCGGTGCCGTCGTCCTCGGCCATGCGCGGCTGCGGCACGTCGCTCTCGGCGGTGCTGTGTGCGGAGGGCGCGGCGCTCTCGGTGGTGCCGCGTTCCGGGGTCGCGTCGGCGCTCTCGGCGAGCGGGCGGAGCGCGTCCTCCGGGGCGTCCTGGGCGCTGAGCGAGGTGGATTCCTGGGCCGCGGTCGTCTCGACAACGCCCTGGGGGGACCAGATCACGCCGCCCACGACGGCGACCGCCGCCGCGGCCGCGACCGCCATGAGCACGCGGCCTCGCCTGCGCCGCCGGGCGCGTTCGGACAGGAGCCGTTCGAGGACCCGCCGCGGCGGGCTGGCGACCAGCTCGATGTCCCGTTCCGACACCTTGCCGAGGAATCCGGCGACGCCGGCCAGTTCCTCGAGTTCGCCGCCGCATTCCTCGCAGGTGGCCAGGTGGAGGTCGACCTCCTCCGCCTCCTGCGGGTCGAGGGCGCCCAGCGCGTGCGCGCCGAGTGCCGTCCGTACCTCCTCGCACGTCATCACGGCGCCAGCCCCCGCTCTTCCAGCGCGAGCTTGAGCGCCCGCAGCGCGTAGTAGGTGCGCGATTTGACCGTCCCCGGCGGGATGCCGAGTTTCGCCGACGCCTCCTTCACCGATCGCCCCCGGTAGTAGACCTCCATCAGCACGTCGCGGTGCTCGGGCCGGAGTGCGGCTAACGCCTCCGCCACCGCCCACGACTCGACCGCGCGTTCCAGCTCGTCGTCGGCGGGGAGCACGGCGAGCGCCTCGTCGCCTGTTTCGGGCGGCCGGGCCTTGCGGGCGCGGTGCTGGTCGACGACGAGGTTGCGGGCCACGGTGAACAGCCAGGCCCGGATCGGGCGGTCCTTGAGCGCGCCCGGGTGCCGCCACGCCCGCAGCAGCGTTTCCTGCACGACGTCCTCCGCCCGTCCCGAGTCGCCCGTCAGTCGCAGCACGTATCCGTACAGGGGCCCGGCGTGCTCGTCGAACAGGCTTCTCACGAGTTCCTCGTCGGCGGTGCCAGCTGAGCTCACGTCCTCATCACGTACGGGACGCCGCCGTGGTTCACGGTCATCCACGGAGCGGCACGTCAGACGCCTCGGCCGAGATCTGCAGACCTGCGGGCACGTTCTTCACCCCGGTCACCTTCACGTCGAAGGGCAGCTTCCCCTTGAACGGGATGGTGTAGCTGACGAAGCGGGCGAACTGCTGGGGCACTCCTTCGATCTTCTCCGCCTGCAGCCGGATGCCCTTGTCGGTCATCTCGGCCTTCATCTCCGCCGTGAACTTGACCTGCTGCGCCCCCACCGCCAGTTCGCCGGAGGCGACGAACCGGTCGCCGTTGCCGCTGATCTTGACGCCCTGCGGGGCGAACCGGTCGATGGTCGCGTTCGTCAGGGTGCCGCTGACGGTGACCCGCCCGGCCCGGATGTCGGCCCGGTTCTGCAGGAGGTCGGCGAGCGGGGCGGTCACGTCGTACGCGGCGCCCTTGAGGTCTTCGATCGGCACGCCGCCGTAGCGCAGCGTGCCGAGGTCGAAGCGGACCTCCTGGTAGTGGCCGGAGAGCGCCTGGGTCAGGAAGGGGATTCCGGTGATCTCCACCTCGGGAGTGCCCTCGACGTCGGTGGCGGCGGCGATCCGGTTGGCGAGGTCGCGCTGCACGCCCGCGACCGCGACCCGGTCGAGCACGGCGAGGAGGACGATCAGCAGGATCAGGAAAACGAGCAGCTTGCGCATCGCACTCCCTGTATGGGGTGGGGGTCAAGAAGCTTATCGGCTCATTCCCCACCTAACCCGGCCGATCACCCACCGGCGAACGGCGGCAGCACCTCGACCGTCACCCCGTCGTGAAGTTCCACCTCCTCATGAGGCCGTTTACCCACCGGGGAACCGTCGATGAGAAATGACGATCTGCTGACGACGCGGGCCAGCTCGGCACGGCCGGCTGTGATTTTCGTCATGAGTTCGCCCAGCGTGGCCGCCTCGAACTCCTCCTCAGCCACACCAGCCGCGGCCTTCGCCGCCGCCCAATAGCGCACCTTTCCCGAGGCCATGGCCACCTCACCAATCCTTCTTCGGCATTGTGCGTTCCTGTTTACCTGGCTGTTCCATTCGGCATGGCGTTTACCTGCCGGATGCCGAAGGAACACCGCATACTCCTGGGATATCCTCACCTACAGGACTCGGGCGACGTGGCCCCCGGGTCCTTACTTGTTTGGGGAGGCCGACATGAGCAACCTGCTGCTGCTCACCAATGCGCTCGAGCCGTCCGCCGAAGTGCTCCCGGCGCTGGGGCTACTCCTCCACGGGGTCCGCGTCGCGCCGGCCGAGGCCTCCGCCCTCATCGACGCCCCTCCCTCCGACGCGGTGCTCGTCGACGCCCGCAAAGAGCTCGTGCAGGCCAAGAGCCTGTGCCGGCTGATCCGTACCACCGGCATCGACTGCCCTCTGCTGGTGATCGTCACCGAGGGCGGGCTGGCCGCGATGACGGCCGAGTGGGGGATGGACGACGTGATCCTCGACAGCGCGGGCCCGGCCGAGGTGGAGGCGCGGCTGCGCATCGCCGTGGGGCGCATGTCGCAGGCGCACGCCGAGGACGCGCCCGACGAGATCCGCAGCGGCGAGTTGTCGATCGACGAGGCCACCTACACCGCCCGGCTGCGGGGCCGGGTGCTCGACCTGACGTTCAAGGAGTTCGAGCTGCTGAAGTACCTCGCGCAGCATCCCGGCCGGGTGTTCACCCGCGCCCAGCTGCTGCAGGAGGTCTGGGGGTACGACTACTTCGGCGGCACCAGGACGGTGGACGTGCACGTACGGCGGCTGCGGGCCAAGCTCGGCACCGAGAACGAGTCGCTGATAGGCACGGTCCGCAACGTCGGCTACCGCTTCGTCCCGGACAGGGCGGATTCCGCACAGGTGTAGTTGACAGCGACCTTTCTCCGGGTTGCACTGTTGTGACAGGTCCGACCCGGGCCTGGGTCGTGCTGTCACGCCGCGGACACCGCCGTCCCGAGATGGGTGGTTCGGGTGAACGTGTTCCGGTCCCTGGTCGACGAGGGCGCCCGCCCGCGGGTCTACCGCCGGGGCGAGTGGCTGTGTTCGCCGCTCCGCCCCGCCGGGCGCGTCTATCTGATCGAAGACGGCTATGCCCGGGAGTACGTGCCGGGCGGCGACCGTGAGATCGTGCACGACCTGCGCTCCGCCGGCGATCTGGTGGGCGAGCCGGCGTTCTGGGACGCGGGCGAGCAGGTCAAGGTGGACGCGCTGACCGAGGTGCGCGCCTGGCCGATCGACATGCGGCGGCTGCGGGAGCACGCCGCGTCCAGCACGGCCGTGGCGACCGCGCTGGTGCAGGAGCTGTTCGCCAGGAACGTGGCGGCGCGCAGGCACGAGGCGCTGGCCAGGGCGCCGGTGGCGACGCGGCTGGCGGTGTGGCTGCTCAACCTGGACGCCCGGTACGGGCTGGCCTCGGAGTCGGCGCCGCCGCTGTCGGCGGAGACGCTGGCCGACCTGGTCGGCAGCGCGCCCGACGTGGTGCAGCGGGTGCTCGCCCAGTGGGTGCGGCGCGGCTGGCTGGTGCGCACCGGCTACCGGCGGTTACGCGTCGCCGACCAGGCGGCGGTGCGGACGCTGGCCGGCGACTGGGAGCATCTGGCGGCGCCGTGGTCGGGCCGGATCACCCCGTTCCTCACCGCGCCGGGCGCGCCGGCCGAGCCGACGCCCGCCGAGGTGCCCCGCCCCGCGCAGCTCCCGGCGGACGTGCCGGACTTCACCGGCCGCCAGCAGAGCCTGGACCTGCTCACCGAGTGGCTGGAGCGGCGCCGCCGGACGAACACGATGGTGATCCAGGGCCTGCCGGGCGTCGGCAAGACCGCGCTGGCCACGCACTGGGGGCACCTGCACGCGAACCGGTTCCCCGACGGGCAGATCGTCATCGACCTGCGCGGCCAGTCCCCCGCCCAGCCGCCGATGACCACGGCCGAGGCGCTGGGCCAGATCCTGCGCTCGCTCGGCATCGGCGCGCACATGCCGGCCGCCGACGAGGCCGAGCTGATGCTGCTCTACCGCAGCCGACTGGCCGGGCGCCGGCTGCTGCTCATCCTGGACAACGCCGCCGACCCGGCCCAGGTGCGGTCGCTGCTGCCGGGCGGCAAGGACTGCGTGGTGCTGGTGACCAGCAGGACCAGGATGGCGGCGCTGCGCGCCACCGGACAGGCCGACCTGATGGACCTGCACGTGCTCGACCCGGGCAACGCGGTGGCGCTGCTGGTGGCGATGCTGGGCGAGGACTCGCCGCGCGCCGCCGACCGCGACGGGCTGGCCGAGCTGGCCCGGGTCTGCTCGTACCATCCGTTCGCGCTGCGCGTCTCGGCGGCCAAGCTGGCCGAGAACCCGGAGCTGAGCGTCGCCTCCCGGGTGCAGGAGCTGCGCCGCCCGGACCGGCAGCACAGCTTCCCCGGCGACCCGGAGCAGGCGTTCCGGTCGGCGCTGGATCTGGCGTACGAGTCGCTGGGGCCGTCGCAGCGGCGCGCCTTCCGGCACGTCGGGCTGCTGCCGGGCGGTCCTTTCACGCCGGAGGTGCTGGCCGCGGCGCTCGGCGTGCCGGTGCGGGAGGCGCTGGCGTCGCTGGCGGGGCTGCACCGGGCGTATCTGGTCGAGCCGCTGCCCGGCCCCCGCTATCGGGTGCACGACCTGGTCAAGGACCTGGCCCGGGAGCTGGGCAGGCACGCCGAGGCGGGCGTGCGGGAGGCCAGGGTACGGCTGCTCGACCACTATCTGGTGACCGCGGCGGACCCGGCGACGCCGCGCGAGTGGTTCGAGGCCGAGCGGCGGGCGCTGGTGTCGGTGGTCCGCACGGCCGAGGAGAGCGGCGCGTACGGGGTCGCCTGGCAGCTCGCCGACGCCGTCTTCGAACCGCTTCGAGGGCTGCGCTACTACGAGAACAACCTGGAGATCCAGCGAGTGGGGCTGGAGTGCGCGCAGCGGATCGGCAACCGGCGGGCCATCGCGCTGATGCGCAGCCACCTGGGCTCCATCCACCGCGACATCGGCCCGTCCACCCGGGCGGCCCGCTACATCGGCGAGGCGCTGGCCGACTTCGCCACGCTCGGCGACCGGGCGGGCCACGCCCGCGCGCTCATAGACCTGGCCGAGGTGCACGGCATCGCGGGCAACCTCCAGGACGCGCTGAAGGCGGCGGGCGAGGCCCTCGACGGCTACCGGGAGATCGGCGACCAGGCCGGGGTGGCCGACAGCCTGCACGCGCTGTCCCGTCTCTACCTGTCGCAGGGCCGGCACGAGCTGGCGCTCGACCACGCCGGGAAGGCGCTGGAGGTACGCGAGAAGCTGGGCGACCGGCGCGGCACCGCGCAGAGCCTGATCATGATGGCCCGGGTGCGGCAGAGCCTCGGCGAGCCGGACGCCGCGCTGTCGGAGGGCCTGGGGGCGCTGTCGATCTGCCACGAGCTGGGCGACGAGCACGCCGAGGCCGAGACGCTGCTCTGCCTGGCCGAGGTGTACGACACGCTGCGGCTGCCGCACGACGCCCGGCGCGACGCCGAACGCGCACTGGCCGGCTACACGGCGACCGGCGACCAGCACGGCTCCGGGCGGGCGCTCAGCGCGCTGGGCCGCATCGCCCGCAACGGCTCCCGCTACGACGAGGCCCTGGCCTGCTTCGAACAGGCGCTCCTCGTACAAGTGGAGCTCCACCACGAGCAGGGCAAGGCCGAGACGCTGGGCGACATCGGGCTGGTGCACTGGCGGCTCTCCGACTACCTGCGCGCCGACGAGTACCTGACCCAGGCGCTCGCCATCAGCCGGGTGATCCGCGACCTGCCGATGGAGGCGCGGATGCTGAACCGGCTGGCCCGGGTGCGGCGGCGGCAGGGCCAGGTGCAGGTGGCGTTCGTGTACGCGCTGGAGGCGCTGGACATCGTGCAGGCGCTCGGCAGCCGCAGGGCGGAGGCCGACGTGCAGGAGACGCTGGCGAACACGTACCTGTCGCTGGGCCGCCACCAGGACGCCCTCCGCGCGGCCCGGCGGGCGCTGGCGATCAGGGAGGAGACGCGCGACGACAAGGCGAGCGCGCTGCTCTCGGTCGCGCAGGCGCTGCACACGGCGGGCCGCCCGGCCGCCGCGCTGGCCTACGCGCGCCAGACGGCCGACCTGCAGCACGAGACCGGTACGCGCGACCGCTGGGCGGCGGCGCTGACCACGCTCGCCATGATCCTGCTGGACCTGGACCGGCCCGACGAGGCGTACGGGCACGCCTGCCAGGCCAGGGACGTCCACCAGGCGTGCGGCACTCGGCGCGACCTGGGCTGCGCGCTGCGGGCGCTGGGCCTGATCGCGTGGCGGCGCGGCGACGTGCCCGCCGCGGTGGCCCATCTGGGTGAGGCGCTGCGCACCCTCGACGAGGTGGGCGACGTGTTCGAGGCGCGCAAGACCGGCCAGGATCTCCGACGGATGTCGTGAATTTCCCGGGGACAGGTCGCAGATCTGATCGGGTCGCTGCCGTTTAGCTGGGTTCACCGGCCACGGAAAGCGGAGGTGATCCGGATGCTCAAGAACCAGCTACGACGTGACCTGCGATGGCTGCGTCGACAGGCGCGCACGGACAGGCGGATCGCCGCCCTGGTGCTCGTCGCGGTCCCGTCGGCGTGGGCGCGCCAGCTCGCCGGGAGTGCCGAACCGGCCGTCCCCGGGCTGCTGCTGGTGCTGTCGGCGGCGCTGGTGACGATGTCGGGCGCGGCCTGGCTCACGGGGGCGTACTTCCTGGCCAGGTCGGCCCGCCGGCGCCGCGAGCCGGTCGAGACGCTGCGCCTGGTCACCCGGGTCGCCAGGGCCAAGGAGTGGGCGTTCGCCTCGGCGGGCGCGTACGTGGCCTGGCACGTGCTGCAGTTCGTCACGGCCCTGGTGATGGGCTGACCGGGGGGTTCAGCCCGGGATGAGCCAGCCCGGGAACGCGCCCTGGTGCGGCCCGTTCTCCGGGTCGAGCTCGTGCCTGATCACCGCGCACTGGTCCAGCATCGCGCCGAGCAGCGACCGGAGCGGGACGTTCTCGGTGTCGGGCACGCGCTCGGCCAGCAGGACCTGGTGCTCGACGCCCTCGCGCAGCGCGGTCCGCAGCCGGCCGAGGTCCTTGACGCTGCCCCGGCCGAGCTGGAGGCGGCCGAACGCGGCGAACGCCCGGGAGATGGCCACCAGTTCGTCGCCGAGCACCGACGGCACCCGGTGCACGTCCTCCGAGGGCAGCCCGCGCACGCCCGCCGCCAAGTCGGTGAGCGACCTGGCGATGCCGCGCAGCTGCAGGCCGGCGTGCTCCAGGCAGGTCATGGCCTCGGCCACCTGCTCGATCCGCTCGTCCTCGCGGCGCCGGCGCCCCGGCACCAGCCGCGCCGCCTCGGCGGCCTGCTCGGCCACCTCCTGGCGCTCCTTCAGACCGGCCTCCACCTCGCGGGACCGCTCCAGCCAGGACCTGGCCTCCTCCTCACCCCAGTCGCCGCGCACCCCCTTGCCCATGTCCGCGGCCAGCGACGACAGGTCACCGGCCAGCTCGGCCATCTCCCGCCGCGCCTCCTCCACGTACCGGGGCGGCAGCACGATCACGTTGGCCGCGATGCCGATGACGGCGCCCAGCAGCAGGTCGATCAGGCGCTCGGTGCTGTAGCCGGTGCCCAGCGCGAACACCAGCAGGGCCGTGATCGGGATCTGCATGTTCTGCTTCGGCAGGTTGAGCAGCCGCCCCAGCATCAGCCCGCCCGCGACCAGCACCGCCAGTGTGACCGCGTTCGCCCCCAGCAGCCAGATCAGCAGGCCGGCGCTCGCCACCCCGACCAGCACCGCCCCCATCTGCTGCACGCCCCGCACCACCGTGCTGTACGCGGTCGCCGAGAACGTGAGGAGCACCCCGATCGGCGCCAGCACCGGCAGCCGGGCCTCCAGCACGTTCGCCGCGACCCAGTAGGCGAGCACGCACCCGACCGTCGCCTTCACCACCTGCAGCAGCGGCTCCCGCTCGGCCCGCAGCCACCCGGCCAGGCCCAGCCGGCGCGCCCGCTCCAGGCTCAGCCTGAAACTGGTGACGATCCGTTCGAGTGGCGGCAGCAGTTGCCGCGATCGATCCTCCCCCACTACGGCATCGTCGCAGGAAGACACCCGCTCAAGCTGGGTAGACACCCTGCTGGAGTGGAGGTGAGGCCCATGGACGCCGAGATTCCCGGGCAGCTCGTGCTGCCGGAGGGGGCGCGCGGCGTCGTGCTGTTCGCGCACGGCAGCGGCAGCAGCGCCCGCAGCCCGCGCAACCGGTACGTGGCGGGCGCGCTGAACGAGTCCGGGCTGGGCACGCTCCTGTTCGACCTGCTGACGCCGGAGGAGGGCGCCGACCGGACGAACGTGTTCGACATCGGGCTGCTGGCGAGCAGGCTGCTGGCGGCGACCGAGCGGCTGCGGGCTGCCCCGGCCGCCGCGGGGCTGCCGGTCGGCTACTTCGGCGCGAGCACCGGCGCGGCCGCCGCCCTGTGGGCCGCGGCCGAGCCCGACTCCGACGTGGCGGCGGTGGTCTCGCGCGGCGGCCGTCCCGACCTGACAGGCCCCCGTCTCGGTGCCGTACGGGCCCCGACCCTGCTCATCGTGGGCGGCCAGGACGAGCAGGTGTTGGAGCTGAACCGGCAGGCGCAGTCGGAGCTGCGCTGCGAGAGCCGGCTGGAGGTCGTGCCCGGCGCCACCCACCTGTTCGAGGAGCCCGGCGCGCTGGAGCAGGTCGCCGGCCTGGCCCGGCTCTGGTTCACCCGCCACCTCGGGTGACGTCAGGCGCGCACCCGTCTCCACACGAAGACCGCCACGGCCAGCACGACCAGCGTGATGACCGCGTACGTGAGGATCTCCACATACCTCTCGACGAGCGACCACCGCTCGCCCAGGAGGTAGCCGGCCGTCACCAGCACGGTGTTCCAGACGAAGCTGCCGGCCGCGGTGAGCAGCGTGAACGTGGGCAGCGGCATCCGCTCGATGCCGGCCGGGATGGAGATCAGGCTCCGGAACAGCGGGACCATCCGCCCGAAGAAGACCGTTTTGCGGCCGTGCCTGGCGAACCAGTCCTCGCTCCTGCGTACGTCCTCCAGCTTGAGAAGCGGCATCCGGGCGGCCAGCGCGTGCACGCGCCGCCTGCCCAGCAGCGCGCCCACCCCGTAGAGCGCGAGCGCGCCCACCACCGAACCGGCCGTGGTCCAGAGCAGGACCTGCCAGAAGACCAGGTCGCCCCGGCTCACCGTGAACCCGGCCAGCGGCAGGATGACCTCGCTCGGGATCGGCGGGAACAGGTTCTCCAGCGCGACCGCGATACCGGCTCCGGGGGCGCCGAGCGTCTCCATGAGACTGGTCACCCACTCAGCGATTCCCCCCAGACCGGTCATTTCCATCCCTTCGTCGCACGTACTCTCTAGCCGGTACAGGTGCGCGTAGTCCTTCCGCGCCCCGTTCCGCCCATCCACCTGCGACATTCCTCGGCATGGAACCTTGTGGCAACCCTCCATGCGGCGGCGGGCCCGGGTGGTGTGGGATCGAAGCCGCACCCACAAGGAGGAGGAGCGATGAAGTGGTTCACGCCAGGAGACGTCGCCCGGGTGGCCGTCTTCGCCGCGCTGATCGCGGTGCTGGGGCTGGTCCCCGGAGTCAACCTCTTCGGCGGCCTGGTGCCCATCACGGCCCAGACGCTGGGAGTCATGCTGGCCGGGCTGCTGCTCGGCTCCAAGCGGGGAGCACTGGCGGTGCTGGTGCTGCTCGTACTGGTTGCGGTAGGACTGCCGCTGCTGGCCGGTGGCCGGGGCGGCCTGGTCGTCTTCACCCAGCCGTCCGTCGGCTTCCTGATCGGGTGGCTGCCGGGCGCGTTCGTGACCGGGTGGATCGCCGAGCGCGGGACGCGCGCGGGGCAGGCGCCCAGCTTCGTCCGGCTGCTGGTAGCGTGCCTGGTCGGCGGCATGGGGGCCATCTACCTGTTCGGCATTCCGCTGCTGGCGGTCATCGGCGACCTGTCCCTGGGGGCGGCGGCCCTGTCCACCCTGGTCTTCGTGCCGGGTGACGTGATCAAGGCGGTGGTGGCCGCGTCGGTGACCCGGGGCGTGCAGCGCGCCTACCCGGCCGCGATCCCCGCCGCACCGGGCAGACGTCTCGGCGAGGAGGGCTGACCGCGGCATGCCAGTCGCAGCGCAGGTCATCCGGCACGCCGCCACCCGGCCTGACCGTGTCGCGGTCTCCGGCCCGTACGGCGAGATCACGTACGCCGAGCTGACCCGGCGCATGCATCGAACGGCCGCCCACCTGGCGGCCGGACTCCCCCAGACCGGCCCGCACGGCTCGGTGGGGAAGACGACCGCACACCTGGCGGCCGGGCTCCACCCGTCCGATCCTCATGGCGCGGGCTCTGGGCGGGCTGCGGGCGGTCACCCCCAGGTTGGTGCGCGCGGTGCGGGCCCTGGGTGGGTTGTGGGAATCTGCCTGGAGGATCCGGTCGAGCAGGTGGTCGCGGTGCTGGCCGCCGATCTGGTCGGGGCCACGCCGCTGCTGTACGAGGCGGCGCTGCGGGAGGGGGTCCCGGCGGATCTGTTCGTCGAGTCGCTTCCTGACTGCGGGCCGGATTCGTTCGCCGGGGTTGAGCCGTCGCCGCACGATCTGGCCTGGGCGTGCTTCAGCTCCGGGAGCACCGGGCGGCCGCGCGCCGTCGTGCGGACCCGTGCGTCCTGGACGGGGTCGTTCGAACCGCTGAGTGAGCTCACCGGGATCGGGGCCGACGACGTCGTGCTGGTGCCGGGGGCGTTGGTGTCTTCTCTGTACGGGTTCGCGGCCATGCACGCGCTGGCCGTCGGGGCGACGGTGCTGGCGCCGGGGCGGTGGGCGGCGGGGGCGCTGCCGGAGTTGCTGCGGCGGGCGACCGCGGTGCACCTGGTGCCGCACCTGCTGCCCCGGCTGCTGGACGCGCTGCCCGAGCGGGCGCCGCTGCGGGTCGCCGTGGTTGGTGGGGCGGCGCTTTCTTCGGAGGTGCGGGAGCGGGCCCGGGAGGTGGGGGTGCGGGTGGTCGCCTACTACGGGGCCACCGAGCTGTCCTTCGTGGCCGTGGACGACGACGGCGGCGGGCTGCGGCCGTTCCCCGGGGTGGAGATCGAGGTCCGGCCGCCGCGGGGCGAGGTGTGGGCGCGTTCCCCCTGGCTGGCCGAGGGCTACCTGGGCGGGGTGGCGGGGCCGCTCAAGATCGAGGACAAGTGGATGAGCGTCGGCGACCTCGCCGACCCGTACACGCCGGGGGAGCCGCTGCGGCTGCGGGGGCGCGGTGACGGCGCGATCCAGACCGGTGGGGCGACCGTGGTGCCCGAGGACGTCGAGGAAGTGCTGCGGCGCGTGCCCGGCGTGGGTGACGTCGTGGTCGTCGGCACTCCGCACCCCGGTCTGGGCACGGTCGTGACCGCGGTGGTCGAGGCCGGTGCCGGGGCGCTCCCGTCCAAGGCTGATCTGGAGGCGGCGGCGCGGGCCGGGCTCGCCGCCGCTCAACGGCCCCGCCGCTGGTACGCGATCACGCGCATGCCCCGCACCCCGACCGGCAAACCGGCCCGCGCCCAGCTGGCCGCCCGCCTGACCACCCCCGACCCCGAACTGCGGAGACTGCGATGACCCCCGCTCGCCGCCTCGGTCTGCTCACCCGCCATCCCCAGGCTGTGGAGGGTGAGACGCACAACCCGCTGATCCCACCGGCCCGCCGACCCCGGGCTTCGGGAGGTGCGGCAACAGGGATGCTCTCCGCGCTGACCGTGCCCACCCGTAGACCACAGACTGTGGGAGGTGCGATGACAAGGCTGTCCGACCTCATGACGGTGACCGTTCTCTCCGCTGGCTGGGAGGTGGAGGGGCTGTGAGCGGGGCGCTTGACGCCGTGGTCGTGGCTGCTCGGCGGAGTCCGATCGGGACGGCGGGGCACGCGTTCAAAGGGGTGTCGGTGGATGCGCTGGCTGCGCCGGTGATCGCCTCTGTTGCGAAGGACGTGGGGAGCGCGGTCGATGACGTCGTGCTGGGGAACTGCATGGGGCCCGGCGGGAATGTGGCGCGGGTGGCGGCGCTGCGGGCCGGACTGGGGGACGGTGTGCCCGGGGTGACGGTGGACCGGCAGTGCGGGAGCGGGCTGGCCGCCGTTCTGGTCGCCGCGCAGGCTGTGCGGAGCGGGGACATGGACGTGGTGATCGCGGGGGGTGCCGAGAGCGCGTCCACGGCTCCGGTGCGGGCGCATCGGGATGGGGCGGTGTACGAGCGAGCGCCGTTCGCGCCGGAGGGGCATCCGGATCCGGACATGGGGGAGGCGGCGGAGGCCCTCGGGGTGGCGTGCGGGGTGAGCCGGGAGCGTCAGGATGCTTATGCCGCCGCCAGTCACGCGAAGGCGGTGGCTGCCCGGGCGGAGGGGAGGTTCGACGCGGAGATCGTCCCGGTGGAAGGGCATGAACGGGATCAGCGGCCCAGGACTCTGCGGCTCGCTTCGCTGGCCCGGCTGCCTGCGGCGTTCGTGCCCGGGGGTGCGGTGACCGCGGGGAACTGTTCGCCCAACAGCGACGGGGCCGCCGCGGTGGCCGTGGTGCCGGAGCGGCTGCGGGAGGGCAGGCCGGGGTTGCGGCTGGTGGGCGCCGCGGTGGTGGGGTGTGATCCGGCACTGCCGGGGTGGGGGCCGGTGCCTGCTGTGCGCCGGCTGCTCGACCGTACCGGGGTGGACCTGGAGCGGGTGGCGGCGGTGGAGATCGTGGAGGCGTTCGCCGCGCAGACGCTGGCCGTCACCGACGCGCTCGGGCTCGATCCGCTGGGGGCGGACGGCGCGCGGGTGTGCGCCGACGGCGGGGCGATCGCGCTCGGGCATCCGTGGGGGGCCAGTGGGGCGGTGGTGGTGACGCGGCTGTTCACCCGGCTGGTGCGGGCGGGGGCGCCGCGCGGGACGCTCGGGCTGGCCACGGCGGCGGTGGGTGGCGGGCTGGGGGTCGCTGCCCTGTTCGAGGTGGTCTGAGTGGTGTGCGCGTCCGGTTCAGGTGGTGGAAGCTCACGTATCCGTCCGATTCAGGTGGTGGAAGTGATCAGACTCGCTGACACGTACGTCCGGTTGGAGTGGTCGGCGTGATCGAGCTTGAGGACGTGCGCGTCCGGTTCGGGGAGCGGGAGGTGTTGCGCGGGGTCAGCGCGACGCTGGCCGAGCGGCGGATCGGGGTCGTGGGGGCGAACGGGTCCGGGAAGAGCACGCTTGCGCGGCTGTTCAACGGGCTGGCGCTGCCTACCTCGGGCTCCGTGACCGTGCTGGGGCATGACACGCGGCGGCAGGCGGCCAAGATCCGGCAGCGGGTGGGGTTCCTGTTCACCGACCCGGACGCGCAGATCGTGATGCCGACCGTGGCCGAGGACGTGGCGTTCTCGCTGCGGCGGCAGAAGCTTCCGGCGGAGAAGGTGAAGGCGCGGGTGGCGGACGTGCTGGAGCGGCATGGGCTGGCCGGTCATGCCGACCATCCGGCGCATCAGCTGTCCGGCGGGCAGAAGCAGTTGCTGGCGCTCTGCTCGGTGCTGGTGCTGGAGCCGGAGATCCTGATCATGGACGAGCCGACGACGCTGCTCGACCTGCGCCACTCCCGGCTGGTGGCCGAGCACCTGCGCACCCTGCCGCAGCAGCTGGTGGTGGTCACGCACGATCTGCCGCTGCTGGCGGACTTCGACCGGGTGCTGGTGCTGGACGAGGGCCGGGTGGTGGCCGACGCGCCGCCCGACGAGGCGATCGCGCACTACCGGGGGCTGATGACGTGAACGGGCTCACCGGCGCCTACGTACCCGGCGACTCGCCGCTGCACCGGATGCCCGTCGGGGCCAAGCTGGCGGGGCTGGCGGCCTGCTGCGTCGTGCTGTTCCTGCTGCCCGACATGTGGGCGATGGCGGGGGCGGCCGTGGTGGTGGTGCTGCTGTACGGGGTCACGCGGGTGGGCGTGGCGGCGGCGTGGGCGCAGGTGCGGCCGGTGCGCTGGTTCGCGGCGGGGCTGTTCGTGATCCAGTTCGTCCTCGCCGGGCCGGTGCCGGCGGTGATGGTCTCGTCCAGGATCGTGCTGGCGGTCGCGCTGGCCGGGCTGGTCACGCTCACGACCAGGACCTCGGACATGATGGCCGTCCTGGAACGGGCGCTGCGGCCCGCCGGGCGGGTGGGGCTGGACCCGTTCCGGCTGTCGCTGCTGCTCTCGCTCACCATCCGCAGCATTCCGATCATCGCCGGGATCGCCACCCGGGTCCGTGAGGCGCAGCGGGCCAGGGGCGTCGAGTGGAGCGTGCGCGCGTTCGCGGTGCCGCTGGTGGTGGGGGCGCTGCGGCACGCCGACGCCCTGGGTGAGGCGCTCAGCGCGCGCGGCCTGGACGACTGATCCCGAGCGGTGCCGCCCGGCGGCGGTGCTCCCCCGGCGTCCCGGAGAAGACCGCCGAGCCGAAGGCTGTCTTTCAGGAGTCTCTGATCCCCAGCAGGGCGTGCCAGTCGATGACGTTCGACGCGCTGTTGGTGTTGTTGTTCCTCTGATTGGAGCCGACCGTGACACCGACGATGTTGGACTGAGTCACCGTCGGGGTCGGGATCGGCGTGGTCGTGGTGGTGGGCGTGGGCACGGACGCCGCGGTGACGATCACATCGAACGTGGCGGAGGAGACGGCGCAGCCTTCGGTGGCGTTGAAGACAGCCGTGATGGTGTGTGTTCCCGGTGTGTCGAAGGTGACGGGGAGCGATGCGTTCCCGCCTGCGTCGATTCCCACCGCACCCGACGGGTCAGGGCTGATGTTGACGGTGCCGTCGAAGAAGCTCATGCCCACCGAGACGGTGGGGTCGGGGCAGCCGGCGACCTGGGCGGACAGAAGCACTTGCTGTCCCGTGGTCGCCGTCGGCGGCGTCGCGGTCAGGGTCGTCACGGTCGGGAGCTGGATCACGGCCGACGCCGCGGGAGCGAAGGCCACCACTCCCGCCAGCGCTCCGGCCGCTATCAGGGTTCCGTATTTCATGCGCTCTTCCTTTTGTCGCTTGATCGACGGTCCGGCTCGGCTGCGATCCGCGTCACGCCTCCCGTCGCGCACACGAATATCGGGCTCTATTCGTGTGCCTGGCTTTCTTGCGACTATCTGTGAGCATGCTGGAGAACCAAAACGAAACGCTGGTATGTCGCCGTAAAATTCGCGTAACTGGTGTGACAGCGCGTCAGCGTCGCTCGCCCGCCATCACGTACGCGCCGCGCTCCAGCCGCTCGATCAGGCCGCGTGTCCACTCGGCGCCGCTCTCCGCGGTGTGCACCCACATGCCGAGCACCTCGCCCACCGCGCCCCAGGCCTCGGCGTCCTCCCCCGGCGACCAGTCGCGCCGCACCCGGGACCGCCACTCCTCCAGCGCCCGCACCCGCTGCCTCAGCAACTCCACCGCCTCGGCCCTCGGCAGGTCGTCCATCAGCCCCAGCCCGGCGCTCAGCATGTCGAGCCGCTGGTCGGCACGGGCGAGCGCACCGCGGAGCAGCCTGAGGTAGCCGGCCTCGCCCGCCTCGGTGAGCTCGTAGTCGGTCCTGGGCGGGCCACCGGCGGTGCTCGGCGCCTCCTCGTCCGCCCGCAGCAGGCCCTGCGCGGTCATCTGGCGCAGCGCGTGGTAGATCGATCCCGGTTTGAGGCCCGCCCACTCGTGCGCGCCCCACGACTCCAGGTCGGAGCGGACCTGGTAGCCATGCGCCCTGCCGCGCCGCCGCACGGCCCCCAGCACCAGCAGCCGCACCACCGACATCGCCACTCCCTCGATCTTTACGGCCCCACCTTAGTCAGGGGCTGTCCGGGGTCTCACGGACTATCTGGTGGATAGGGCTGCTGTCTGTGGTCATGGTGGGTGGTTCATTTTGGGGTCGGTGGCGTGGCTCTGGCTGGGGGGCGTGGCTCTGGTTGTGGGAGGTGGCATGGGCTTTGGGCGTCGCCTGCCTGGGCTGGGTGAATCGAGGTGGAGGTTTGCCGGGTTGCCGTTGTGGTCTGGCCTTACTGTCCCGCCACGGTCCGCGCCGGGGCCTGTCGGCAAGCGGTGCTGGTTCTCTGGGGTGGCGTCGGGATTCCGTAAGGGCGCCGTAGGCGCGGATCGCCGTAGGCGTGGGGTTGCCGAAGGCTGCCATCGGATCGCCTGAGCTGGGACGCGCGAAGCGCCTGTGGGCGAAGCCCTTTGACGCCGTAGGCGTGGATCGCCGTAGGCGTGGGGTTGCGCCGGAGGCGCCTTATGAGAGCGCCTGAGCTGGGGGCGCGGAGCGCTTGGGGGGCGAAGTCCTTTGGGTGAACGCCTTGGGCTGGGTTCCAGGGGTCAGGGTCTTTGCTAGATGAGAGGTCCCTCATGTTCGGCTCACTGGCTGCTCACCGCGGGGCGAAATGCTCTGAACCAAGACGAACGGGAAAGAGGATTGACAGTGAAGAAGATCTCCCTGGTGGTTCTGGCCGGTGCGCTGCTCGGGTCCGTTTTCGCGGCTGCTCCTGCGTACGCGGACGATGACCGGACGTGCCGGGGCGTGATCCGGGCGGTGTCCGTGGACGGGGACGTCAAGGTGCCCAGGGGCCAGAAGTGCACGCTGATCGGCACCCGGGTGGATGGCAACGTCAAGGTGGGCAAGGGCGCGACCCTCATCGCCACCAAGGTCCGGGTGGACGGTGACATCCAGGCGGAGAAGGCGCGGCGGGTGTCGGTGACGAAGGGTTCGCGGGTGGACGGCAACATCCAGATCGAGGAGAGCCGGGACATCACCATCCGCTCGACCCGGGTGGACGGCGACATCCAGATCGAGAAGAACCGCGGCCGCGTGAAGATCGACAACAACAAGGTCGACGGCAACCTCCAGTGCGAGAAGAACCGGCCGGCGCCCACCGGTAAGGGCAACCGGGTGAAGGGCGACAAGGAAGGCCAGTGCCGCCGTTTCTAACGGCTCGATTTCGGAAGAATGACCTGAGTCAAGGGGGTGTTTCACGAATCGACACCACGGGTAAAGGCGTCTTGAGCTTCTGAACCCCAACTTTTTCAGGAGCCCCAGATGTCTCGCATCACGCTCACGGCCGCCGCACACGACCATCTCCACGACGACGAAGTCGTCTTCTTCGACTGGCACGTCACGGGCCTGTGCTGTGCGGACGCGGGAGAGTTCTCCGTGCGGCCGTTGCGGCGGTCCCGTCTGCCTCGCAGGGCCCGGAGGCTCGGGACCGATCTGGTGTACGCCCACCCCTTCGCCTGGGTGCATCTAGTCGAGCTGCCTGTGACGATCGACTGCCGCCCGCTCTGGCGCTGGCGGCGTTTCACCACCGATCTGCCACCGGACGCCGGACTCCGCTGCTGCCTGGGCCGTCCCATTTATGGGAGGTAATCGGTGAAGGTGCGCTCCATCATCATCTGGACAGCGGTCGCCCTGGTGGGTGCCGCCGGGTGGGCCGTGCTCGCCCTGTCCAGAGGTGAGAACGTCAACGCGGTCTGGCTGTTAGCCGCCGCCCTCGGCTCGTACGCCATCGCCTACCGTTTCTACGCCCGGTTCATCCAGCGCAAGGTCCTGGGCGCCGACGACCGGCGGGCGACGCCCGCCGAGCGGCTCGACAACGGCATCGACTACCAGCCCACGGACCGGCGGATCCTGTTCGGTCACCACTTCGCCGCCATC
This sequence comes from Nonomuraea sp. NPDC049649, assembly GCF_040675175.1. Lineage (NCBI taxonomy): Bacteria > Bacillati > Actinomycetota > Actinomycetes > Streptosporangiales > Streptosporangiaceae > Nonomuraea > Nonomuraea sp. NPDC049649. The sequence goes on from NZ_JBFAOH010000022.1 coordinate 60,551, forward strand.
GCCGGCGCCGGCCCGCTGGTCGGGCCGGTGCTGGCGGCCCAGATGGGCTACCTGCCCGGCACGATCTGGATCGTGGCCGGCGTGATCTTCGCCGGGGCGGTCCAGGACATGGTGATCCTGTTCTTCTCCATGCGCCGCAACGGGCGCAGCCTCGGCCAGATGGCCCGCGACGAGATCGGCCCGGTCGGCGGGGCGGCGGCGCTGATCGCGGTCTTCGCCATCATGATCATTCTGCTGGCGGTGCTGGCGCTGGTCGTGGTCAACGCCCTGGCGCAGTCGCCGTGGGGTGTGTTCTCGATCGCGATGACGATCCCGATCGCCCTGTTCATGGGCTTCTACCTGCGCGTGCTCCGGCCGGGGAAGGTCGCCGAGGTCTCGGTCATCGGCGTCGTGCTGCTGGTGATCGCCATCATGGCCGGCGGGTGGGTGCAGGATTCGAGCTGGGCGTCGGTGTTCACGCTGAGCCCGTCGGCGCTGGCGCTCTGGCTGATCGCGTACGGGTTCATCGCGGCGGTGCTGCCGGTGTGGATGCTGCTCGCGCCGCGCGACTATCTCTCGACGTTCATGAAGATCGGGACGATCGCGCTGATGGCGGTCGGCATCCTGGTCACGATGCCGGCGATGCAGAACAGCGCCTTCACCGACTTCGCCTTCAACGGCGAGGGCCCGGTGTTCGCCGGGTCGCTGTTCCCGTTCGTGTTCATCATCATCGCCTGCGGCGCGCTGTCGGGGTTCCACGCGCTGATCTCCTCCGGCACCACGCCGAAGATGATCCAGAAGGAGTCCCAGGTACGGATGATCGGCTACGGCTCCATGCTGATGGAGTCGTTCGTGGCGGTCATGGCCATCGCCGCGGCGTCCATCCTGAGCCCCGGCCTCTACTTCGCGATGAACTCGCCCGCGGGGGTGCTCGGCGCCACGGTCCAGACGGCGTCCGAGGCGGTCACCAACATGGGCTTCGTCATCACGCCCGAGGAACTGCAGGCCGCGGCGGCGGCGGTGCAGGAACAGACGTTGATCGCCCGTACCGGAGGAGCGCCGACGCTCGCCGTCGGCATCTCGGAGATCTTCTCCGGGTTCCTCGGCGGCGACGCGCTGAAGGCCTTCTGGTACCACTTCGCGATCATGTTCGAGGCGCTGTTCATCCTCACCACGGTCGACGCCGGCACCCGGGTGGGCCGGTTCATGCTGCAGGACACGCTGGGCAACCTGTGGAAGCCGGTCGGCAGGGTCAGCTGGTGGCCGGGGCTCCTCGCCACCAGCGCGATCGTGGTCGGCGCCTGGGGCTACTTCCTGTATCAGGGCGTCAACGACCCGCTGGGCGGCATCAACCAGCTCTTCCCGCTGTTCGGCATCGCCAACCAGCTGCTCGCGGCGGTGGCGCTCACCGTCGCCACCACACTGCTGATCAAGAGCGGGCGGCTCAAATGGGCCTGGGTGACCGGCATCCCGCTGGCGTGGGACGTCGCGGTCACGCTGACGGCGAGCTACCAGAAGGTGTTCTCGCCCGACCCGGGGCTCGGCTTCTTCGCCCAGCGCGACCGCTACCAGACCGCCCTCGACCAGGGGGAGGTGCTGGCCCCGGCCAAGTCGATCGGCGAGATGGAACGGGTCGTCTTCAACTCCACCGTCGACGGCGTCCTGGCCGCGCTGTTCGCGGTCCTCATCATCATCGTGCTGGTGGACGCGGCGCGGATCTGGATCAGAGCGATCCGCTCCCGGGAACCGCTGCCCGACACGGAGGCACCGTACGTGGAGTCGAAGCTCGTGGCGCCGTCCGGGCTCATCGCGACGCGTGAGGAGCGCGAGCTGATGACGGGCGCGGGCGGGCCCGCGAGAGGCGACTGACGCGAGGCGGGCAGGGCGGGTGTCTCCCGGCGGTCACCCGCCCTGCCGGTCCGGGGATCAGTCCAGCAGCTGGGCTATCTCCTTGATGGTGTTCCGCTGGTTCTTGATCATCTCTCTCGCCAGGCGCGCGGTCGGCTCGTGCTTGCCGTCCCCGATGATCCTCTCGGCCATCTCGGTGCCGAAGGCCAGATGCCTGGAGAGCACCGTCAGCCAGGACTCGTCGAACTCCGCACCCGACAGCCCCTCCAGCACCTTGAGCTGCTGGGCCGACAGCATCCCCGGCATCGAGTGCGCGACCTCCGGATTGTCCGCCGGCACCTTCTGCTTCCACTCGGTCAGCCAGGACACCATCTTCTCGATGTCGATCTGCTCCTGATCGATCAGCCGCACGCCGAGATCCTGCACGTACAGCTTCTCCGCCCGGCCCTCGGCCAGCTTGGCGAGCTGGATGGTCTGCCGGTGGTGCGGGATCATCTCCTGCGAGAACCGGACGTCGGCCTCCGCGTACGCCGCCTGCGCGGCGGGCAGCGGCTCTCCGGTGGCGGGCGCGCACGCGACGGACACGGGCACGCACAGGGCTGCGGCGGCGATCAGCAGGCGGGTCCGCACCTGCATCAGCTCCCCTCGGTGGGTTCGATCACTCCGAGGTACGCGCCGGCCGCGGGGAAAGTTCAGGGTGGGCGAGCAGTCCGCGGTGGATCCAGTCGTACGCGACCGCGACCGGCGTGGGTTCCGGGTCGAGCCCGCGGACGACCGCGACCAGCTCCCAGTAGCGGGCGGCGCGCGGATCGTGCTGCTCGAAGGCGCGCAGCACCTCGTCCCGGCCGCCGCCCATGACGGCGAGGGCGCGTTCCAGGATCGGCACCGCTTCGGGCGCGTCCGGCGCCATCCCGGCCTCGATCGCCCGCAGCGCCTCCTCCACGAGCGCGGCGCTGTCCCGCTGCCACGTCTCATGATCGTACGGACGATCCCAGAAATCCGCCGACGACTCCCGCAGCCGGCGCCGGAACCCGTCGTCCGCCAGCAAGTCCATCAGCTCCAGCCAGGCGTCGAGCTGGGCGGCCGTGGGGTCCTCGGGCAGTTCGGGCAGCATGCAGGCGCGCATGCTCTCCAGCCAGTCGCGCTGCGCCTGGGTGTCGCGGCCCACGTCCTGGGCGAACGCGTCGAACAGCTGACCCATCTCCTCGGCGCCCAGCCGGCCCAGCGCGTGCAGGCGGCGCAGGTCCTCCTCGGCCGGTTCGTCCTTGGCGAGCGTGGCGCGGAGCACGGCCCGGGTGCGCTGCAATGCGGTGATCTGGGTCTCCACGGCCTTCAGGTGGAGGGCGAGCACGTCCTTGAGGTCGCGCCGGCCCAGCGAGCGGATGGTGGCCAGGTCGACGCCCAGCTCCCGGAGTGTCCGTACCAGCTCCAGGTGGACGCGGTGCTCGTCGGTGTAGCGGCGGTAGCCCGCCGGGGTGCGATCGGGCGCGGGCAGCACACCTTCGTCCGAGTAGAACCGGATCGTCTTGACGGTGAGGCCGGTGAGCTTCGCCAGCGTGCCGATCGAATAATCCATTTGAGTCTCCAGTTACGGGAGACTTTAGCTTAGCCCGCACCGCCCAGCTCAGGCAGGTGGCCGAGGCCAAGCTGCCCGACCTCAACACCGACGGCCTCGACCAGGCCGCCAAGATCGTGTCCGGCACGGCCCGGTCGATGGGATTGGAGGTCAAGGACTGACCTCCAGACGGGATTACTCTTCATGCTGTTCGCCTACCTGCGCCTGGGTCCGGCGTACGTACGATCGGCCTGTGACCGACTTCTTCGCCGGGGATCCTCGTACACAGCGCGAACGCATGCTCGCCGGCGACCTGTACATCGCCGACGATCCGGAGCTGGCGGCGGCGCTGCGGCGCGCCGAGGAGCTGGCGCACCGCTACGGACAGGTGTATGCGAGCGATCCGGCCGCCGCGCGGCCGATCCTGGAGGAACTGCTGGGCTCGGTCGCGCCGGACGCGCACGTGAGACCGCCGCTGTACGTCGACTACGGCTCGCACATCACGATCGGCGCGGGCACGTTCGCCAACTACGGGCTGACCGCGCTCGACGTCGCCCCGATCACCATCGGCGCCGACGTGCAGATCGGCCCGCACGTGCAGCTCCTTACCCCCACCCACCCGGTGGACGCCCAGCGGCGTCGCGCCAAGCTCGAGTCCGCGGCGCCGATCGCGATCGGTGACAATGCCTGGCTCGGCGGCGGAGCCATCGTGCTCGCCGGGGTGACGATCGGGGCCAACAGCGTGATCGGCGCCGGAGCGGTCGTCACCAGGGACATCCCGGACAACGTGGTCGCCGTCGGAAACCCCGCGCGGGTGGTCCGCTCGATATCGTAAGCGGGGTGACCGGCGATGAGACCCGCGACGGGGTGAAGCTGACCAACCTCGATCAGCCGCTGTTCGACGGGGCGGACGCCACCAAGCGCGACCTGGTCGACTACCTCGACGCGGTGCGCGACCGCATCATCCCCGCGCTGCGCGGGCGGGCGCTGTCGGTCATGCGGGTGCGGCCCGGGCAGGCGCCGTTCATGCAGAAGAACCTCCCCAAGTACGCCCCCTCGTGGATTCGTACGGTGCGCATCTGGGCGGAGACGTCACACCGGCAGGTCTCCTACGCGCTCTGCGACGACCGGCGGACGCTGCTGTGGTTCGCCAACCAGCGGGCCGTCGAATACCACCCGGCGCTGCTGGCCGGCGACCACTTCACCCACCTCGTCCTCGACCTCGACCCGCCGGAGGGAGGCGACTTCTCCCTGGTCGTGCGGGCCGCGGAACTGATCCGGGAGGCGCTCGCTCAGGCCGGGCTGGCCGGGACCGTCAAGACCTCCGGGGCCAAGGGTGTTCATGTGTTCGTGCCGGTCGTGGCCGGGATCTCTCTGGAGGACACGGCCGCCGCCACCCGCGCCGTCGCCGCCCGGGCCGAGCGGCTGGATCCCGCTCTGGCCACCACCGCGTTCATCCGGGAAGACCGTCAGGGCAAGGTGTTCCTGGACTCGACCCGGGCCGGTGGGGCGACCGTGGTGGCCGCGTACAGCCCGCGCATCAGGCCCGGAGTGCCGGTCTCGTTCCCCGTCGCCTGGGAGGAACTGGACCGGGTGACGCCCCGCGACTTCACCATCAGGACCGTCCCCGGGCTGCTCGGCGACGCCGACCCGTGGGCGGCGCACCTGCCGTCGCCCCAGTCCTTGCCCGCCGACCTCATCGCGGAGGGGCACACCATTCCGGTCGCCCGCGTCCAGGCCATGCACGAAGGCAAGCGGCGCGCGGCCCGTGCCCGCCGCGGCGAATGACGTGATTTGAGGGCGCCGTCGACTTGCCGGATCCGGAGTTGCCCACCACAGAGATGCGACGCACTGGAGAGATCTACCGGCGCCTTTGACTCTCGATCGACACCGCTTAAAGTGATTGCTCCATTACGATCTGCGACATGCCCTCTCCCCCGCACGACGCTCTCATTCAGATGATCAGCGAGCGCCCCGAACTGGCCGTGGAGATTCTCCGCGACCTCATGGGTGTGGATGTGCCCGTCACTCCGCTGATCCGAGTGGAGGACAGCACGTTCAACACCCGGCCGTCCGACGACTTCGAGGCCGACCTGGTGCTCGTGATGGGGCCGCCGCAGAGCCCGGCGCACGCCATCGTCGTGGAGATTCAGCAGGACAGGTCCAAGAACCCTCGCAAGCTCGCCCGGTATGCCGCCGCGCTCTGGCTGATGCTCGACTGCGACGTCACGGTCCTGGTCATCTGCCCCAGCCGGAGTGCCGCCGCCTACTACGCACAGCCGATCGACACGGGTCTGACCGGCTACCGCCTCCAGGCTCACGTGCTGGGGCCGGACGACATTCCGGCCATCACCGACCCTCACGAGGCCGCGGCACAGCCGGGGCTGGCGGCCATGGCGGTCATGGTCCACGGGCGCGATCGCAAGGTCGTCGAGGCGTTCGCCATGGCGCTGGAGGAACTCTGTGACGAACACGCTCCGAAGTACTATGAATACGCTTACAGCATGGCCGCGCCCGAGATCCGGCGCCTCCTGGAGGAAATCATGAAATCCACCACCTGGCCCGTCTACAGCCCCTTCGCGCGCGAACACTACGGCCGCGGACTCGAAGACGGCCAAGCTCAAGGCAAGGCCGCGGGGAAGGCTGAAGGCAAAGCTGAGGGCAAAGCTGAGGGCAGGGCCGAAGAAGCCGCGCGCATGGTGCTGCTACTCCTGGAAACCCGCGGCCTCGACATCACGGACGACGCCCGAGCCCGTATCACCACCTGCACCGACCTGGACCAACTCGAAACCTGGGCCACCCGCGCCATCACCGCCCAGACCTTCGACGATCTGTTCAGCTGATCCATCCGTTCTGACAGTGCGGCTCGTCCTCCCGGGGGCCGTGCGTTCGACGTCTCCTGGTCCGTGGTCTTGTGTCGGCGAAAGGAAATGGTCACTATTGGAGCGATTACAGTCAGATCCGGTCACAAGGGCGACTGGTTCTGACTGGCTCGGAACGCTTGAGGTGACCATGAGACGCAAGGCCGCAGCGCTTGCCGCCGTCACGGCGTTGGCCGCGACGCTTTTCACGCCCCCCGCACAAGCCCGGCCCCAGGAGCCGCCGCCGTACCCGGTGGTCGGGCGGGGCACCGCTTTCCTCGATCACGACAGGCTGCTGGAGGGGTACGCGGAGCCCGAGTGGTACCGGGCGAACATCCCGTTCCTGGAGGTGCCCGACCAGGAGATCCAGGACGTCTACTACTACCGGTGGAGCACCTTCAAGAGGCACCTCCGCTATACCGACACCGAGAACGGTCACGTCATCACCGAGTTCCACAACCCGCCCGGCTACTCGGCGCCGCTGGGCGGGATCGTCGCCGCGGCCGGGCACCATGTGTACGAGGGGCGGTGGCTGCGTGACCGGCGGCCGCTCGACGAGTATCTCCGCTACTGGCTGCAGGGGCCGGGTGCCGGCCCGAAGCCCAAGGAGGATTACGTCAACGAGGACACCGACGACTGGGCGCACCAGTACGCGTTCTGGGCCGCCGACGCCGCCTACCAGCGGGCTCTCGTCACCGGGGACACCGGGTTCGTGAAGAGCCTGCTGCCCGACCTGGTCCGCCAGTACGACAAGTGGGGTCATCAGTACGACGAGAAGCTGGGCCTCTACTGGTCGGTCCCCGTGTGGGACGCGATGGAGTACACCGCCTCCTCGTACGAGACAGACCCGGACGATCCGTACCATGGCGGGCACGGCTACCGGCCCACCCTCAACGCCTACCAGTACGGCGACGCCAAGGCGATCGCGGCGATCGCGCGGATGCGCGGCGACGCGCGGACGGCCAGCACGTTCGAGCGGCGCGCGGAGTCGCTGCGTGAGGCGCTGCATCAGTGGCTGTGGGATCCGGAGCGGCGGTTCTTCTACCACAAGGCCCGCGCCGACCTGGACCCCGAGCAGAAGCTGGTGTCGGTGCGGGAGCAGATCGGGTTCGTGCCGTGGATGTTCGGCATGGCGAAGCCGGGCACCGAGCAGGCGTGGGCGCAGCTGCTGGATCCGCAGGGGTTCGCGGCGCCGTACGGGCCGGCCACGGCCGAGCGGCGCAGCCGGTGGTTCATGCATGAGGCGCTCAGCGGCTGCTGCCGGTGGAACGGCCCGAGCTGGCCGTACTCGACCTCGCAGACCCTCACCGGTCTGGCGAACCTGCTCAACGACCACGACCAGCAGGTGATCGGCAAGGACGACTACTACCAGGTGCTGCGCACATACGCGCTGACCCAGTACAAGGACGGCCGCCCGTACGTCGCGGAGGCGCACCACCCGGACGAGCCGCGCTGGATCTACGACGGCCCCGGCCACAGCGAGCACTACAACCACTCGACCTTCAACGACCTGGTGATCAACGGCCTGATCGGGCTCCGGCCGCAGCCGGACAACAAGCTCGTGGTGAACCCGCTCGTCCCGGCGTCCTGGGACCACTTCGCGCTGGAGAACGTGCCGTACCGGGGCCACAACGTCACCGTCCTGTGGGATCGCGACGGCAAGCGGTACGGGCAGGGCGCGGGCCTGCGGCTGTACGTGGACGGCAGGCGGATCGCCGCCGGCCCCGATCTGGGCAGGATCGAGGCCCGGATGCCCGCGAACGTCCCGGCCGACCGGACGCCGCGCCTGGTGAACGACGCCGCGAACCCGCACGGGTCGGGCTACCCGCGCCCGTTCGCCTCGTACACCAACGACATCGACGACGTGTGGGACGCGGTGGACGGCCGGATCTACTACGACGACATCCCGCACAGCCGGTGGACCAACTACCGCTCCCCGAACCCGCAGGACCACCTGGGCCTGGACTTCGGCGTCCCGACCGAGGTGAGCGACGTGCGGTTCTTCCCGTACGACGACGGCGGCGGGGTGCGCGCGCCCGCCGGGTACCGGCTGGAGCACTGGGACGGCACGGCCTGGCGCGAGGTGCCCGGCCAGCGCCGCACCCCGGCGCAGCCGGTGGGCAACGCGCTCAACCGGGTCACGTTTCCGGCGCTGACGACGACGCGGCTGCGGCTGGTCTTCGACAACCCGCCCGGCGCGTACGTGGGGGTCGTCGAGCTGCAGGCCTGGTCGCCGTCCACGGGTGACGCGCGGTTGACGGTACGGGAGCAGGACCCGGGCACGGTCACCGCCGTCTTCGCCAACACGGCGAGCACCCCGGCGACGAACGTGCGGGTGACCCCGGCGCTGCCGCCCGGCTGGACCGCCAAGGCGGAGGGGCCCGAGCACGCCAGGGTGGTGAAGCCGGGCGGCGAGTTCACCGTGCGGTGGACGGTGACGCCGCCGGAGGGCGTGCGGCCGGGCTCGTACCCGGTGCGGGCGTTCGCCGCGTACGGCGGGCAGCGGGTGTCCAGCGGGTACGGGAGCGTGACGGTCCCGCTCGACCTGGGCGCGTTCCCGCAGGTGGACGTGGCGGACGACTTCGCCGCCGACACCTCCGCCCGTTACACCGTGTACCGGCCGTTCGGCGGCGAGGCCGAGCCTCGGATCACCGTCGGCGGCGGGAAGCTGGCCGCGTCCGGTTCCGCGCCGTACTTCGGCATGGTGGCCGGGCCCGCGCCGCTGCCGGACGGCGACGCGATGAGCGTGCTGACGGCGGGCTCGTTCGCGGGCACCGGGCAGCCGGAGGACAGCGTGTTCGTCGGCTGGGTCAAGGACGCGGACAACTACGTGACCGCCTGGTACAACCACACGCGCAAGCAGTCGGGCATCAACGTCCGGGTGGACGGCCGTTTTCTCGACACCCCGGGCGACGCGGCGGTGACGCTGGAGCCGGGCGACCGGTTCGCGCTGGCGCTGTCGGGCACCGCGATCACCTCCTACGCCGAGACGGACGGCGTCTGGCGTGAGCTGCGCACCGCCGACCTCGGCGGCCCGCTCGACAGGGAGGGCTACCGGTACGGCTTCGGCCTCCGCGGCTCCAGCGGCACCATCACGCTGGCCGGGGTGGAGGGGCGCAGTCAGCGGTAGACGGCGAACACCTTGTTGGAGTTGAACACCTCGGTCTCCACGAACGCCGACCACCGCGGCACCGGCCTGCCGAGCGTCTCCATGGCGGCCACCAGCGGGAACCAGTTGAGCAGTTCCTGCTGGCCGGCCGCCTCGATCTCGGCCAGCGTGGTCGCCCGCCACACGTCCAGGTCGCCCTTGACCATCGCCTCGTAGAGGCGGACGTCGGCCGGGGTGTCGGGCCACATCCGCCAGGTGCGGTCGCACAGGAACGCGTGCGACCAGCTGGAGGAGGCCAGCAGCGCGATCCGCCACGGCGACTCGGCGCAGATCCGCGCCACCTCGGCCCCGACCCGCATCAGCCGGGCCGGGGCCGGGGAGGGCGGGTCCAGCTCGCGCTTGTCGCCGATCTCGCTCATGAAGCCGCGGTAGCTGACGACGCGGCGGCCGTAGCAGTTGATCGGGAAGGGAATGACCGGGTAGTCGAAGCCGGTGCGGTGGTAGTCGAGGTAGAGGATGGCGTTGAGGAACGCGTGCGGCAGGCCCGGGTGATGGGCCTGTTTGTAGGCGTAGGCGACGTCGATGTCGCGTTCGAGCAGGCCGGTGGCCAGGTGCTTGGCGATGTCGGGGCGGCCGCGCACCCGGAAGGTCGCGTCGTACGGTTCGCCCCAGATGTTCGGCTTGCCCTTCATGTCCGCGGAGTCGCCGGCCTGGGCCCAGGGACGGACCTCCAGGTCCGGGTAGGCGAGCACCGCGTAGGGCGGGATCAGGTCCTCGCGGAAGTTCTCGTACTGGTCGTCGCCCCAGATCACCACGGCGTCCGGGTTGAAGTCGTCGATCGCGGCCCGTACCTGCTCGAAGCCCTTGACCAGGGCCTCCCGGTGCTCGGCCGCGCCGGTCGCGCCGCCGTCGTCGCCCCACTCGCGGCGGGCGGTCTCGGTCCAGCGGGCCGGGTCCTTGGCCTCGGCGGGGATGCCGGGGTCGGCCATGGTGCGCCGTAACAGGCCGGCCATGTCCGCGTCCGTGCCGCTGAACGGGGGGTAGTGGGTGACACCGACGCCCAGGACTTCGCCCATCGGCGGGCCTCCATTTCTTACCGCGCCTGTATTATCATCCACCATAAATATCTACCTTTGGAATAACCAGTGACGGATGAGCCCGGTTTCCACGACGTCGAATGGCAGGTCGCCCGCGAGGCGGACAAGCACACCCCCGAGTTCGACCCCGACCTGCTGAAGCTCACCCTCACGCTCTACCGGACGATGTCGTCGTTCGACCGCGCCGGCACCGCCGAACTGGCGCCGCACGGGCTGACGGTCAGCCAGCTCAACATCCTCACCGTCCTGCACCGCGCCGACCGGCCGCTCAACATGGGCGAACTGGCCCAGGCCATCTCGGTCCGCCCCGCCAACCTGACCAACGTCGTCGACGGGCTGGTCGCCAAGTCGTACGTGGAACGCCAGATCAACCCCGGCGACCGGCGCTCCTTCCTGGTCGCCAACACCGAGGCGGGCGAACGGTTCCTGGCCGAGTTCCTGCCGTCCCACTGGCGCCACCTCGACGCGCTCGCCTGGCAGCTCACCGGCGACGAGCGCCGCACCCTCACCGCGCTGCTGGCCAAGCTGCGCACCTCCATCGAATCCGCCCAGGTGGTCACGCCGTGACCGCCGACGTCCCCCTCCCCCGGTGGTGTCCATGCCCCTCGTCGAAGTCAGCCTCATCGAAGGCCGCCCGCCCGAGACCATCCGGGCGCTGATCTCCAGCGTCACCGAGGCCGTCGCCGACTCGCTCGGCTCGCCCAAGGAGAGCGTCCGCGTGATCGTACGGGAGATCCCGCCGACCCACTGGGCCGCCGGAGACGTCACGATCGCCGAGAGGGGGCCGCGCACGTGAGCGGCTTCTACGGGCACGTCATCGACGGCGAGGAGACCGAATCCCTCGACGGCCGGCGCATGCCCAGCATCGACCCGTGGACGCGCGAGCCGTGGGCGGAGGTCGCGCTCGGCGGCGCCGACGACGCCGCAGGGGCCGTGACCGCGGCCCGGCGGGCGTTCGACGAAGGCCCGTGGCCGCGCATGGGGTTCGCCGAACGCGGCCGGATCCTGCACCGGCTCGCCGACCTGGTCGAGGAGCACCGCACCGAACTGGGCCTCGCCGACACCCGCGACATGGGCAAACCCGTCGCCCAGAGCGGCCACGACGTGCTGCGCGCCGCCGCCAACCTGCGCTTCTTCGCCGACCACGCCCGCCTGTCGACCGGCCAGGCGCTGCCGATGGACTCCGGCCACCACGCCTACACCCGCTACGAACCCGCCGGCGTCGCCGCCGCCATCGCGCCGTGGAACTTCCCGCTCATGCTGGAAACCTGGAAGATCGCGCCCGCGCTGGCCTGGGGCAACACCGTCGTCCTCAAACCCGCCGAAGACACCCCCGTCTCGGCCACCCTGCTGGCCAGGCTCGCGCTGGAAGCCGGAATGCCGCCCGGCGTGCTCAACGTCGTCCACGGCCACGGCCCCGACTCCGCCGGCCAGGCCCTCACCGAAGACCCGCGGGTCGACCGCATCACCTTCACCGGCGAATCGGCGACCGGCCGCGCCATCACCCGCGCCGCCGCCGCCCACCTCACCCCGGTCAGCCTCGAACTCGGCGGCAAAGGCGCCAACCTGGTGTTCGCCGACGCCGACCTGGACAACGCCGTCCACTGGTCCGCCGAAGCCATCTTCCGCAACGCCGGCCAGGTCTGCCTCGCGGGCAGCCGGCTCTACGTCGAACGGGCCGTCTACCGCGAATTCCTGGACCGGTTCGTCAAGAAGGCCGAGTCGCTGCGCATCGGCGACCCCAAGGACCCGGCCACCGAACTCGGCCCCCTCGCCAGCCAGACCCACTACGCCAAAGTCCGCTCCTACGTCGAGGACGCGCCCGGCACGATGCTGACCGGCGGGCTCGGCGACGGCTGGACCGTACACCCGACCGTCCTCACCGACGTCGACCCGTCCGCCCGCCACTGGCACGAAGAGATCTTCGGCCCGGTCGTCGTCGTCCAGCCCTTCGACACCGAAGCCGAAGCCGTCGCCGCCGCCAACGCCACCCGGTACGGGCTCAACGCCATGCTCTTCACCGAGAACGTCAACCGCGCGCACCGGGTCTCGGCGGCGCTCCGCGCGGGGACGGTCTGGCTCAACTGCTTCTTCATCCGAGACCTGCGCGCCCCGTTCGGCGGCGTCGGCGACTCGGGAATCGGGCGGGAGGGGGGCGACTTCAGCCGCGACTTCTTCACCGAACCGAAGGCGGTGGTCATGCAAATCTCCAACCCTTGACCAGCTTGAAAAGGCTTGGCCGGGAAAGGGTTGGCGGGAGAAAGGGCTTCGCCGGAAAAAGGGCTTCGCCCCCAGGCGCTCCGCGCCATCTCAGCTCAGGCGTTTTGATAGGGCGCCTTCGGCGCAACCCTTACCGCCTCCGTGCATCCTGACCATCGGGGACGTGGGCGGCATGGCCTGAGCAGTACATGTTTTCGACGGCCGACGGGGGCTCGCTGGCGCATCCTGACCATTGGGACACGAGGGCGGCATGGCCTAAAAGTGAGACAGCAGTCGACCAAGATCCGATGCCTCTACCGGAAAGCCTCGTTGCTGTCATGCCCCGCCGCGATACCGCTGTCCGATCACACCCTGACCCACCTGGTTTGACGGATCCGCGCCCGCCGGGCCAAACGCCGCTGTCGCTGGAGCCGCCTGGACCCGGCGCGGCAGGCCCTGCTCGTGCTCGCCCACCTGCGCGACGGCGACATCTACGCACGCAAACTCCGCTGCCGCCCTCTTCTGGCCGGTCAGCTCGTCAAAACGATCCTTGTGCTTCAGCTCCGCGAAGTGGGATGAACACACCAGGATGAAAGACATGACCGCCAACAAGGTGCTGGATGACGCGGTGCTCGCCGTACAGCGCGACATGGACGCGACCGGTATCGCCGGACGGCTCGGCTTCGACACCCCGGCGTGGGACGACCACGGATACCTGCGCGTCGAGTACAAGGGGCAATACTCCAGCCACGGGCTGCATGCCGGCGAAGAGCACGAACCGGTTGCCGCCCTTGCGCTGATCGCTGATCTCGCCCAGGCAGTGATTGCCGAGCAGGATTGGAAGGCCTGGCCAACCTGCCCGGCACACTCCCTTGGGTTGCATCCAGAACAGGCGGGCGGGGCGGCCCTCTGGAGATGCAAAGGCGGTGGCGGGCACACAGTGGCCGCGATCGGGGAACTGCAGCGCAGGGGTTGACCGGTGGCCGCCGACCTGCGCCAGCCTGGCCGAGATTCCCCATGGTGTCCTGGACTGTCGACGCTGACTCAGCCCTCGCCCACTCCACGACTGACCACCCGCGGACGCATCCAGGGTGCGAACTACCTCCTCCGAGCGGGCGAGCGTGATCCCATTGCCGTGAGCAAGCCAGCCTGTTCCGGCTTCGTGAGCAAGTCAGCGCAATCCCGGTCCGGTTAGCAGGCGAGCGTGATCCCGGTTCCGCCAAGGGTGCCGCATATCCCGTGTCCCGCCCGCCCACGCTCGATCGCGCCGGAGGCGCTGGGGTTTGCGCCGGAGGCGCCTAATCAGAACGCCTGAGCTGAGATGGCGCGCAGCGCCTGGGGGCGAAGCCCTTTTCAAAGCCCTTTCACGAATTCAAAGCCCTTTCACGAAGGCGCGGCGGCCGACGAGCGAAGGTGGCCGCCGCGGCCAGGAAGGTCAGGAGCCTCCAGACCCCGCCCCCGCGCCGGTCGCTTCGTACCAGGGGTTATTCGGCGGGGGCGCTCACCAGGACCAGGGCCGCCGAGACCAGGAGGCAGCCCGCGAGCGCCAGCATCAGCGGCCCGAACCCCCAGCCGAGCAGCGGCACGAGCGGCCCCAGGCTGGCGCCGGCGAAGAGGACGAAGCCGTTGAGCGCCACCCCGGCGGCCCGCGCCGGCAGGGCCCGCTCGCCGAAGAGGGTGATCATGGCGGGGATGACCGTGGCGATGCCCGCCACGAAGACCACCGTGGTCAGCGTGAGCAGCCAGAGCGACCCGCCCGCCAGCGCCTCGGCGCCCGCGCCGAGCGCGGCGAGCGTGAACCCGGCGACGGCCATCCGCGTCGCGCCGAACCGCGCCACCAGCGTGCCCGCGTACGGGGCGATCAGCATGCCCGGCAGCCCGGCGAGGCGCACCCAGATGATGTCGCCCTCGTCCAGGCCGAACTCGGCTCCCAGGTGCGGCCCGAGCGCCGAGTACATGGCGACGAAGGCGAGCAGCGTGCCCAGGTGGGCGACGGCGGGCAGCACGATGCGGCGGCGGCCGAGCAGCCGGGCCATCTGCGCGAACCGCCCGCCCAGCGTCCCCGGCGCGACGTCGCGGGACGGCTCCCGCAGCAGGGTGCGCATGAGGACCACGACGACGGCGAGGGCCGCCCCCGCCAGGCCGAACACCCACTCCCAGCCCCAGGCCAGCGCCACGCTGGAGGCGTAGACCTGGCCGAGGATGCCGGCCACGAGGAACGCGGTGGACATCACCCCGATCGCCGCCGCGCTCCGCCGGGGCGGCAGCGCCTCCATGAGGTAGGCCAGCGCGATCGGCGCGAAGCAGCTCGCGGCGAAGCCCTGCACGGCCCGGAGCAGCGCCATGACCTCCAGCGACGGGGCGACCGTCAGCGCCGCGGTGGCCAGGGCGAGCACCGCCATGCCCGGCACCAGGACCCGCAGCCGCCCGTAGTGGTCGGACAGCGGGCCGAAGAACAGGAAGCCCACGGCGTAGGCGAGGGCGAACGCCGTCCCCAGCGCGGCGGAGACGTTCCCGCCGCCGAAGGCGGCCCCCACCGGCGCGGTGAGCGGGATCGTGGCGTAGAGCTGGCTGAGCACCAGCAGCGCCCCGCCCGCCAGCACGGCCACGGGCGTCGCCGAGGCGGCCGTCCGCTCGCGTGTACTCGTCTCCATCGGATTCTCCAGACTAACGTTTACGTTAACGTCAATGTTGTCGCGAAAAAAAATCACTCGGCGGCGCGCTCGGCCTCGGCGAGCAGCCGCCGCACCTTCTCGATGCTCTTCACGAGCTCGTTCTCGAACCGCTCCAGATCGCTGCGGCGACGCCGCGTCTCGCGCAGGTGCCCTTCCAGGATGCCGAGCACCTTCCGCTTGCCCTGCACCCCGGTCGGGTCGTCGAAGTACAGGTCGATCACCGTGGCGATCTCCTCCAGCGTCAGCCCCAGCGCCTGCAGCTGGCCGATCTTCTTCATCCGGGCGAGCTCGCGGTCGGTGTAGTAGCGGTAACCCGAGGCGCTGCGCTCACTGGGCTGCAGCAGGCCCAGCTGCTCGTAATGCCGTACGGTGCGGGTCGTCACGCTGGCGGCGGCGGCGAACTCGCCGATCCTCATGTCCGCCACGACCCGCACCCCCTTCCCTAACCTTGACGTACACGTCAAACTAACACCGGCCTCCCGCACCGGCAACCGACGGCACGACCTCGATCTCGATCGTCACCGCCCAGTGCAGGTCGTCGGCGCCGTCCGCGGCGATCCACTGATGGAAGGCGGCGGCGAACTCCTCCTCGTCGACCACCCCCACGCCGAGCCGGAACGAGGCCAGCTCCAGGCCCTCGCCGGAGTATCGCAAGATCAGCGAGCAGTCGTCCCACCTGGTCACCTCGCTCTCCAACCCGGGACAGCCGCGCACCAGCAGAGCGCCGCCCAGCCCCATGACGAACCGCCGCCCGTCCAGGAGCTCGACCATGACGTCGGCGTCCTTGCCGTGGCCGAACAGGACGATCTCCGAGAGCGCCGCCCCGGCGAGCGGGACGTCCACCCACGTGGAGGGCGTTTGCCGGCTCGTGTACTCACGAATCGTGCGGACGTAACTGGTCACGCCTCAGCGTAATCAGCTCGCCACTCAAGGTGTGCGGATTATTCCGAAGCCAGAGAGTCAAGTGTCGTCAGAACCTCTACGCTTTTCACCCCGACGCTGGAGCAGCCCCGTCCTCGCGGGCGTGCCGGCCGCTCCCGGGCTGCTGTGCGCCGGTTACGGGCTCTGGCACATCCTTAGGTCCTGACCTGAGCATGATCAGTCCCGCCAAGGTCAGCGTGACGGTCAGCAGGGCCAGCGTGACACCGAAGTTCACGAACTCCAGGGGCAGCAGACGCATGCCCAGGTGGAAGCCGAGGTGCACGCCGGTCGCCATCCACAGCCCGCCGCCGCGCACCCGCCCCGCCGTGCAGGCGAAGCCCAGCGCCACCGCCATGACCACGTACAGCACCCTCTCCAGGACGGTGGTCACCGGGCCCTGGGAGATGATGTGCATGACGCCGAACCCGGCCGAGACGACGACCACGACCGCGCGCGGCGACAACCGCTGCGACAGCGTCTCGAAGACATGGCCGCGCCAGAGCAACTCCTCCGGGAACGCCTGGTTCAGCAGGGTGACGACCGCGAACAGCGGCAGCCCCAGATACGCCGACGCCTCGACGGGCTTCCAGACGGACGCGCCGGCGGCGAGGGCGATGAGGTTCGCGACGACCGCGGGCAGGGCCCCCGCGAGCACGCCGGGCAGGATCCGTAACGGATGGCGCCAGCCGAGCGTCCCCCACGGCCGCCGGTCGAGGAAGCGGCGGACGAGGTAGACCAGCAGGAGTGCGGTGAGCGTGATGCCGGCCGCGCCGAGCACCCCGCGCAGCGGGTGGGTCTGGCCGAGCAGCAGCGTCGCGGGCAGGGTGCCGACGATCACCTGCACCAGCATGACGATCATGGCCAGGAGGACGGTCCAGTGAGTTCTCATGCCGTGCACGCTACGAACGCGCGCCCCGGGCACGCATCGGGCCGGAGACCGATTTCGCCATGACGAAGGTCATGGTGACCCGGGTGGGATCACAGCGGCCCGGCGAGATCGTACATTCGAGAACATGGCGTGGTTACGCGACCCGGATCGCCCGGTTCTGCTCAGCGTGGTGTTCTGGCTGGTCCTCGGTGCCATGGTCGCGGTCAACCTGGCGGAGCCCAGCGGTCTGCCGGAGCGGATCCTGTTCTTCGCCGACGTCGTGCTGCTGTGCGTGCTGTGGATGGTGATGCCGTGGCGGCCCGGCCGCCGGCGTCTGGTGGCGCCCGCCTTCCTGGCCTGCACGCTCGTGCTGGGGCTCACCGGGTCGGCCGGCACGCATCTGCCGCTGCTGCTCATCGGCGTGGTCAACCTGGCCTTCGTCTACGGCATGCGGGTCGCCGCCCTCATCCTCGCCGCGTTCGGCGTGATCACGATCGTGGTGTCGCTGTCGTACGGAACATCTCTCCTGACGGCGGTGATCCAGACGGCGGCCCTGGCGGTGCTGGCGGCCTTCTCGCTGGGCATGGCCTCGGCCGTGCTGCGGGCCCGGGAGCTCACGGCCCGGGTGCGGGAGCTGACCGTCGCCGAGGAGCGGGCCCGGATGGCGGCGGAGATGCACGACTCGATCGGCCACCACCTGACCGTGATCAAGCTGGGGCTGGAGAACGCCGAGCGGTTCCGCGACCGCCGTCCCGAGGCCGCGTGGGAGGAGGTGCGCCAGGCCAAGGAGCTCACGGTGGCGGCGCTGGCCGACGCCCGCCGGTGGGTGCGCGCGCTGCGCCCGCTCCCGCTCGACGGCCACCTCGGCAGCGAGGCGCTCCGGCAGCTGGCGGCCACCTTCACCGGCACCGGGGTCACGGTCACGTTCCAGGTGGCGGGGGCCGAGCGGCCGCTGGAGCCCGACACCGAGCTGGTGCTCTACCGGGTGCTCCAGGAAGGGCTCACCAACGCCCTCCGGCACGCCGAGGCCGATTCCGTGCGGGGGACGCTGACGTTCGAGAAGGAGAAGGTCGTGCTCGTGGTGGCCGACGACGGCAAGGGACTCGACCGGGGTCCCGGGTTCGGGCTGAGCTCGCTGACCGAGCGGGTCGAGGCGCTCGGCGGCACACTCACCAGCGGCAACGCCGCTAAGGGCGTCGAGCTGCGGGCGGAGCTGCCGGCATGAGCGCGGTGCGGGTGCTGCTGGTGGACGACCAGGAGCTGATGCGGCAGGGCCTGCGCAAGCTGCTGGAGATCGAGGACGGCGTCGAGGTCGTGGGCGAGGCCGCCGACGGGCTGGCCGCGCTGGCGCTGGTGGCCGAGACCCGGCCCGACGTGGCGCTGGTGGACGCCCGGATGCCGCGGATGGACGGCGTGGAGCTGATCACGCGCCTGTCGGCCGAGCATCCGTCGGTGGCGGCGATCGTGCTCAGCACCTTCGACGAGGACGACTACATCTACGGCGCGCTGCGCGGCGGGGCGGTCGGCTACCTGCTCAAGGACTGCTCGCCCGACGAGCTGGTGGCGGCGATCCTGCGGGCGAGCCGCGGCGAGACCGTGCTGAGCAGCCCGGTCGCCGCCCGGCTGGTCGCCGGTCTGCGCCGGCCGCCCGTGCCCGGCGCCTTTCCCGGCCAGGAGCTGCTGTCGGCCCGGGAGCTCGAAGTGGCGCGGCTGGTGGCGGTCGGGGCCGCGAACCGGGAGATCGCCGCCCGGCTGTTCATCACCGAGGGGACGGTGAAGAACCACGTCTCCAGCGTGCTGCGGAAGCTGGGCCTGCGCGACCGCACGCAGCTCGCCCTGCATCTCTCGGGCCGGTAAGGGATGGGGGTCTTGACAGGGGATCTAGCGTGGAATGCAATATATTGCATGTCGCTCGTGTGAGGAGCCAAGCGTGTCCATCGACGACTTCGAGCGTTACCCGCTGACCTTCGGCCCCAGCCCCGTGCACCCACTGGAACGCCTCACCGCCCACCTCGGCGGCGCGAAGATCTGGGCCAAGCGCGAAGACTGCAACAGCGGCCTGGCCTTCGGCGGCAACAAGACCCGCAAGCTGGAGTACCTGATCCCCGACGCCCTCCGCCAGGGCGCCGACACGCTGGTGACCATCGGCGGCGTGCAGTCCAACCACACCCGGCAGGTCGCGGCGGCCGCGGCCAGGCTCGGCATGAAGGCCGTCCTCGTCCAGGAGAGCTGGGTCGACTGGCCCGACGCGGTCAACGACAAGGTGGGCAACATCCTGCTGTCGCGCATCATGGGCGCCCAGGTCCGGCTCGTCCGGGCGGAGTTCGGCATCGGCTACAAGGACAGCTGGACCGAGGCCGTCGAGAGCGTCCGCGCCGAAGGCGGCACCCCGTACGCCATCCCGGCGGGCGCCTCAGACCACCCGCTCGGCGGGCTCGGGTTCGCCGGCTGGGCGTACGAGGTGCAGCGGCAGGAGCGCGAGCTGGGCGTCTTCTTCGACACCATCGTGGTGTGCAGCGTCACCGGCAGCACCCAGGCCGGGATGATCGCCGGATTCGCCGGCCAGGACCGCCCCCGCCGCGTCCTCGGCATCGACGCCTCCGCCAAGCCCGCCGAGACGCGGGCCCAGGTGGAGAAGATCGCCCGCGCCACCGCCGAGCTCATCGGCGTCGGCCGCGACCTGCGCGACGACGAGATCACGCTGCTGGAAGGGTGGGCGGGAGACCTCTACGGCGTCCCCGTGCAGTCGACCGTCGACGCCATCCGCCTCACCGGCAGCCTCGAAGGGGTCATCCTCGACCCCGTCTACGAGGGCAAATCCATGGCCGGCCTCATCGACCTCGTACGGAACGGCGACATCCCCGAGGACTCGAACGTCCTCTTCGCCCACCTCGGCGGCCAGCCGGCGCTCAACGCCTACAGCGGCGTCTTCTGATCCGAGTCCGGCGTGTAGACCAGGTGGAGCACGCCGGTCTCGAACGTCTCGGACTTCACCAGCTTGAGCGGATGGGCCGGGGTGTCCTCGAACAGCCGCTGCCCCCGGCCCACCACGATCGGGTGGACGAGCAGGGTCAGCTCGTCCAGCAGCCCGTTCGCCAGCAGCCACCGCACGGTCGTCGCCGAGCCCGACATCTGGATGTCGCCGTCGAGCCGCTGCTTGAGGTCGCGGATCCCCTCGGGCCTGACGACCGTGGTGTTGTTCCAGTCGGCCTTCTCCATCGTGCTGGACACCACGTACTTGGGGGCGCTGTTGAAGATCGCGGCGATCTCCTGGTCCTGGTCGGTGGTGGTCCAGTACGCGGACGACTCGTCGTACAGCTTCCGTCCCATCAGCATCGCCGCCTGGGTCTGCAGGCCGGCCTGGATCACGGCGCCCATCTCGTCGTTCCAGTACGGGTAGTGCCACTGGTCCGGCGACTCGACGACGCCGTCCAGCGAAATGAAGAAATTGGCAATGAGCTTCGCCATGTCTGCCTCTCATATCGGAACTTCCGACAGGGGAGGCTAGGCGCGCGGCGCCGCTCAGGTCTTGTACAGAAGCGACAGCGGCTCCGACGGGTCCCCCAGCCGGGTCGCGGTCCGCCCGACGAACCGCGAGAGCGACCGCGCCAGATGCGGCTGGTCGAAGTAGCCCAGCTCGAAGATCACGTCCTGCACCGGCACCCGTTCCCGGAGCATGACGGCCGCCCGCCGAGCGCGGTGGATCTGCCGGATCGCACCCCTCGTGAGCCCGGTGGCCGCCACGAACCGCCGCTGGATCGTACGCTCCGACAGCTCCGGCGTCTCGCCGCGCAGCACCGCGGCGACGACCGGGTCACGGTCCAGCACCCCCTCACGCACCAGCCGATGTACGAACGACTCCGCGCTGTCGTAACCCGGCAGCGGCCAGGCGGACCCCTTCAGCCAGAACGCCCGCCGCGTCGCGTCGGGGATCTCCACGTCAGAGTCGACGAGCCGGTGGAACGGAAGATGCGGCATCGTCGTCCCGGCGGAGAAGAGGATCCCGAAGAACGTGGCGTCCTCGGGCACCGGAGCCCGGCTCGCCCGCGTCTCCGGCCCCCGGACCGCGACGCTGACCCGGCCGCGCTCCTCCCAGACGACCAGCTCGCCGTGGGCGGAGGCCACCGACGTCATCTGCCGCAGGCCGTCGCCGCTGCTGCTCCTCCAGACCCGCTCGATGTACGGCGAGTCGGACGGCCGGCTCTCGACCTCCAGCCCCATCCGGACCACCCCTGCGCCATCGTACGCGCCGCCGGTCCGGACCTGCCTGGATTCCGCTGGAAGGAATTTACCTTCTCCTCTATTGCGCAGAGTGAGATGCCTTACATAACTTCTACCCTCACAACGGGCATTTCTGGCACTGGAGCCGGCACTGATGGACTTTGACCTCGAAGAACTGGCCGCGATCATCGAGTTGCTGGACAAGGCGGACTTCCGGCACTTCAGCTTCGAGAAGGGCGACCTTCGCATCACGGTGAGCCGTGACGGGAACGTTCCACAGCAGCCGCGGGCCGCCACCCCTGCCGCACCCGCGCAGGCCGCCCCCTCCCAGCGTGTCGTCGCGGACCAGGCTCCGGACGACGACGAGGTCGTGATCACGGCCCCGCTGCTCGGCACGTTCTACCGCTCCCCCAAGCCCGGCGAGCCGCCGTACGTAGAGATCGGCGACAAGGTGGCGCCCGACACGGTGCTCTGCATCGTCGAGGTCATGAAGCTCATGAACTCCGTGCCCGCCGGCGTGTCGGGCGAGGTGACGAAGATCTTCGCCGCGGACGGCGAACTCGTCGAGTACGGCAGCCCGCTCTTCGCCATCAGGGCGATCGCATGACCACCCGCCCCGCCAGACAACGTGTCTTCGTCGCCAACCGCGGCGAGATCGCGCTCCGCGTCGTCGAGGCGTGCGACCGGCTCGGCTTCGAGACCGTGCTCGGCGTCTCCAGCGCCGACCGCGACACGCTGGCAGCGCGCCGGGCCGGGCGGGTCGTGGTCCTCGGCGGCCCGCACGCCATCGGCAGCTACCTGTCGATCCCCGCCGTGCTGCACGCCGCCGTGGCCACCGGCTGCACCGCCGTCCACCCCGGGTACGGGTTCCTGGCCGAGCGGCCGGACTTCGCCCGGGAGTGCGCGGCGCACGGGCTGACCTTCGTCGGCCCGTCCCCGGAGGCGCTCACCACGCTCGGCGACAAGCTGAAGGCCCGCGAACTGGCCGAGTCCCTAGGCGTCCCGGTCTCCGCAGGAGGTTACGCCTCGACGGTGGCCGAGGCGGCCGGACTGGCCGCCCGCGTCGGCTACCCCGTGCTGATCAAGGCCGCGCACGGCGGCGGCGGGCGCGGCATGAAGCTCGTCACGTCGGACGCCGAGCTCGCCGAGGCGTGGGCGCCGGCCTCCGCCGAGGCCGAGGCCGCCTTCGGCGACGGCACGGTCTTCCTGGAGCGGTACGTCACCGACGCCAAGCACGTCGAGGTGCAGATCCTCGGCGACCGGCACGGCAACCGCATCCACCTGGGCGAACGCGAGTGCTCGGTGCAGTACCGCTACCAGAAGCTCGTCGAGGAGGCCCCCTGCGCGGCGCTGCCGGAAGCCACCAGGGAGAGGCTGCACGACAGCGCGCTGCGCATCGCGCGGGCGCTGGACTACGTCGGGCTCGGCACCGTCGAGTTCCTGTACGACCTGCACCGGGACGAGCTGAACTTCCTGGAGGTCAACCCCCGGATCCAGGTGGAGCACCCGGTCACCGAGGCCGTCACCGGGGTGGACCTGGTCCGTGAACAGCTTCTCGCCGCGCTGGGCGAACCGCTCTCGGTCCGCCAGGAGGAGGTGCGGATCACCGGGCACGCCATCGAGGCCAGGATCACGGCCCAGGACCCTCACCAGAGACTGCGGCCCTCCCCCGGCACGGTCAAGCGGTGGCGTCCCCCCGTCGGCGGCGGCCTGCGTTTCGACTCGCACGTCTACGAAGGGTACGAGTTCCCGCCCTTCTACGACGCGCTGATGGGAAAGCTCGTCGCCTGGAGCCACGACCGGGCCGCCGCCGCCACCCGGCTGGACGACGCCCTGGCCGGCTTCGAGATCGGGGGCGTCACCACCTCCCGCGACCTGCTGCGGAGCATCATCCGGCACGGGGACTTCCGCATCGGGAGCGTGACCACGCACTGGCTGAACGACCGGTTCGGCGAGCTGATCGGCGACGGGAACGAGTGAATGACGGACATCAACCTCATCGACGTGTCGCTGCGTGACGGCAACCAGAGCCTCTGGGGTGCCACCGGCGTGACGACCAGGATGGTCGAGGGGGTCGCGCCCCTCCTCGACCAGGTCGGCTACCGGGCAGTGGAGATCGCGTCGAGCACGCTGCTGGCAGTCGCCGTACGGTTCCACAAGGAGGATCCGTGGGCCCGGCTGCGCGCCGCCCGCGACCGCATGCCGAACACCAGGCTCGGCTTCCTCACCACCGGCAAGCGGTTCATCACCTTCTACCGGACCCCGGACCCCCTGTTCGAGCTGGCTTTCCGGCTGCTCGTGCGGAACGGCGTGACCAGGCTGTGGATCATCGACCCGATGCACGACATGGCCGGGGCCAAGCGGATGGCGGCGATGGCCCGGCGCGCCGGGTTCGAGGAGGTCGTGGGCGGCATCTGCTACACCAACAGCCCGGTGCACACCGACGCCTACTACGCCGAGCGGATCGCCGAACTGGGCGACTGCCCGGACATCGACAACGTCTACCTCAAGGACCCGGCCGGGCTGCTCACTCCCGAACGGCTGTCCACGCTGGTGCCGATGCTCGGCTCGAAGCTGTCGCGGCTGCGGCTGAACGAGCTGCACAGCCACAGCACGACCGGGCTGTCCCCGCTGACCGCGCTGGCCGCCGCCGACCACGGGATCGACACCATCCACTGCGCGCTCCCGCCGCTGGCCAACGGCAATTCGCACCCGGCCGCGCAGCGGCTGGTCCGCAACCTGCGGGCCCGCGGCCACCGGGTCGGCGTCGACCTCGACGCGATGGACCGGGCATCGGCCTACCTGACCAGGCAGGCCAGGATCAAGCGGCTGCCCGCCGGGGTCCCCGCCGAGTACGACGAGGACTACTACCGGCACACCATCCCGGGCGGCGTCCAGTCGACCCTGGCCCGCCAGCTCGGCGAGCTGGGCCGCCCGGAGCTCTTCC
Organism: Nonomuraea sp. NPDC049649; assembly: GCF_040675175.1. Taxonomy (NCBI): domain Bacteria; kingdom Bacillati; phylum Actinomycetota; class Actinomycetes; order Streptosporangiales; family Streptosporangiaceae; genus Nonomuraea; species Nonomuraea sp. NPDC049649. The sequence goes on from NZ_JBFAOH010000022.1 coordinate 84,831, forward strand.
CCGCCGTGCTCGAAGAGTCCGTGCGGGTCCGCGAGGACCTGGGCTGGCCCATCGTCGTGACGCCGTTCGCCCAGTACATCGTCACCCAGGCCACGCTGAACGTGATCACGGGCGAGCGGTACCGGCAGATCTCGGACGAGATCATCGACCTGCTCCGCGGCGACTTCGGCCCGCTGCCCGGCCCGGTCGACCAGGACCTGCTCGACCGGGCGCTCGGCACCGAGCGCGGCAACAGGCCGCCCGACGACGGCAGCTCCGACATCACGCTGGCCGGGCTGCGCAAGCGGTTCGGCGCAACCCTCGACGACGAGGAACTGCTGCTCCGCGCGGTCATGCCCGCCGAGCAGGTGGACGCCATGGTGGCGGCGCGTACCTCCTCGCCGGTGTCCACGCTGCGCCACCTGCTGCGGTCGGTCGAGGACCGGCCGAAGCTCACCACCGTCTCCGTCCAGTTCGGCGACACCCGGCTCGACCTGACCAGGAACACCTCCGAGGAGGCCCGATGACCCCGCTGGACTCGATCGACGCCTGGGTGCTCGACGTGGACGGCTGCCTGGTGCGTACCGCCCGCGCGGGCGGCGCGGGCGGCGCCCCGATGCCGGACGCCGTCCGGTTCGTGGCCGCGCTGAAGGCGGCCGGCCACGAGGTGCTGGTCTGCACCAACGCCTCCGAGGAGCCGCCGAGAACCTACGCGCGCCACCTGCGCGAGCACGGCTTCGACATCGACGACGACCGCTTCGTCACCGCGGGCAGCGCGGCGGCCGACTTCATCGCCGCCGAGCATCCCGGCGCCCGGGTGCTCGCCGTGGGCGGGGAGGGCCTGCGCGACCCGCTCCGCCGCCTCGGCGTCACCCCGGCCGATCCGGACGACCCCAGCCTGGCCGACGTGGTCGTGGTCGGCGCGGCCCGCTCGTACACGACAGCCGAGCTGAACGCGGCCGGGCTGGCCGTGGACGCGGGCGCCGCCTTCTACACGACCGTGGACGTCCCCTGGTTCCACGGCGGAATCGGCCGGTCCATCTGCGCCTCCGCCGCCGTAGCCCACGGGATCGGCTGGGCCGCCGGCGCCGAACCGGAGGTGCTCGGCAAGCCCTCGCCCGCGCTGGCCGCCACGCTCTCCCGCCGGCTCGGCCGCCCGGCCGGGCGCGTCGCCGTCGTCGGCGACGCGCTGGTCGAGGTACGGCTGGCCCGGCACATGGGGGCGCACGCCCTTCTCGTCCTCAGCGGGGCGACCACCCGCGAACGACTCGACGACCTGTCACAGGAAGAACGACCGGACGCGCTGTACGCCGACGTCGCGGAGCTGTACCAGCTCCTCACCCCCCGCCTCGACCAGTCCGAAGGAGTCACGGCATGAGCGCCACCGACAACTCCAGGTTCCCCTTCTTCAACGAGGCCCGAACCCCCGAGGGGGCCGAGGGCTGGGAGTCCATGTACCCGTACTTCCTCGTACCCAGCGAGGAAACCCGCGAGGAGGAGAACTCGCGGTTCTGGTTCGCCGACACCATGCACTGGTCGCGCGCGGTCCATCCGTTCGACAGCATCGGAGCGGAGGCGGTCTACCTCGGCGCCGGCCAGAACAGCACCCGCATCTTCGCGCTGCCGACCGCGCTCGGGCTGGACGTGCGGGTCGTCAACGGCTACGTGTACATCTCGCCGATCGCGGTGACCGACCCGGAGGAAATCTCGCGACGGGCCGAGCTCTTCCAGAAGCGCGCGGGCTACTACTACGCCAACTGGGACGAGCTGTACGGGCGCTGGAAGGAGAAGCTGCTGGCCGCCATCGCATCGATGCGGGAGCTGACGTTCGCGCCGCTGCCCGAGTTCGACCCGATCGAGGTGGTCACCGAGGCCCGCGGCCGGTCGGTGTCGTGGGACCTCATCGAGAACTACCACCGCCTGACCGACGGCTTCTTCCTCATCTGGCAGTACCACTTCGAGTTCCTCAACCTCGGCTACGGCGGCTACATCACCTTCTTCCAGTTCTGCCGCCAGGCGTTCCCGCAGATCAGCGAGCAGAACGTGGCCCGCATGGTCGCCGGCGTGGACGTGCTGGCGTTCCGGCCGGACGACGAGCTGCGCGGGCTCGCCGCGCTCGCCGCGGAGCTGGGCCTGGCCGACCGGTTCGCCGCCTACAGCGCCTCCCCCGCCTCCCCTGCCTCCGCGGCCGCCCTGCTGGACGAACTGGCCGGGACCGAGAACGGCCAGACCTGGCTGAAGGCGTTCGAGAAGGCCAAGGACCCCTGGTTCAACTACTTCGCCGAGTACGGCTTCACCCACGACCAGGACACCTGGGCGGGCAACCTGTCCATTCCGCTGACCGGAATCGCCCGCTACGCGGCGAAGATCCAGGCCGGTGAGGACATCAGCCGCCCGGTGGCCAGACTCCGCGAGGAGCGGGACCGGCTGGTCGCCGAGTACCGTGCGCTGCTCACCGAGGACGAGGCCCGCCAGTTCGACGAACTGCTCAACCTGGCCCGGACCGTGTTCCCGTACATCGAGGAGCACAACATCTACGTCGAGCACTGGGCGCACGCGGTCTTCTGGGAGAAGGTCCGGGAGCTCGGCGACGTGCTGGTGGCCGCCGGGTTCATCCGGGAGCGTGACGACGTGTTCCACCTGAACCGCTTCGAGCTGGACACCGTCCTGTTCGACGTCGTCGAGTCCTGGGCGATCGGCGTGCCGGCCCGCGGGTCCAAGCGCTGGCAGGCCGAGATCGAGCGCCGCCGCGGCATCATGGCCGCCCTGCGCAGCGAGCTCGCGCCGCCCGCGTACGGCATTCCGCCCGAGCAGGTGACCGACCCGTTCGCGGTGATGAACTACGGCGTGACCACCGAGCGGGTGCAGGAGTGGCTGGGCGCCGCGGACGGCGGCGACTCCCGGCTCACCGGCATCCCCGGCGGCCCCGGCGTCGTCGAGGGCGTGGTGCGGGTGCTGCGCACTGAGCACGACCTCGGGCTGCTCCAGCCCGGCGAGATCCTGGTCGCGCCGATCACCGCGCCGTCCTGGGCGGCGGCGTTCTCGGTCGCGGTCGGCGTGATCACCGACATCGGCGGCATGATGAGCCACGCCGCCATCGTCTGCCGCGAGTACGGCCTGCCCGCCGTGGTGGGCACCGGCTTCGCCACAGCGAGGCTGAAGACCGGTCAGCGGGTCCGGGTGGACGGCGACAGCGGCGTGGTGACGGTTCTGGAGGAGGCGGGCGCATGACGAGCTACACGGTTCCGTTCGACTCGGCGGCCTGCCGCGACGCGCGCGAGGTCGGCGGCAAGGCGCTGGGCCTGGCCGAGATGACGGCCGCCGGCCTGCCGGTCGCGCCCGGCTTCACGGTGACGGCCGCCGCCTACCGCGATTTCCTGGACGAGAACGGGCTGCACGACGACGTCCGGCGCGTCCTGGGCCGGGTGGATCCGGACGACCCGGCCACGTTCGAGGCGGCCGAGCGGGAGCTGGCCGAGCTGCTGGGCCGGGCGCCGCTGCCGGCGGCGGTCGCCGCCCAGGTGCGCCGCGCCTACGCCGAGCTGAGCGCGCGGGTCGGCCTGGACGAGGTCTCGGTGGCCGTGCGCTCCAGCGCCACCGCCGAGGACTCGGCCGGCGACAGCTTCGCCGGGGAGTTCGAGACCTGGGTGGACGTGGTCGGCGCCGACGACGTGCTGGCCCACGTACACCGCTGCTACCTGAGCGTCTTCACCGGCCGGGTGTTCTCGTACGCGGCGGAGCGCGACATCGACCTGCGGTCGGTCGAGATGGCGGTGGTGGTGCAGAAGACCGTACGGGCCAGGTCGGCGGGGGTCATGTTCACGCTCGACCCGATCACCGGTGACCGGTCCCGGATCGTCCTGGAGTCGAGCTGGGGCCTCGGCCTGTCTGTCGTCGGCGGCGAGGTCACCCCGGACCGGTACGAGGTCGACAAGGTGGGCCTCACCCTGGACAAGCGCGTCCCGGGCGACAAGCGGGTGGAGTACCGCAGCGGTGACCGGCCGGTGCCCGTGCCGGAAGACCGCAGGACGCGGCTCTGCCTGGACGACGACGAGGTGCTGGCCCTGGCCGCGCTGGGCCGCAGACTCGAGAAGCTGCAGGGCGGGCCGCAGGACATCGAGTTCGCCGTCGACGAGGACCTGCCCCGGGACTCGAACCTGGTGCTGCTCCAGTGCCGCCCGGAAACCGTGTGGAGCCGGGTCAAGCGCGCCCCCGCGTTCGACGCCGGGGCGGGCCTGATGACCTGGGTCACCAGCTCCATCGGAACGGGAGACCGGATGCCGACGCGGGCCGGCGACGGCGAGGGAGGTCACCGGCATGGCTAGCCCGACGCCGGACCTGGCCGCCCGCTCCGCCGCCGCCGGTCTCGTCCCTCTGACGTCCCCGCCGTATGACTCCTCCCGCGAGTCGGGCGTACGGAGTTACACACGGTGGCTGGAGACCGAGCGCGGGCTGCGGTTCTCCGGCTGGGACGAACTGTGGCGCTGGTCGGTCGCCGACCTCGACGGGTTCTGGGCATCGATCTGGGACTACTTCGGCGTACGGGCGCACACCCCTTACGAGAAGGTGCTCGGCCGCCGGGAGATGCCGGGGGCCGAATGGTTCCCCGGGGCCACGCTCAACTACGCCGAGCACGCCTTCGGCCTGCCGGAGGACGCGGAGCAGGTCGCGATCGTGGCTTATTCGCAGAACCGGCGGCCGATCGAGCTGACCTTCGGCGAGCTGCGCGACCAGGTGGCCCGGGCCCAGGCGGGCCTGCGCCGGCTGGGCGTGGGCCGGGGCGACCGGGTGGTGGCCTACCTGCCGAACATCCCGGAGACGATGGTGGCCTACCTGGCCGCCGCCGGGCTCGGCGCGGTCTGGGCGGCCTGCTCCCCCGAGATCGGGCCGGCCGGGGTCGTCGACAGGTTCGAGCAGGTCGAGCCGACCGTGCTGCTCACCGTCTCGGAGTACACCTACGGGGACAAGCACGTCGACCGGGGCGCGGCGGTGGCGGAGATCAGGTCCGCGCTGCCGACGCTCAAACACGTCGTCCACGTGCCCAACGGCTCGCGGGAACTGCCGGACGCGCTGTCCTGGCCGGAACTGCTCGGCGAGCCGGGCGAGCCGGTCTTCGAGCCGGTGCCGTTCGACCACCCGCTCTGCGTGCTGTTCACCTCGGGTACGACCGGCAGGCCCAAGCCGATCGTGCACGGCCACGGCGGCGTGCTGCTGGAGCACCTGAAGAACCACGCCTTCCACTGGGACCTCCAACCGGGCGACCGGCTGCTCTGGTTCTCCACCACGACATGGATGGTGTGGAACACGCTGGTCTCCGCACTGCTGACCCGGAGCTCGGTCGTCCTGATCGACGGCGACCCGACCTATCCGGACCTGGCCTTCCAGTGGCGGCTCGCGGAGCGCACCGGGGTGACGCTGATGGGCATCAGCCCGCCGTTCCTGATGGCCTGCCGCAAGGCCGGGCTCGAACCCGCCCGGGACTTCGACCTGTCCAGGATCCGGCAGATCGGTGTGGTCGGCAGCCCCTTGGCCGCCGAGGGCTACCGGTGGCTCCACGCGCAGTTCGGCGACGACGTGCTGATCAACGTGGGCAGCGGCGGCACCGACGTGTGCACCGGCATCGTGCAGGGCAGCCCGGAACAGCCGGTGTGGCTCGGCGAGATGAGCGGTCCCAGCCTCGGCGTGGACGCCAAGGCGTTCGACGAGAACGGCGAGGTCGTGGTCGGCGAGCTGGCCGAGCTGGTGATCACCTCGCCCATGCCGTCCATGCCGGTCGCCTTCTGGGGCGACCCGGACGGCAGCCGCTACCGCGACGCCTACTTCGACACCTACCCCGGAGTATGGCGGCACGGCGACTGGATCAGGTTCAGCGAGCTGGGCAGCAGCGTGATCACCGGCCGGTCCGACGCGACGCTCAACCGGGGCGGTATCCGGATCGGCACCGCCGAGTTCTACCGGGCGGTGGAGGAGCTCGACGGGGTCGCGGACAGCCTGGTCGTGCACCTGGAGGACGCGGCGGGCGGCCCCGGCGAACTCATCCTGTTCGTCGTCACCGCCGGGCGCGGGCCGCTCGACGACGCGTTGCGTGACACGATCGCCCGGACGATCCGTACCCGGCTCTCCCCCCGCCACCTCCCGGACCGGATCCTGCCGCTGGCGAAGGTCCCGTACACCCGTACCGGCAAGAAGCTCGAACTCCCGGCGAAGCGGATCCTGCTCGGCGAGGCGCCGCATACCGTGGTCAACCTGGACGCGGTCGCCGACCCCGACGCACTCACCGCACTCGCCGGCCTCGCCCGGCAGCGCACGCACACACCCGAGGGATCATGACCAGACGTTACGAACCCGCCATCGACGTCGCCGGCATCACGGCCATCGACGTGCACACCCACATCGAGACCGACCGCGCCGGCCGGCACTTCGCGCTCGACGACGAACTGCTCGCCGCCTCCGCGAAGTACTTCAAGTCGGGCGACCGCACGCCGACCATCGACCAGCTCGCCGGCCATTACCGCGAGCGCCGCATGGCCGCCGTCGTCTTCACCGTGGACGCCTCCACCGGGCTGAACCACCCGGCGCTCTCCAGTGAGGAGATCGCCGAACAGGCCGCGGAGCACGCCGACGTGCTCATCCCGTTCGGATCCGTGGATCCGCACCGCGGCGCCGCCGCCGCTCAGGCGCGCCGCCTGGTCGAGGAGTACGGGGTACGGGGCTTCAAGTTCCATCCCAGCGTGCAGGCGTTCGAGCCGAACTCCCGCGAGTTCTACCCCCTCTACGAGACGCTGGAGGAGCTGGGAGTGGTGGCGCTCTTCCACACCGGCCAGACCGGCATCGGCAGCGGCCTGCCCGGCGGCCGGGGCATCAAGCTGCGCTACTCCGACCCGATGCTGCTCGACGACGTCGCGGCCGACTTCCCCACGCTGAACATCGTCATGGCCCATCCCGCCGTGCCCTGGGTGGACGCGCAGATCTCGATCGCCACCCACAAGCCGAACGTCTACATCGACCTCAGCGGCTGGTCGCCCAAGTACTTCCCGCCGCAGCTCGTCAGGCAGGCGGGCAGGCTGCTCAAACGGAAGGTGCTGTTCGGCTCCGACTATCCCCTGATCACCCCGGACCGGTGGCTGGCCGACTTCGCCAAGCTGGAGATCGAGGACGAGGTAAAGTCGCTGATCATGAAGGACAACGCCGCCCGGCTGCTCCGGCTCACGGCGTAGGGAGGCGGTGATGGGCACCTCGTCGTCGCCGCCGCTGGAGTCGGTCGACCGGGCGCTGCGCCTGGTCGAGCTGCTGCGCCAGGGCGAGACGCTGACTGTCAAGGCCGCGGCCGAGCACCTCGACGTCGCCCCCTCCACCGCCCACCGGCTGCTCGGCGCCCTGATCTACCGGGGCTTCGCCGTACAGGACCGGGAACGCCGTTACCAGGCGGGCCCGGCCATCAGCGACCGGCAGGACACCGCGCTCACCACCAACGAGCTCAGAGCCGCAGCCCGGCCCGCGCTCGACCGCCTGTACGCCGCCGTGGGTGAGACCGTCCAGCTCATGGTGCTGCAACGGTGGAACATCAAGTTCATCGACGGGGTCGAGTGCGACGCCCCGCTCCGGGTCGGCGTGCGGATCGGCGACCTCATGCCCGCCTACTGCTCGGCCGGGGGCAAGGTGCTGCTCGCCGAGCTGAGCAGCTCCGACGTGGAGATGCTGCACCGGGGCGGGCTGCCGCCCTGGCCCACCGCGAGGATCACCACGCTGGCCGCGCTGAAGACCCAGCTCGCGACCGTACGCAAACGCGGCTACGGCCTGAACAACGAGGAAACCGAACGCGGGGTGAGCGGCGTCGGCGTCGCCGTCCACGACCCGGGCGGCGCAGCCGTCGCCGCGTTCACCGTGGCCGTGCCCGCCGTCCGGTTCGACCGCTCCAACGTCACCGCGTACGTCACCGCGCTGCGCGACGCCGCCGCCCTCGCCACCGCGCGGATCGGCGACCTCCAAGGCTGATCAGTCCTTCTCGCCGCTGGCCCAGCGGATGACGTCAGGGAGGTGGTGCTGCGGGTGGCGGTGCGACGGGCCCGCGCCGGGATCGCCCCGCAGTTCCTTCAGCAGCGCCCAGCAGAGCAGCAGCATGACGACCATGAACGGCAGCGCGACCAGGATCGTGGCCTGCTGCAGCGCCACCAGCCCGCCGGCCAGCAGCAGCCCCAGGGCGACCAGGCCGACCAGCACGCCCCACGTCACGACCAGCACCTTCGGGGGATGGAGCGAACCCCTCGTGGTGAGCGACCCGAGCACCAGGGAGGCCGCGTCGGCGCCGGTCACGAAGTAGAGCGCGACCAGGATCGCCGTGAACCCGGCGGTGATCAGGCCCAGCGGGAGCTGTTCGAGCAGCGCGTACATCGCCGCCTCCTCGCCCTGCGCGAGCTTGCCGGAGAAGTCCTCCTGGCCCGACAGCTGCAGCCACACCGCGCTCCCGCCGCTGATCGAGAACCAGACCAGGCTCACCCCGGACGGAATGAGCAGCACGCCGACGACGAACTCCCGGATCGTCCGCCCCCGCGAGATCCGGGCGATGAAGGCGCCCACGAACGGCGCCCACGACATCCACCAGGCCCAATAGAAGAGGGTCCAGGTGCTCAGCCACTCCTTGTTGATGAACACGCCCGTCCGCGAGGACATCAGCAGCAGGTCGTTCAGGTACCCGCCGAGCGCGGCGGGGAGCAGATCGAGGATCGCCACCGTCGGGCCGAAGATCAGGATGAACAAGGCGAGGACGGCGGCCAGATAGATGTTGAGCGTGCTGAGCAGGCGCACCCCGCGGTGCACCCCGCTCACCGCCGAGAGCACGAACGCGCCCGTCAGCACGATGATGACGGCCACCTCCAGGCTCCGCCCGCTGATCCCGAACACCTCGTCGATGCCGTACTCGACCTGGAGCGCCCCCAGCCCCAGGCTCGTGGCGGTGCCGAAGGCGGTGGCCAGGATGGCCAGCAGATCCAGCGCCCGCCCCACCACCGGCCTGGGCCGCTCGCCGAAGAGCGGGGCGAAGGCGTCGCTGAACCGGTTCCCCCGCCCCTTGCGGAACGTGGAGTAGGCCAGCGCCATGCCGGTCACCGCGTAGATCGCCCACGGGTGCAGGGCCCAGTGGAACAGGGAGTACTCCATCGCGTTCTGCGCGGCCTCGGGCGAGCCCGGCGCGAGCCCCACCCCGGCCGGCGGCTCCAGCATGTGGGTCAAGGGCTCGGCGACGCCGTAGAACATCAGCCCGATGCCCATCCCGGCCGCGAACATCATCGCCGCCCAGGCGACGTTGCCGAACTCCGGCTCGTCGTCGTCCTTGCCGAGCCGGACCCGCCCGTACCGGCTCAGCGCCAGCACCACGGCCAGGACCAGGAAGAAGTCGGCGGCCATCACGAACAGCCAGCCGAAGCTCCCCACCACCCAGCCGAGCGCGACATCGGCGGCCCGGGCGAGCGACTCGGTGAAGAGCACCGCCCACAGCACCACCGCCAGCAGCAACCCCATGGAGATCGCCAGCAACGGGAAGTCAGGCCTCAGCCGGCGCATCCTTGCCTCCCGGATCACTACTCTCAGTGAAAGTGGTGATCCCCTCCGTCAAATCCCCGTAACCCCGGGCACGTCCAACCTTCGCCTACCCTGCGGATGCCAGAATACGAAGATCAGCCCCGACGAGGACGGCCCGCCCCGCCCGGCCCGTGGGACCTCCCGGACGGCACCCGCACCCGCGGCCCGTTCCTCACCCTGAAAGGCTGACCGGAGGCGTGCACGATTTCACCAGAATCTAAACGTTCACCCCGAAACCGACACGAGACCTAGGATTCTGCGACAAAACGCTCTGTCGGGGGGATCTGGTGGCGAATCAGTGCCGGCGTTGTGGATGGGTCGTGCAGCCGGACCCCCAGGCACCGGGGTTCTGGGTGGACCAGTGGAACGGGAGACACTGCGGGGGCGATCCGCGCTACCCCCACTACGCGGTCGCGGCGAAGAAGAGCAACACGGTGCTGATCGTGGCCGGGTGCGTGGGCGGGGCGCTCGTCCTGATCGCCGCGGTCGCGCTGGCCGGGGTCTTCCTGTACAAGAACGCCGACAAACCGACCGTCGTACAGGCTGAGCCGTCACGGCCGGATATCCCCACCGCGGCCCCCAGCGTCAGCGCCCGGCCCAGCGAGAAGCCGGCCGAGTCCAGCAGTCCTGAAGCGCCCGTGCCCTGCGACGAGTCCCAGCCCCGCGGCTCGCACTGCTTCCCCGTGTCGGGCCCGGAGTTCCTGCGACGGGTCGAGAAGGCGCTGGGGTGGCGCTGTTACAAGGCAGGCGAGAAGGACGCCTTCGGCCACACGATCAGGGACCCCGAGTGCCAGACCCGCAACCAGACGAACACCAGGAGCGCGCGCATCAGCTACACCGGCCACCTGGAGTCGAAGATGGACAGGCTGTCCGTCTCGGCCGCGGCCCGGGGCCTGAACGGCGACGTGCAGCCCGAGGATGCCACGAAGCTGGGCACCGAGATCTTCGGGCAGGTGGTCACACAGCTCTGGCCCGAAGACCAGGCCCTGCAACGCGAGGCACGGAAGGCACTCGCCGGGTTGCGCAAGGATTGCCAGGACGACGACCCTGACAACGACTCGGCGAAGCTGTCGGCGGGTTACGAGATCAGCTGCTCGAAGCTCCGGCCGATCACCGTACGGCACGACGACGGTCAGGTGGTGACCACCATCTCGGACATCATGAGCATCACGGTGCCCTTCGACTACGCCTGGGACTGATCAGGTCAGGAGAAGTGGGCTTCAGGGGCGGGCCACGTCCCGTCTCCGGTGAACTGCGATCCCCAGTAGAACGGGTTCACCTCCCTGAGGGTGCGCGCAATCCACCCCGTCACGTTGGGCACGGTGACCTGGACGTCGGGCCCCCACAAGGCCAGGCGTTCCTGGCAGATGCCACACGGAGGAAGGATCAGGACACGTTCCCGGTCCCGATACACGCACACAGAGGCGGTGATCTTCTTGTCCAGCGTGTAGGCCTGACAGATGGCGCCGGTCTCATGGCAGAGGGACACGCCGCCGTTGAGGTTGTCCAGACCGACGCTGGTGAGGATCCGCCCATCATCCAGGTAGACGGCCGCGGCACCACCCGACTCTCCTGCGGGCCACCGACGTTCCGCCTGTGCGATGGCCGCGTCGACAAGAACCTGATCAAGCTGCATGGAGCAAGCGTGACACATCCGGCCTCGTCGCCTGACCGGTGACGAAGCCTCCTGGGACCAGGAGCCTCAGAGCTTGTACAGCTTGCTGAAGGGTGAGGTGATGCGCTCCTGGCGCGTACCGAAGTCCACGATCACGGCGGTGTCTTCCACGGCGATGACGACACCGAGACCGTACCGATCATGGGTCACTCGGTCGTCCACGCTGTACCGCTCGACGGGCGGCGCCGGTGGGCGGGGTTTGAAGGGACTTGTGGGCAGGTGGCGGTGGGACGCACCGCTGGCTTGATTCACTCTCCTAAGTATGCTCCGCCCATGGTCACGCTCGCGACGCGACTCCGAAGATCGACCGGACGAAATGGGCCGTGCCCTGGGGCTAGCATGACCCGCCGTGACCGACTTCATATCCCTCCCCTTCTACGACCTGTTCCACGAGAACGGGCACGTGCCGAGGATCCGTGAGGTCTTACCCCCGCTCCTCACCGGCGTCCGGCGCAGCATCCTGGAGATCGGCGCCGGATCCGGCCTGATCACCACCTCACTGGCCGACCGGACACCGGCCGAGATCTTCGCCCTGGAACCCTCGCCCGGCATGCGCGGAATCCTGCTGTCCCGCCTCAACGCCCGCCCGGACCTCCTCAAGCGCGTCACCGTCCTCCCGTACGACGCCCTGAGCGTCAACCTGCCCGAACCGGCCGAGGCCATCGTGATGATCAACGTCATGTACGCCATGGAACCTGAGTACCGCCGCCGCCTCTGGCCGGTGCTGGCCTCCCAGCTCGAACCGGACGGCCTCCTGGTCTTCACCTGGCGCGACGGCGGCCCCCCGGCACCCTCCCCGCTCCGGGAACTGGAGTCACGCCAAGTGGGCCGCCACACCTACGCCGTCCTGTCGGAGATCCTCGAGTCGTACGAAGGAGGCTGCAAGGCCCGCTACCTCTACCGCATCACCGAGGGCGACCACGTGCTCAGCGAGGAAGAGATCGTCGGCCACGCCTACCGCCCCGTACGAGAAGTGATCCAAGAGGAACTGGCCAACGCCGGCTTCACCCAGACAACGGCCCCCGAAGGCCTCCTCGCCTGGCGCCTTCCTTAACCACCTCACTACGCTCTGAAGGACGGCGAGCGCGGTCTCGGCGACACCCTTGGGTGCGTACTGCTGCTGCCCCCAGCGGAACCGCTTGCGTAAACTCGTAGACATGAGCGCCGAGCATGCGCATGAGGAACTCCATCACCTGGTGGATCGGCTGTCGCCGGACCAGGCGCGCCGCCTCCTGCGCTTGGTCAAGACAGATCCGGAATTGGCCGAGGCAGCCGACGAGCCGGTTCGGCGTCGTCGGCTGTCGATCGCCGGGATCGGCGCATCCGGCGAGGGAGATCTGTCGGAACGGGTCGAAGATCTGCTGGCGGAGCGTCTGGAGGGGCCGCGGCTTCTCCCGTCGACAATCTTGATCGAAGCCGGATGGACGATCAACAGGCACATGGACCCGCCGTACACGCCCAGTTTCTTGATCTCGTAACCGAAGAGTTCGAACTGGTTGAACTGCTTCCTGTAGATGTGCGGCGGATGGCCGAACTCGTCCGGCTCTATAAAGACGCCCGGCTCGACCCGGCTGACGTGTCCCTGGCCGCCATCGCGGAACGGCTGGGCGTCACACAGGTCGCGACGATCGACCGGCGGGATTTCACGCTCATTCGCCCCCGGCACGTGCCGGCGTTCCGGTTGCTGCCAGAGACACTCGCCTGAGACCAAGCCCGAGCCCTCGGCTCTCGTCGTCAGTTGACGCAGTCCTGCTTGTCGAGGCCGAAGGCGAGTTCGCGGACCTTGCCCTTGGAGTCGGTGAGGAACGCGTAGTAGGCCTTCGAGTTCCCCGGGACGGACACGTACCGGATGCCGGACGGCGAGGACTTGAGCCGCGGGTAAGCCCTCTTGACCTGCCTCAGCGTGGAGCCGACGCCGATGCCCCTGGGTGTCTTGACCCCCTTGGGGGCGAAGATGACGGCGACGCCGGCCTTCTTCGAGATGTACAGGCCGACGGAGTGCTTGCCGGTGGGGTGCGCCTTGAGGTCCCAGCCCGAGCAGGCCCCCTCCCCCGCGGGCATCTTGGACACGATCCTGCCCGTCGCCTTGGCCTTCTTCGCGCTCATGCCGAGCTTCACCGCGCCGTAGCCGTACGGTCCGAGCGTCGGTTTGGCGAGCGCGGGCGTGCCGGTGACCAGCAGCGTTCCACCGGCCACCACCGCGACGAGTGCCTTCTTCATGCGTTCCCCCGTGAAGATGATGAATCGTCCAGACGTAGGACTCCCGATCGCGGCCCAGAGTTCCCACGTGTCCGAATGTGGACTGGATCGGACGTACGTCCCCAGCGCCCGTCCCTGTACTCGGCGGGAACCTCGTCCGACGACGGGTCGATCCCGCGCCGCTCCAGCTCGCCGAACCAGCGGTCCCGCCGGGAATCGGGCAGGCGGCTCCCGCACCAGGGTCGCGGTGCCGCCGTTCACCAGCTGAATATCTTCGGCCGACCGGCCGGGACGGGCAGCTGATCCCGTAGCGTCCGCACGCCCAGCGGGACCAGGGCCACGCAGAGCAGCCCCGTGACCAGGACGTCCGGGATGGAGGAACCCTTCAGCACACCCATCCAGGTGCCTCCGGCCAGCAGCAGCATCGCCGCGCGGGCGGTGCCGAAAACACCGGAACGCCAGGCGGCGACGGCCAGGAGGAGCGAGCCCGCGTACTGGCCGACCGAGGCCCAGACCGGCACCCGCCACGGGCCGTAGGAGATGTCGCCGTACTCCTCGGTGATGGCATAGGTCGCCTGGTCGAGGCCGATGATCTCGGTGAGCTGGAAGGCGGTCTGCTCGGCGCCGGCGTAGTACAGGCGGGAGAAGAGCCCGGCGACCAGCAGGGTGCCGCCCCAGAAGGCGAGACCGCCGCCCACCTGCTGGGCCAGGGCGACGAAGGCGGGGAAGAGCAGCAGCGCCCCCAGGGTGAAGACCGCGTAGGAGAGGGTGATCAGGGCGGGTTCGGAGGTGTAGGCGAGGAGCTGGCCGAAGGCGGCGAAGGGCTTCGCATCAGCCCAGGCCTGCTGTTGAGAGGTGAGGGCGGTGACGGTGCTCAGGTAACGCAGCAGGTAGCCGGCCCACATGATCACCGGGCCCAGGATGAGGGCCACCCCGCCGATCCACCGCCCGGGGAAAAGCGTGTTCATACGGGCGAGCCTGTCAAGGGCGCGCCCGGCGGTTCATCTGCCGATCGTCAACCGGCCCCCCTGCCGAAAGTCAGGTCTGCGCCGCGAAAGCCCCCCTCATCGCCCACCTCCGCCAGAACCCACCTCACCCGGCAGTGACGGCGGGATCACCGAGACGCAGCTGTGAGATCGATGACGAGACGGTCGTCAGGCTCCATCTCGGCACTCGGAATGGCGGAAATTGATGATCAGCATCGATGGACGCCCTTTGCGTAATCAGGCAAGCTGGTTCCCCCTATAGCGGAGGGTCAGATGTCGATCGGGCTTCCCGAGATTCTGTTCGTGCTCATCATGTGGGTTGTTCCGGCCGCGCTGGTGTTCTTCTGCCTCTACTGGACGATCCGCTTGGCCATCAGACATGAGAAACGGCGGCTGCCGACTCCCCCGGGAGATCGCTGATCAGAGCGGCGAACCCGAAACCGTCGGCCCAAGTAAACAGACGTGAGGTCACGGGCATGAGCGGACAACCTGGCACTTCGCTGGAGATCCGGGGGAACCGCATCGCCGGTACGCGGTCGTACAGGTGAGTGGGGAACTCCGCGGCGGCTGCCGTCCGGCCGCTCGCCTTCATCAGGTGATGATGGAGCTCCCCATGCCTGGCCCGCCTTTGAACACCTAGATCATCGACCCGTTACCGGCTCCCCGCCAGGAACGGCAGGATCACGTCGGCCATCTCGTCGGGCACCTCCTCGGCGAGGTCGTGCCCCGCGTCGAAGACGTGACCGGTGACGTCGTCGGCCATGATCCGCATCTGGGACTCGTTGCGCTCGCCGATGAAGGCGGAGCCTCCGAGCGCCAGGACCGGGATGTCCAGCTTCTTCCTCGCGGCCTGCCGGTTCTGCTCGGCGTCGACGAGCATCGCCCGGTAGATGGACAGCATCGCGCGGATGCCGCCGGGCATCGAGTAGGTGCGCACGTACTCCTCGATCGCGTCGGGGGTGGCCGTGTCGGGGTGGCTGCGCTCGGATTTGATCATGTACGTGATCAGCTCGCGTTCATGCCCCGAGATCAACATCTCGGGTACGTCGGGCTGGAAGTAGAAGCCCAGATGCCACAGATGCATCCCGCTGGAGACGTTCTCGGGAGTGAGCGCGGTGTGCTCCTCGAAGCCGAACCCGGGGAACAGCGCCTCAGCGAAGACGAGGGCACTGACGTGGCCGCGGTGCCGTGCGGCGAGCTGGTAGCCGATCACCGCTCCCCAGTCCTCGCCCACCACGGCGTAGCTCTCATGCCCTAAGAACGTCATGAGCTCGGCGATGTCATCGCTCATCGTCGCGGAGTCGTACCCGTCCGCGGGACGCGCCGAGTCGCCGAGCCCCCGCAGGTCGGGCACGACGACGGTGTAGTGGGGCGCAAGCTTCTTGACCAGGTGACGCCAGTGGTAGCCGGTCTTGGGCACGCCGTGCAGCAGCACCACCGCAGGACCGGAACCGGCCGTCCGGTAGTGCAGGCTCGTCCCGTTGACGCCGGCGCGGCCCGTACGCATGGGCTGCCCGTTGTGGTCGACCATCATTTCTCATCCAGCCTTTCTGGAACAGTTGATACAGATTGCGGGCACGAAGAAGTCACCCGAGAGTGGCCAGCGCCACCTCCACGACAGGTTCGAGGGCACGGGCATCCGGCGTGATCTTCGAGGTGACCAGCAGCCCATTGAGGAAGGTGACGAGAAAAGCGGCCAGCGTGTGAGGGTCATGCTGCGGCGCGATCTCACCCCGCTCCACCCCGGCGCGCAACACCTCAGCGAGCGCCTCCTGACTGGCGTCCTGCATGTCCCGCACGACACGCCGGATCGACGGATCCTCCGGCAGCCGCTCACAGGCGGCGTTGACAGCCAGACATCCCCGGCCGCCGTCCTCCACAGCGATCCGCACCCGCTCCATCAGCAACGCACGAACCGCCGACCGGGCATCCGCCCCCTCCTCCAGATCGCGCAGGGCAGCCGCGGCCAGGTTGGCGCGGTAGTGCTCCAGCGCCGCCCGGTAGAGGCCCTGCTTGTCACCGAACGCCGCGTACAGCGAGCCCTGGCCGATCCCCAGGTGCTGCGTCAGGTCCCGCAGCGAGGTCGCCTCGTAGCCGCGCATCCAGAACAACTCCATCGCACGGCTCACCGCGACCTCGGTGTCGAACCCCCGCGTTCTGGCCATGACTCCACCGTACACCTATCTGGAGCGATCGATCCAGAAAGGGTCATGCGGGCCGGGGTTCCTCTGTGTACGAGGGGACGAACAGGAACAACAGCCGATCGCCCACGCGACCAAGCATCATCCCGCCCCCGCCACACGGGCGAAGGCGTTGGAGCGGATCGCTCGAAAGTAGCGGCGGGCTGCTCTTCTGCCTCTACGTTGGGGTGAGCATGATGGCGGCGCTCAAGAAGGACAAGCACCTCAGCCACCTACGGACCCACCCTCGGCACGGCGATCATCCCGGAGCCGGAGCGCGTTGAAGAAGGACATCGTGTGCGCGACGAAATTGAGACCACTAGTACGGCAGTCTCCATTCGCGAGCTGAGCTGTGGGTTTATGCGGCTGCCAGGCGGGCGCGTTTATGGAACCAGCGGGCGCGGGCCTGGTGT
>NZ_JBFAOH010000023.1:0-101185 GCF_040675175.1 Nonomuraea sp. NPDC049649
GTCAAGGGCGAGAACATTCCCGAGCCGGGTATTCCGGAGTCCTTCAAGGTCCTCATCAAGGAGATGCAGTCGCTCTGCCTCAACGTCGAGGTGCTCTCCAGCGACGGCATGTCCATCGAGATGCGCGACACGGACGAGGACGTCTTCCGCGCGGCGGAGGAACTCGGCATCGATCTGTCCCGGCGTGAGCCGAGCAGCGTGGAAGAAGTCTGAGGGGGAGATCGCACAAAATGCTGGACGTCAACTTCTTCGACGAGCTTCGGATCGGGCTGGCGACGGCCGACGATATCCGTCAGTGGTCGCACGGCGAGGTCAAGAAGCCCGAGACCATCAACTACCGGACCCTCAAGCCGGAAAAGGACGGGCTCTTCTGCGAGAAGATCTTCGGTCCGACCCGCGACTGGGAGTGCTACTGCGGTAAGTACAAGCGGGTCCGCTTCAAGGGCATCATCTGTGAGCGCTGCGGCGTCGAGGTGACCCGGGCCAAGGTGCGGCGTGAGCGGATGGGCCACATCGAGCTGGCCGCTCCGGTCACCCACATCTGGTACTTCAAGGGCGTCCCGTCGCGTCTGGGCTACCTGCTCGACCTGGCCCCGAAGGACCTGGAGAAGGTCATTTACTTCGCGGCGTACATGATCACGCATGTCGACACCGAGATGCGTGAGCGTGACCTGCCCTCGCTGGAGGCGAAGATCTCCGTCGAGCGGCAGCACATCGAGCAGCGCCGTGACGCCGACGTCGAGGCCCGGCAGAAGAAGCTTGAGAGCGACCTGGCCGAGCTGGAGGCCGCCGGCGCCAAGGGCGACCAGCGCCGTAAGGTGCGCGAGGGCGCCGAGCGCGAGATGCGCCAGATCCGCGACCGGGCCCAGCGCGAGCTGGACCGGCTCGAGGAGGTCTGGAGCCGCTTCAAGAACCTCAAGGTCCAGGACCTGGAGGGCGACGAGCTGCTCTACCGCGAGATGCGCGACCGTTTCGGCCGCTACTTCAAGGGCGGCATGGGCGCGCAGGCCATCCAGGACCGGCTCGCCAGCTTCGACCTGGAGGCCGAGGCGGAGAACCTGCGCGAGACGATCCGCAGCGGCAAGGGCCAGAAGAAGGCCCGCGCGCTCAAGCGGCTCAAGGTGGTGTCGGCGTTCCTCAACACCACCAACTCGCCGCGCGGCATGGTCCTCGACTGCATTCCGGTCATTCCGCCGGACCTGCGCCCGATGGTGCAGCTCGACGGTGGCCGGTTCGCGACCTCCGACCTGAACGACCTCTACCGCCGGGTCATCAACCGCAACAACCGCCTCAAGCGGCTTCTCGACCTCGGTGCGCCCGAGATCATCGTGAACAACGAGAAGCGGATGCTGCAGGAGGCCGTCGACGCGCTGTTCGACAACGGCCGTCGTGGCCGCCCGGTCACCGGCCCCGGCAACCGCCCGCTGAAGTCGCTCAGCGACATGCTCAAGGGCAAGCAGGGCCGCTTCCGGCAGAACCTGCTGGGCAAGCGTGTCGACTACTCCGGCCGTTCGGTCATCGTCGTCGGCCCGCAGCTCAAGCTGCACCAGTGCGGCCTGCCCAAGCAGATGGCGCTGGAGCTGTTCAAGCCGTTCGTGATGAAGAGGCTCGTGGACCTCAACCACGCGCAGAACATCAAGTCGGCCAAGCGGATGGTCGAGCGCGCCCGCCCGGTCGTGTGGGACGTGCTCGAAGAGGTCATCACCGAGCACCCGGTGCTGCTCAACCGCGCGCCCACGCTCCACCGCCTGGGCATCCAGGCGTTCGAGCCGCAGCTCGTGGAGGGCAAGGCCATCCAGATCCACCCGCTCGTCTGCACGGCGTTCAACGCGGACTTCGACGGCGACCAGATGGCCGTGCACCTGCCGCTGTCGGCTGAGGCCCAGGCCGAGGCACGCATCCTGATGCTCTCGACCAACAACATCCTCAAGCCGGCCGACGGCAAGCCCGTGACGATGCCGACCCAGGACATGGTCATCGGCCTCTACTGGCTGACGACCATGAAGGAGGGCGCGCTGGGCGAGGGCCGCGTGTTCGGCTCGGTGGCCGAGGCACAGATGGCCTTCGACCGCCGCGAGCTCGACATCCAGGCCAAGATCCAGGTCCGGCTCCGGGATGTCCTGCCGCCGCGTGACTGGGTCGCGCCCGAGGGCTGGGAGCAGGGCGACCCGATTCGCCTTGAGACGACGTTCGGCCGCTGCCTGTTCAACCAGACGCTGCCGATGAGCTACCCGTTCGTCAACTTCCAGGTCGGCAAGAAGCAGCTGTCCACGATCGTGAACGAGCTGGCGGAGACCTACCCGAAGATCGAGGTCGCCAACTCGCTCGACGCGCTCAAGGACGCCGGCTTCCGCTGGGCGACCCGCTCCGGCGTCACGATCTCGATCGAGGACGTCGTCGCGCCGCCCAACAAGACCGAGATCATGGAGAGCTACGAGCGCCGCGCCGACAAGGTGCAGCGCGAGTACGAGCGTGGCCTGATCACCGACGAGGAGCGCCGTCAGGAGCTCATCGAGATCTGGACGCACGCCACGGCCGACGTCGAGACCGACATGGTCAACGCCTTCCCGGCGACCAACCCGGTCTGGATGATGGTCAACTCCGGCGCCCGCGGTAACAAGATGCAGGTGCGTCAGATCGCCGGCATCCGCGGCCTGGTGTCCAACACCAAGGGTGAGACGATCCCGCGGCCGATCAAGGCCTCGTTCCGCGAGGGCCTGTCGGTGCTGGAGTACTTCATCTCCACCCACGGACAGCGGAAGGGTCTGGCCGACACCGCGCTGCGGACGGCCGACTCGGGTTACCTCACCCGTCGTCTGGTCGACGTGGCGCAGGACGTCATCGTCCGCGAGATCGACTGCGGCACCGACCGCGCGGTCCCGCTGGCGGTCGGCGAGCGCGACGCGGCGGGCAACCTGGTCAAGGCCGAGAACGCCGAGTCCAACGTGCACGGCCGCATCCTGGCCGAGGACGTCGAGGTCGACGGCAAGGTCATCGTGTCGGCCGGCACCGACATCAACGACCTGCACGTCACCAAGCTGGTCGAGGCCGGCGTGGAGACCGTCCGCACCCGCAGCGCGCTCGTCTGCGAGGCGAAGATCGGTGTCTGCGCCACCTGCTACGGCCGTTCGCTGGCGACCGGCAAGCTCGTGGACGTCGGCGAGGCGGTCGGCATCATCGCCGCCCAGTCGATCGGTGAGCCCGGCACGCAGCTGACGATGCGTACCTTCCACACCGGTGGTGTGGCGGGCGCCGACATCACCCACGGTCTGCCCCGAGTCCAGGAGCTGTTCGAGGCGCGCATCCCCAAGGGTGTCGCCCCGATCTCCGAGGCGGAGGGCCGGGTCCGCATCGACGAGACGGACAAGGCACGCAAGGTCGTCATCATCCCGGACGACGGCTCCGAGGAGATCGCCTACCCGGTCTCGATGCGGGCGCGCCTGCTGGTCTTCGACGGCGACCACGTCAAGGTGGGCCAGCAGCTCGTGGCCGGTGCGGTCAACCCGAACGAGGTGCTGCGCATCCTCGGCCCGCGGGCCGTGCAGCTGCACCTGGTGGCGGAGGTCCAGCAGGTCTACCGCTCGCAGGGTGTGTCGATCCACGACAAGCACATCGAGATAATCGTGCGGCAGATGCTCAAGCGCGTGAACGTGCTGGAGTCCGGTGACACCGACCTGCTGCCCGGTGAGCTCGTCGAGCGGCCGCGGTTCGAGCAGATCAACCGCGAGACCGTCGCCGAGGGCGGCGCCCCGGCGGCCGGACGCCCGGTGCTCATGGGCATCACCAAGGCGTCGCTGGCCACCGAGTCCTGGCTGTCGGCGGCCTCCTTCCAGGAGACGACCAGGGTCCTGACGGACGCGGCGATCCACGCCAAGTCCGACTCGCTCCTGGGCCTGAAGGAGAACGTCATCATCGGTAAGCTCATCCCGGCCGGCACGGGCATGCCCCAGTACCGCAACATCCGGGTGGAGCCGACCGAGGAGGCCAAGGCCGCCATGTACACCGTGGGCGGCTACGACGGTTCCGCGGCGGACTACACGTTCGGCACCGGCAGCGGCGAGGCCGTGCCGCTGGAGGAGTACGACTTCGGTCAGTACAACCGGTAAGACGAGCCGTGGGTGAGCGCCCGGATCCCGCAGGGGGTCCGGGCGCTCGCTCGTTCCGGGGCGAATTGTCACCTTCGCGCCGCGAGATGTTCTTGGTATGGTCGGCGGCAGACCAGATCTCGCTATATCATGAGTGGCGAGCAGTAGCCGGGCCCATGGTGGGTAGGGGCCACGCGACATCCGGAGCGGTAAGGGTTACAAGCCTTGCCGCGCCGTTTTGACGTGTCGCGGGGTCCTGGTAACCTAAACCATCGTGCCCGTAGTTTGCGGGCTCTCGATCGTGCGCTCTTTTATGGCAGCGCAGGTCGACTTCCTAGCTCGTGGCCCTCGCGGATGTGTCAGTGCGGACAGCGCGCGACACGCCCGAGCGCGGGGGCGTGGAGACGAGGGACAATCCGCAGGTCATGACACCGGCAGTGCCTGCGAATTGTGACAACTGACGTAACACCGGCCAGGCACGAAACGGAGTGGCAGTGCCCACTATTCAGCAGTTGGTCCGCAAGGGCCGGCAGGACAAGGTGACGGCGTCCAAGACGCCTGCCCTCAAGGGGAGTCCGCAGCGGCGGGGTGTGTGCCAGCGCGTCTACACCACGACTCCCAAGAAGCCCAACTCGGCACTGCGCAAGGTGGCCCGTGTGCGGCTCACCAACGGCATCGAGGTCACGGCCTACATCCCCGGTGTGGGCCACAACCTGCAGGAGCACTCCATCGTGCTCGTGCGTGGCGGTCGTGTGAAGGACCTGCCGGGTGTTCGCTACAAGATCATCCGTGGTTCGCTCGACACTCAGGGTGTCCGCAACCGCAAGCAGGCCCGTAGCCGTTACGGCGCGAAGAAGGAGAAGAGCTAACTATGCCTCGCAAGGGTTCTCCTGGCCGCCGTCAGCTCATGGCTGACCCGGTTTACAGCTCCCCGCTGGTCACCGCGCTGATCAACAAGGTTCTTCTGGACGGCAAGCGTTCGATCGCGCAGTCGATCGTCTACGGCGCCCTTGAGGGCTGCCGCGAGAAGACGGGCAACGACCCTGTCGTCACGCTGAAGCGCGCGCTCGACAACGTCAAGCCGACCCTCGAGGTCCGCAGCCGTCGTGTCGGTGGTGCGACCTACCAGGTGCCGGTCGAGGTGCGTGCCGCGCGCAGCACCACCCTGGCGCTGCGCTGGCTCGTGCAGTACGCGCGCGCCCGCCGCGAGAAGACCATGACCGAGCGCCTCATGAACGAGCTCCTCGACGCCAGCAACGGTCTCGGGGCGAGCGTGAAGAAGCGCGAGGACACCCACAAGATGGCCGAGTCCAACAAGGCCTTCGCCCACTACCGCTGGTAAACCCGGCGGGTTCGACGAGACGACGAGGACGCGAAGAAAGTGGCCACCACGACCGCACTTGACCTGGCCAAGGTCCGCAACATCGGGATCATGGCCCATATCGACGCGGGCAAGACAACCACGACCGAGCGCATCCTGTTCTACACCGGCATCAACTACAAGCTCGGCGAGACCCACGAGGGCTCGGCGACGATGGACTGGATGGAGCAGGAGCAGGAGCGCGGCATCACGATTACGTCGGCCGCGACCACCTGCATCTGGGACGGTCACACGATCAACATCATCGACACCCCGGGCCACGTCGACTTCACCATCGAGGTCGAGCGCTCGCTGCGTGTCCTCGACGGCGCCGTGGCAGTGTTCGACGGGGTCGCGGGTGTCGAGCCCCAGTCGGAGACGGTGTGGCGTCAGGCTGACGGCTACAACGTCCCGCGCATCTGCTTCGTGAACAAGATGGACCGGGTCGGCGCGGAGTTCCACCGCTGCGTCGACATGATGATCAACCGGCTCGGCGCCACGCCGGCCGTGATCCAGCTTCCGTGGGGCGTTGAGGCCGACTTCAAGGGCGTCATCGACCTCATCAGGATGAAGGCCCTCATCTGGAGCGCCGACGCGGCCAAGGGCGAGATGTACGACGTCGTCGACATCCCGGCCGACCACGCCGACGCCGCCCGTGAGTGGCGCGACAAGCTGGTCGAGACCGTCGCCGAGAACGACGACGAGCTCATGGAGCTCTTCCTGGAGGGCACCGAGCCCACCGAGGAGCAGCTGATCGCGGCCCTGCGCCGCGCCACGATCTCGGGTGCGGTCAACCCGGTGCTGTGCGGCACCGCGTTCAAGAACAAGGGCGTGCAGCCTCTGCTCGACGCGATCGTCGCCTTCCTCCCGGCGCCCACGGACATACCGGCAATAAAGGGTCACGCCGTTGGCGACGAGAGCGTTGCGATGGAGCGTCACGCGGACCCGAAGGAGCCGTTCTCGGCTCTGGCCTTCAAGATCGCGAGCGACCCGCACCTGGGCAAGATCACCTACATCCGCGTCTACTCGGGCACGCTCGAGGCCGGTTCACAGGTCATCAACTCTGTGAAGGGCAAGAAGGAGCGGATCGGCAAGATCTACCAGATGCACGCCAACAAGCGCGAGGAGCGCTCGGTGGCGGTCGCCGGTCAGATCGTCGCGGTGATGGGCCTCAAGGACACCACCACCGGCGACACCCTGTCCGACCCGGTCAAGCAGGTCGTGCTCGAGTCGATGACGTTCCCGGCTCCGGTCATCAACGTCGCGATCGAGCCCAAGACCAAGGGCGACCAGGAGAAGCTGTCGACCGCGATCCAGCGGCTGGCCGAGGAGGACCCGTCCTTCCAGGTCCGCCGTGACGAGGAGACCGGCCAGACGGTCATCTGGGGCATGGGCGAGCTTCACCTCGAGGTCCTGGTCGACCGGATGCGCCGCGAGTTCAAGGTCGAGGCGAACGTCGGCCGTCCGCAGGTCGCCTACCGCGAGACCATTCGCCGCAAGGTGGAGAAGGTCGACTACACCCACAAGAAGCAGACCGGTGGTTCCGGTCAGTTCGCGCGGGTCATCATCGACCTCGAGCCGCTGGGCGAGGGCAACGACGGTTACGAGTTCGAGAACAAGGTCACGGGTGGCCGTGTGCCGCGGGAGTACATCCCGTCGGTCGACGCGGGCGCCCAGGAGGCCGCCGAGTTCGGCGTGCTGGCCGGCTACCCGATGGTGGGCGTGAAGGTGACGCTCCAGGACGGTGCCGCGCACGACGTCGACTCCTCGGAGATGGCGTTCAAGATCGCTGGCTCGATGGCCTTCAAGGAGGCCGCGCGCAAGGCTGACGCCGTGCTCCTCGAGCCGATGATGGCCGTCGAGGTCACCACGCCCGAGGACTACATGGGTGACGTCATCGGCGACCTCAACGGTCGCCGGGGGCAGATCCAGGCGATGGACGAGCGGGCCGGCGCCCGCGTCGTCAAGGCGCTCGTACCGCTGTCTGAGATGTTCGGCTACGTGGGTGACCTGCGTAGCAAGACGCAGGGGCGGGCGAGCTACAGCATGCAGTTCGACTCCTACGCGGAGGTGCCGCCCGGCATCGCCAAGGAGATCGTCGCGAAGGCCCGGGGCGAGTAGCTTCGGTCCCTGGTGGGACGGCTGACAGGCCGTCCCACCGCCTAGGGGTTCGGGATCACCCGGGCCCGAGTGTGTAGACGAAAGTCAGTCAGATTCTCAAGGAGAGAACCAGTGGGCAAGGCCAAGTTCGAGCGGACCAAGCCGCACCTGAACATCGGCACCATTGGGCATATCGACCACGGTAAGACCACACTGACCGCGGCGATCACCAAGGTGCTCCACGACCGTTTCCCCGAGCTGAACGCTGCGACGCCGTTCGACAAGATCGACAAGGCGCCGGAGGAGAAGGCCCGCGGGATCACGATCTCCATTTCGCACGTCGAGTACCAGACCCAGAAGCGCCACTACGCCCACGTGGACTGCCCGGGTCACGCCGACTACGTGAAGAACATGATCACCGGTGCCGCCCAGATGGACGGCGCCATCCTCGTGGTCGCCGCCACCGACGGCCCGATGCCGCAGACGAAGGAGCACGTCCTCCTGGCCCGCCAGGTCGGCGTTCCCTACATCGTCGTGGCCCTCAACAAGTCCGACATGGTCGACGACGAGGAGATCCTCGAGCTCGTCGAGCTGGAGGTCCGTGAGCTCCTGTCCGCGCAGGAGTTCCCCGGCGACGACGTTCCGGTCGTGCGCGTCTCCGCGCTCAAGGCCCTCGAGGGCGACGAGAAGTGGGCCGACAGCATCGTCGAGCTCATGAACGCCGTCGACGAGAACGTGCCGGAGCCGCCGCGGGAGACGGACAAGCCGTTCCTCATGCCGGTCGAGGACGTCTTCTCGATCACCGGCCGCGGCACCGTCGTCACCGGCCGGATCGAGCGCGGCGTCGTCAAGGTCAACGAGCAGGTCGACATCATCGGCATAAAGCCGGAGAAGACGACGACCACCGTCACCAGCATCGAGATGTTCAACAAGATGCTCGACGAGGGTCACGCCGGCGACAACGCCGCCCTGCTGCTCCGCGGCATCAAGCGCGACGACGTCGAGCGCGGCCAGTGCATCATCAAGCCGGGCACGACCACCCCGCACACCGAGTTCGAGGGCCAGGTCTACATCCTGTCCAAGGACGAGGGCGGCCGCCACACGCCGTTCTTCAACAACTACCGCCCGCAGTTCTACTTCCGTACGACTGACGTGACCGGTGTCGTGCACCTCCCCGAGGGCACCGAGATGGTCATGCCGGGCGACAACACCGAAATGCGCGTTGAGCTGATCCAGCCCATCGCCATGGAGGAAGGCCTGAAGTTCGCGATCCGTGAGGGTGGCCGCACCGTCGGCGCCGGCCGGGTCACGAAGATCATCAAGTAGCACGACCGCGGGGCGGCGGTCGGCCCCCGAAGAAGGGGCCGACCGCCGCACCACGACCGGGGCGGGCGGCTGTGCAGCGGCCCGGCCCGCGGCTCCACGAGAAAGCCGTGATTCAGCAGTTCCTTCGGGACTACAACCGAAGTAACTGCCGGATCACGGAAGGAACGGCAGATCCACGCGTCTGTCACGTGGGGCCACACGCACCGAAAGCGGCATAAGCCGCACGATACTTTTTCTGACGACAGCGAAGGACACCGAGGCCACTATGGCGGGACAGAAGATCCGCATCCGGCTTAAGGCCTATGACCATGAGGTCATCGACGTTTCGGCCAAGAAGATCGTCGAGACGGTGACGCGGACTGGCGCGAAGGTCGCGGGCCCGGTGCCGCTGCCGACCGAGAAGAACGTGTACTGCGTCATCCGCTCGCCGCACAAGTACAAGGACAGCCGCGAGCACTTCGAGATGCGTACGCACAAGCGGTTGATTGACATCATCGACCCGACGCCCAAGACCGTCGACTCGCTCATGCGGCTCGACCTCCCCGCGGGCGTCGACATTTCGATCAAGCTCTGAGGGAACGCACTGACATGGCTAAGACGATCAAGGGCGTCCTGGGCAAGAAGCTCGGCATGACCCAGGTCTTCGACGCGGACAACCGGCTGGTTCCGGTGACCGTGGTCGAGGCCGGTCCGTGCGTGGTGACCCGCGTCCGCACCCCCGAGAAGGACGGCTACTCCGCCATCCAGCTCGGCTACGGGCAGGTCGACCCGCGGAAGGTCAACAAGCCGCTCGGCGACTACCTGCGTAAGCACAACATCACGCCGCGCCGCTACTTCGCGGAGGTCCGCACGGACGACGCGAGCGACTACGAGATCGGCCAGGAGCTGCTGGCTGACACCTTCGAAGCCGGCCAGTACGTCGACGTCACTGGCAAGAGCAAGGGCAAGGGCTTCGCCGGTGTCATGAAGCGCCACGGCTTCGGCGGTCTGAGTGCGTCGCACGGCACGCAGCGCAAGCACCGGTCGCCTGGTTCCATCGGTGGCTGCGCCACCCCGGGCCGCGTTTTCAGGGGCACTCGCATGGCGGGGCGGATGGGTAACGTCCGCACGACCGTGCAGAGCCTGAAGGTTCACGCCGTGGACGCCGAGAAGGGTCTGCTCCTTATCAAGGGTGCGATCCCCGGCGCCAACGGCAGCCTGGTCCTCGTCCGCACCGCTGCCAAGAAGGGGGCCGCGAAGTGACCAGCATCGACGTGCTCGACGCGAGCGGCGCCAAGACCGGCTCCGTCGAGCTGCCCGAAGACATCTTCGGCGCGAAGGTCAACGTCCCGCTGATCCACCAGGTTGTGGTGGCGCAGCAGGCGGCGCGCCGGCAGGGCACTCACAAGACCAAGTCCCGCGGCGAGGTCCGCGGTGGCGGCAAGAAGCCGTACCGGCAGAAGGGCACCGGCCGCGCCCGTCAGGGCTCGACCCGTGCGCCGCAGTTCACCGGCGGTGGTGTCGTCCACGGCCCGACGCCGCGCGACTACTCGCAGCGGACGCCCAAGAAGATGAAGGCCGCCGCGCTGCGCGGTGCC
Source organism: Nonomuraea sp. NPDC049649 (assembly GCF_040675175.1). Lineage (NCBI taxonomy): Bacteria > Bacillati > Actinomycetota > Actinomycetes > Streptosporangiales > Streptosporangiaceae > Nonomuraea > Nonomuraea sp. NPDC049649. Next base: position 10,449 of record NZ_JBFAOH010000023.1, read on the forward strand.
CTGTCCGACAGGGCGGCCGCGGGCCGCGTCCACGTGGTGAGCAGCCTGGTCCAGGGCGAGACGCCGAAGACCAAGGCCGCCCTCCAGGCGCTGCGCACCGTCACCCAGGCTAAGACCGTGCTCGTCGTCGTCGACGAGTCCGACGAGCTGACCTGGCTGAGCCTGCGCAACGCGCCTGAGGTCCACCTGCTGGACTCGGGGCAGCTCAACACCTACGACGTGCTCTGCAACGACGCCGTGGTCTTCACCCAGGAGGCCTACGACCAGGTCGTGGCCCGGCTGTCGGCGGGCGCTCGCACTGAGAAGGAAGACGCCTGATGGACAACACCGGTCAGCCGGTCGCGCGTAAGACGACCATGGAGCGGGTCTCCGACCCGCGCGACGTCATCATCAAGCCGGTGGTCTCCGAGAAGAGCTACGGCCTGATCGACGAGAACAACAAGTACACCTTTCTGGTGAAGAACACCGCGAACAAGACCGAGATCAAGATCGCGGTCGAGAAGATCTTCGGGGTCAAGGTCACCGGGGTGAACACGATCAACCGGCAGGGCAAGCGCAAGCGGACCCGGACCGGTTTCGGCAAGCGTCCCGACACCAAGCGCGCGATCGTGAGCTTGGCAGACGGCGATCGGATCGACATCTTCGGGCAGATCGGCTGACCTGATCAGCCGCGCGGGGGGTTCCGCCCCCCGCGTGCCCCCGGGGGTCGCCCTCGGCGACCAGGACCGGGTGCTGCGCACGAATGGTCAATTCGGAACCTGCGGTTTCGACTGGCGGAGCCCGAGGGCTCTGGCATTTGAACGCGGGGCGCTTGACAGGAAATGAGAGATCCGGCTCTCCGGGGCCGGATTCCGACGAAGGATGAACGAAAAAGATGGGCATCCGTAAGTACAAGCCGACGACCCCGGGTCGCCGCGGGGCGAGTGTCTCGGACTTCTCCGAGATCACCCGTAGCGAGCCCGAGAAGTCGCTGCTTGCACCCCTGCACAACAAGGGCGGCCGTAACGTACACGGCCGGGTCACCGCGCGCCACCAGGGCGGCGGTCACAAGCGCGCCTACCGGATCATCGACTTCCGCAGGCACGACAAGGACGGCATTCCGGCCAAGGTCGCTCACATCGAGTACGACCCCAACCGCACCGCCAATATCGCGCTGCTGCACTACGCCGACGGCGAGAAGCGCTACATCATCGCGCCCAGCGGTCTCCAGCAGGGCGACCGGGTGGAGAACGGCCCCTCGGCCGACATCAAGCCCGGCAACTGCCTGCCGCTGCGCAACATCCCGACCGGTACCTTCATCCACGCGGTGGAGCTCCGTCCCGGCGGCGGCGCCAAGCTCGGCCGCTCCGCGGGCGCGCAGATCCAGCTGCTCGCCAAGGAGGGCCTGTACGCCACGCTGCGCATGCCCTCGGGCGAGATGCGCATGGTGGACGTCCGCTGCCGCGCGACGGTGGGCCAGGTCGGCAACGCCGAGCAGGCCAACATCAGTTGGGGCAAGGCCGGACGCATGCGGTGGAAGGGCAAGCGCCCGTCCGTCCGCGGTGTCGCCATGAACCCGGTCGACCACCCGCACGGTGGTGGTGAGGGCAAGACCTCCGGTGGTCGCCACCCGGTGAACCCCAAGGGCAAGCCCGAGGGCCGCACCCGCCAGCCCAACAAGGCCAGCGACCGCCTGATCATTCGCCGGCGTAGCAAGAAGAAGCGGTAGGAGCAGCCAGAATGCCACGTAGCCTTAAGAAGGGCCCTTTCGTCGACGACCACCTGGCCAAGAAGGTGGCGGTGCAGAACGAGAAGGGCACCAAGAACGTCATCAAGACGTGGTCGCGGCGCTCCATGATCGTTCCCGACATGCTCGGGCACACGATCGCCGTGCACGACGGCCGCAAGCACGTCCCGGTGTTCATCACCGAGGCGATGATCGGCCACAAGCTCGGAGAGTTCGCGCCGCCGCGGACCTTCCGCAGCCACGTCAAGGAAGACCGCCGCAGCCGGCGATAGACAGCCTTCAGAAGTAAGAGGAGTAAGCGATGGAAGCCAGGGCTCAGGCGCGGTTCGTCCGCGTCACGCCCCAGAAGGCCCGCCGCGTGGTGGACCTTATTCGCGGGCTGCCCGCTTCGGAGGCGCAGGCCGTGCTGCAGTTCGCTCCCCAGTCGGCGAGCGAGCCTGTTTACAAGGTGCTCTCGAGCGCGATGGCGAACGCGGAGCACAACTTCGATCTCGACCCTCAGTCGCTGGTCGTCAGCCGCGCGTGGGTCGATGAGGGCCCGACCCTGAAGCGGTTCCGGCCGCGTGCGCAGGGTCGCGCCTATCGGATCAACAAGCGGACGAGCCACATCACCGTGATCGTGGAGTCCCGCGAGCCGAAGGGAAGGACCCGATAGTGGGCCAGAAGGTTAACCCGCACGGGTTCCGCCTCGGCATCACGACCGACTTCAAGAGCCGGTGGTACGCCGACAAGCTGTACAAGTCGTACGTGGCCGAGGACGTGGCGATCCGTCGCATGCTGCAGAGGGGCATGGAGCGGGCCGGCATCTCCAAGGTGGAGATCGAGCGTACGACCGACCGCGTCCAGGTCGACATCCACACCGCGCGTCCGGGCATCGTCATCGGCCGCCGCGGCGCGGAGGCCGACCGCATCCGCGGCGACCTGGAGAAGCTGACCAAGAAGCAGGTCCAGCTCAACATCCTCGAGGTGAAGAACCCCGAGACCGACGCCCAGCTCGTCGCGCAGGGCGTGGCCGAGCAGCTGTCCAGCCGCGTCTCGTTCCGGCGTGCCATGCGCAAGGCCATGCAGTCGGCCATGAAGAGCGGCGCCAAGGGCATCCGGGTGCAGTGCTCGGGCCGTCTGGGCGGCGCTGAGATGTCGAGGTCGGAGTTCTACCGCGAGGGCCGGGTGCCGCTGCACACGCTCCGCGCGGACATCGACTACGGCTTCTACGAGGCCCGTACCACCTTCGGCCGGATCGGCGTGAAGGTGTGGATCTACAAGGGCGAGGCCCCGACCAGCCGCGCCGAGCGCGAGGCGGCCGCCGCAGGCGCCCGTGCCGGCCAGCGCCGTGACCGGGACGACCGGAGGGGCGGCGACCGTCCGCGCCGTTCCGGCGCCCGTCGTGGCCGCGGCGACCGTGCCCCCAGGACTGAGGCGGCCGCTCAGGCCGCCCCCGAGACCGGCCCGGCCGCGCAGCCGGGTGCTGAAGGGAGCTGACCATGCTGATCCCGCGCAGGGTCAAGCACCGCAAGCAGCACCGGCCCGACCGCAGCGGAGTCGCCAAGGGCGGCACCAGGGTCGTGTTCGGCGAGTACGGCATTCAGGCGCTTGATCACGGCTACGTGACCAACCGCCAGATCGAGGCCGCTCGTATCGCCATGACGCGTCACATCCGCCGTGGTGGGAAGGTGTGGATCAACATCTACCCCGACCGCCCGCTCACGAAGAAGCCCGCCGAGACCCGGATGGGTTCCGGTAAGGGCTCGCCCGAGTGGTGGGTCGCCAACGTCAAGCCCGGACGCGTGATGTTCGAGCTTGCCGGCGTCGGGGAGTCGGTGGCGCGCGAAGCTCTGCAGCGCGCGATGCACAAGCTGCCGATGAAGTGCAAGATCGTAAAGCGTGAAGTGGGTGAGGCGTGATGGCTAAGGGCCTGACCGCCGGAGAGCTGCGGCTCGAGGACGAGGAAGCTCTCGTCCAGAAGCTGAAGGAGGCGAAGGAGGAACTGTTCAACCTCCGCTTCCAGGCGGCGACCGGTCAGTTGGAGAGCCACGGGCGGCTGCGTGCCGTCCGCCGCGAGATCGCCCGTATCTACACCGTGATGCGCGAGCGGGAGCTCGGCATCGTCACGGTCGAGAAGGAGTCGAGCGATGGCTGAGACCGAGACCACCGAGACCAGCACCGAGACCGGAGCCGAGGCCGCCGAGCGCGGCCGTAGCTTCCGCAAGGTCCGTGAGGGCCTGGTCGTCAGCGACAAGATGGACAAGACCGTCGTCGTCGCCGTCGAGGACCGGGTCAAGCACCGGCTGTACGGCAAGGTCATCCGCCGTACGACCAAGTACAAGGCGCACGACGAGTCCAACGCCTGCGGCGTGGGCGACCGTGTGCTTCTGATGGAGACCCGCCCTCTCTCCGCCACCAAGCGGTGGAGGGTCGTGGAGATCCTCGAGAAGGCCAAGTAGGCCGCCTCGGATAGATCGCGTCTCGTGGGGGTCACACCCCATGACGGCGTCCAAGGACGCGGGGCCGGCAGGCCTCGCGTCGCCTGCGGTGCGGCCTCAGGAGGCTGGTGCTCCGGGCCCCGGGAACCTTCGGGTTCCCTGGGGCCCGGAGGCCGTGCCTGCTGCGGTACGTAGCCGGGGGACCAAGACCATTTCAGGTTCCGCCAGGCTCAGTCGGGAGACCGGGTGAGAACCGGCGCGACTAACAGGAGTTAACGTGATCCAGCAGGAGTCGCGGCTCAAGGTCGCCGACAACACGGGTGCCAAGGAGATTCTCTGCATCCGTGTGCTCGGTGGCTCTGGCCGACGCTACGCCGGTATCGGCGACGTCATCGTCGCCACCGTCAAGGACGCCCTCCCGGGCAGCACGGGCGTCAAGAAGGGCGATGTGGTGAGAGCCGTCATCGTCCGCACCGCCAAGGAGCGCCGCCGGCCCGACGGCTCCTACATCCGGTTCGACGAGAACGCCGCCGTGATCATCAAGGACAGCGGCGACCCTCGCGGCACTCGTATCTTCGGCCCGGTCGGCCGTGAGCTGCGCGACAAGAAGTTCATGCGCATCATCTCGCTCGCTCCGGAGGTGCTGTAATGCCGAAGCTCCACGTCAAGAAGGGTGACCTGGTCACGGTCATCGCCGGCAAGGACAAGGGCGCCAAGGGCCGCATCATCGCCACGCTGCCGCGCGAGGACCGCGTGGTGGTCGAGGGCGTCAACATGATCACGAAGCACTCGAAGGAGACCGACCAGGGTCCGCGCGGCGCCAAGTCCGGCGGCGTGCAGACCATGGAAGCTCCGATCCACGTGAGCAACGTGAAGAAGGTCAAGGACGACAGCCCGAAGGGCAAGGCCGCCGACAAGCCCGCCGACAAGAAGGCTGAGAAGGCCGACGAGACGGGTGAGGACAGCTGATGACTGCTACGACCACTGAGACCGAGCGCCCGACGCCGCGCCTCAAGACGAAGTACCGCGAGGAGATCGCGGCCAAGCTTCGCGAGGAGTTCGGCATCCAGAACGTCATGGAGACGCCGGGCCTGGTGAAGATCAAGGTCAACATGGGTGTCGGCGAGGCGGCCCGCGACTCGAAGCTGATCGAGGGCGCCGTCCGCGACCTGACCGCGATCACCGGCCAGAAGCCGGCCGTCGTCCGCGCCCGCCGGTCCATCGCCCAGTTCAAGCTGCGCGAGGGCATGCCGATCGGTGCGCACGTCACGCTCCGCGGCGACCGGATGTGGGAGTTCCTCGACAGGCTGCTGTCGCTGGCGCTGCCCCGGATCCGTGACTTCCGCGGCCTGTCGCCGAAGCAGTTCGACGGCAACGGCAACTACACCTTCGGCCTGACCGAGCAGGTCATGTTCCACGAGGTCGACCAGGACAAGGTCGACCGGCCGCGGGGCATGGACATCACGATCGTGACCACGGCGAAGAACGACGACCAGGGCCGGGCGCTGCTGAAGCACCTCGGCTTCCCCTTCAAGGAGGCCTGATTCAGATGGCGAAGAAGTCTCTGATCGCCAAGGCGGCGCGCAAGCCGAAGTTCAAGGTGCGGGCCTACACCCGCTGCTCGCGCTGCGGGCGCCCGCGTGCCGTCTACCGGAAGTTCGGCCTGTGCCGGGTGTGCTTCCGCGAGATGGCCCACCGGGGCGAGCTGCCTGGCATCACCAAGGCCAGCTGGTAGTTACCCTAGGGGGCGGCGTGTGTCGCCCCCTCCGGGGTGACCACCCGCTCCACATATTCCGTAAGTCAGACCCCGGGAGCTCGCGCAGAGGGCTCCCATGACCACGCCGAAGGTCCACCGGCAGAGCAGTGCGCGTCACTGACACTCGGCCGACTGGAAACCGCGGCGAGGAAGGCCACTGGCCATGACGATGACCGACCCGATCGCAGACATGCTCACACGTCTGCGTAATGCGAACTCGGCGTACCACGACAGCGTGTCGATGCCGTACTCGAAGATCAAGGCACACATCGCCGAGATCCTCCAGCAGGAGGGTTACATTCAGTCCTGGAGCGTCGAAGACGCCAAGGTCGGCAAGAACCTCGTGGTGGAGCTCAAGTTCGGGCCGAGCCGTGAGCGTTCGCTCGCGGGCCTGCGCCGGGTGTCCAAGCCCGGTCTGCGGGTTTACGCCAAGAAGGACAACCTGCCTCGAGTCCTCGGTGGGCTGGGCGTCGCGATCATCTCGACGTCTCACGGCCTCATGACCGACAAGCAGGCCGGCAAGCGTGGTGTGGGCGGGGAAGTCCTCGCCTACGTCTGGTAGAGGGGAGGAACACAGCATGTCGAGAATCGGACGGCTGCCCATCCCTGTGCCCAGCGGCGTAGACATCACGATCAACGGTCAGGATGTCCAGGTCAAGGGCCCGAAGGGCACGCTCACCCACACGGTCGTCGAGCCCATCAAGGTGGCTCGCGACGAGGACGGCACCATTCAGGTCTCCCGTCCCAACGACGAGAACAAGGTCCGTGCGCTGCACGGGCTCTCGCGGACGCTGATCGCCAACATGGTGCAGGGCGTGACGCAGGGCTACTCGAAGTCCCTGGAGATCGTCGGTGTCGGTTACCGCGTCCAGGCCAAGGGGCCCAAGCAGCTGGAGTTCTCGCTGGGCTTCAGCCACCCGGTGATCGTGGACGCCCCCGAGGGCATCTCCTTCCGCGTCGAGAAGCCGACCCTGTTCCACGTGGACGGCATCGACAAGCAGAAGGTCGGCGAGGTCGCCGCGAACATCCGCAAGCTGCGCCGGCCTGACCCCTACAAGGGCAAGGGCGTGCGCTACCAGGGCGAACAGATCCGCCGCAAGGTCGGAAAGGCTGGTAAGTAGGCATGGCTCCGAAGACTGCGTTCGGCAAGCACACGGCTGCCCGCACCGTCTCGCGGGCCCGCCGCCACCGCCGCGTCCGCAAGAAGGTCGTCGGTACGGCCCAGCGTCCGCGCCTGGTCGTCAACCGCTCGTCCCGTCACATGTTCGTCCAGATCGTGGACGACACGGTCGGGCACACGCTGGTGAGCGCGTCCACCATGGACCCCTCGCTGCGTGCGCTGGAGGCGGACAAGACCGAGAAGGCGAAGAAGGTCGGCGAGCTCCTCGCTCAGCGGGCCAAGGAAGCCGGGATCACCGCCGTGGTGTTCGACCGTGGTGGCAACCGGTACGCAGGTCGGATCGCGGCGCTGGCCGACAGCGCACGCGAGAGCGGGCTCGAGTTCTGATGCGGGCCCGGAAGATGGCAACTGAGAAGAGGAACCACTGATGGCTGCAGCTCCGCGTCGCGGTGGCGGCACCGGTGGCGAGCGGCGTGACCGTCGTGACGATCGCCGCGGTGGCGCCGCTGACAAGGGCGTCTCGTACATCGAGCGCGTAGTTAAGATCAACCGAGTGGCCAAGGTCGTGAAGGGTGGTCGTCGCTTCAGCTTCACCGCCCTGGTCGTCGTCGGCGACGGCAACGGCATGGTCGGCGTCGGCTATGGCAAGGCCAAGGAAGTCCCGGCCGCCATCGCCAAGGGCGTCGAGGAGGCCAAGAAGCACTTCTTCAAGGTGCCCCGCATCCAGGGCACGATCCCGCACACGGTGCAGGGCGAGGAGGCGGCCGGTGTCGTCTTCCTGCGTCCGGCGTCCCCGGGTACCGGTGTGATCGCCGGTGGCCCGGTCCGTGCGGTCCTGGAGTGCGCCGGCATCCACGACGTGCTGTCGAAGTCGCTCGGTTCCGACAACCCGATCAACATCGTGCACGCCACGGTGTCGGCGCTGAAGGCCCTGTCCCGGCCTGAGGAGATCGCCGCCCGCCGGGGCCTGCCGATCGAGGACGTGGCTCCGGCCCGGATGCTCAAGGCTCAGCGTGAGGGCTTCGCCGAGGCAGCGGCCGCCAAGGCGGTGAGCTAGTCATGGCACGCCTGAAGATCACTCAGGTTCGCTCGAAGATCGGTGGCAAGCAGAACCAGCGTGACTCGCTGCGCTCGCTTGGCCTGAAGCGAATCGGCGACGTCGTCGTCAAGGAGGACCGGCCCGAGATTCGCGGGATGGTCTCCGTGGTGACGCACCTCGTCGAGGTGGAAGAGGTCGACTAGTCATGACGGACAAGGCTCCACTCAAGATCCACGACCTGCGTCCTGCCCCCGGTGCCAACAAGCCGAAGACCCGTAAGGGCCGCGGCGAGGCGTCGAAGGGCAAGACCGCCGGTCGCGGCACCAAGGGCACGCACGCCCGCACCACGATCCACCCCGGCTTCGAGGGTGGCCAGGTGCCGCTGCAGAGGCGTCTGCCGAAGCTGAAGGGCTTCTCCAACGCGCTGTTCAAGACGACCTACCAGGTCGTCAACCTGGACAGGCTGGGTGAGCTGTTCCCCGAGGGTGGCGACGTCACCGTCGAGGCGCTGGTCGCCAAGGGTGCTGTCCGCAAGAACCAGCCGGTCAAGGTGCTGGGCACCGGTGAGATCTCGGTCGCGGTGAACGTGCAGGCTCACGCCTTCTCGAACACCGCGAAGGAGAAGATCGCCGCGGCCGGTGGCTCCGTTACCGAGCTGTAAGAGCATTTACGTCGCGTGGGGGTTCTGACAATGGGCCCCCACGCGCGTAGTGCGTTAGAGTTCGCGAGACGGCAGGATTCCGTTCTGCCGATTCGACCTGATACACAGATGGCAGAGCCCCGCACCATCGCATACTCACACCGCCTCACAGGCGCGCAGGAGGGACCGTGCTGACCGCGTTTACCCGGGCGTTCCGGACGCCGGACCTGCGCAAGAAGTTGCTCTTCACCCTGGGCATCATCGCGCTGTTCCGCCTCGGCTCGGTTCTTCCGACTCCGGGCGTTCACGTTCAGAACCTTGCGGCCTGCTTCGATCAGGCCCGTTCAGGCGCCAACGGACAAATCTATGGAATGGTGCAGCTGTTCAGCGGTGGCGCCCTGCTGAAACTTTCAGTGTTCGCGCTCGGCATCATGCCGTACATCACCGCGAGCATCATCCTGCAGCTGCTGGTCGTCGTCATCCCACGGCTGGAGGCCCTCAAGAAGGAGGGCCAGTCGGGTCAGGCCAAGATCACGCAGTACACGCGTTATCTGACCGTCGGCCTCGGTGTGCTCCAGTCGACCGCGTTCATCGCGCTCGCGCGCTCGGGGCAGCTGTTCCCGAACTGTCAGCAGAGCGTGCTGCTCAACCCTGACAACGTCTTCCAGATCGTGACCATGGTCGTCATCATGACCGCGGGCACGTCCGTGATCATGTGGCTGGGCGAGCTGATCACCGACCGCGGTGTCGGCAACGGCATGTCCATCCTGATCTTCACGTCCGTCATCGCCGTCTTCCCGTCGGAGATGGCCAACATCTTCCAGGCCAACAAGGTCACCTTCGCCGCCGTGCTGGTGATCGGCCTGTTCCTCGTCGCCGCCGTCGTCTTCGTCGAGCAGGCGCAGCGGCGTATTCCGGTCCAGTACGCCAAGCGGATGGTCGGGCGCCGCATGTACGGCGGTACGTCCACGTACATCCCGCTGAAGGTCAACCAGGCGGGCATCATCCCGCTGATCTTCGCCTCGTCGCTGCTCTATCTGCCGCAGCTGGTGGTCTCGCTGTTCGCCAACACCGAGAACCCCCACCAGATCGTGCAGTGGATCTCGCAGAACCTCGCCACGGGCGACACGCCGATCTATATGGCGGTGCTGTTCCTCCTGATCGTGTTCTTCACCTACTTCTACGTGTCCATCACTTTCAACCCCGCTGAAGTGGCCGACAACATGAAGAAGTACGGTGGGTTCATTCCGGGCATCCGTCCGGGCCGGCCGACGGCCGAGTACCTCAGTTTCGTGCTCAACCGTCTGACCACGCCCGGTGCGCTCTATCTGGGTCTCATCTCCATGGTCCCGATCTTCGCGCTTGCGGTGTCCGGAGCGAGCCAGAACTTCCCGTTCGGAGGGGCGAGCATCCTGATCATGGTTGGTGTCGGATTGGACACGGTCAAGCAAATCGAAAGCCAGCTGCAGCAGCGTAACTACGAAGGTTTCCTGCGGTAGTGAGGCTCGTTCTAGTTGGGCCCCCTGGAGCGGGCAAAGGGACTCAGGCCCAGTACATCGCATCAAACCTGTCTATCCCGAAGATTTCGACAGGTGACATCTTCCGTGCCAACGTCTCCGGGGGCACGGAGCTAGGCAAGCTCGCCAAGACCTACATGGACCGCGGCGACCTGGTGCCCGACGAGGTCACCATCGCCATGGTCCGTGACCGCCTCTCGGAGGACGACGCGCAGGACGGGTTCCTGCTCGACGGCTTCCCGCGCAACGTGCCGCAGGCCGAGATTCTCAAGAAGATGCTCGCCGACTGGGGCACGGGGCTCGACGTGGTGCTGGAGCTCGTGGTCGACGACGACGAGGTGGTCAGGCGGCTGGCGGGCCGGCGCACGTGCAGCCAGTGCGGGCGCATCTGGCATGTGGAGTTCGACGACAAGCAGGACGATCGGTGCGATGCCTGTGGCGGCACGCTCTTCCAGCGTGACGACGACAGGGAGGAGACCGTCAGGCACCGCCTGGAGGTCTACCAGGAGCAGACCGCACCGCTGATCTCCTACTACGCCGACGAGGGCATCCTGGTCGGCGTGGACGCGACCGGGCCGGTCGAGGAGGTCACCCAGCGGGCGATGGACGCGATCCGTCCATTCCTGGGGTAGTTCCTGGAGAACATTCGCGGAGGTGGCACGGAGATCCGTGCCACCTCGCGGTTATTGTGGGGGGAATTGGGCTCCGATGTTGCCCGTTGAAGCCCTTGGGGGTGCGGTACGTGTTCAAGAGAAACCGGCACGGAATCCAGATCAAGACGCCTGAGCAACTGGAGAAGATGCGTGCCGCGGGACTGGTGGTCGGGCGCACTCTGGACCTGCTGAGGCGGTCCGTCGAGCCGGGCATGACACCGCTCGACCTGGACGTCATCGCCGAGAAGGCGATCCGGGACCAGGGCGCCATCCCGTCGTTCAAGGGCTACATGGGCTTTCCGGCGTCGATCTGCGCCTCGGTGAACAACGAGGTGGTCCACGGGATCCCGACCGACGCGCGCAAGCTGCGCGAGGGCGACATCATCGCGATCGACTGCGGCGCCATCCTGGACAGCTGGCACGGCGACTCGGCCATCACGGTCCCGGTGGGCGAGGTGGAGCCGGAGCTGCTGGAGCTGATCCGGATCACCGAGGAGGCGATGTGGGCCGGCATCAGGGCGCTCACGCCCGGCCGCCGCCTCTCCGACATCGGCTACGAGATCGAGCGGTACGTCACGTCGCAGGGCAGGTTCGGCATCCCGTCCGAGTACGGCGGTCACGGCATCGGCACCGAGATGCACATGGATCCGTGGATCGCCAACAAGGGCAGGCCCGGCCGCGGTCCGGTCCTGGCCCCGGGCATGTGCCTGGCGATCGAGCCGATGGTGAACCTCGGTACGGAGCAGACGCGGGTGCTGGCCGACGACTGGACCGTGGTGACGCTCGACGGCAAGCCGTCCGCGCACTTCGAGCACAGCGTGGCGGTGACACATAATGGACCTTGGGTGCTTACCGCCCTCGATGGGGGCAAGGAGCGCCTTTCGCAGCCGTAGACGGGAACCCCGGGAGTGGGCATGGCGCAGAGCCCCGAGATGCGTGCATCCGACGTCGAACGTGACCGGGTGGCCGCCCTACTGCGGGAGCACACCGCCCAGGGCCGCCTCACCATGGACGAGTTCCACCAGCGGCTCGAGGAGGTCTACCAGAGCAAGACCTACGGTGAGCTGGCCAGGGTGACGGCGGATCTCCCCGAGGTCGACCTGCGCAACCCGCCGGCCAAGGTCGAGCCGCAGCCGGTGGCCAAGCAGGGCATGCACACGGGCCTGAAGGCGGCCTGGGGCGCGTGGGCGGCCGCCAGCTCCGTCAACTGGGTCATCTGGCTGATCGTCAGCATCACCTCGGGTTCGTTCATCTACCCGTGGCCGCTCTGGGTAATGGGGCCGTGGGGCGCGATCCTGCTGGTCAGCACGGTGTTCGGGAGCAACCAGGAGCGGAAGTGAGCGACCGCTCCGTGTACTAGTGCGCTCTGCGGGTCGGCCACCGCCGGTGCCTGGGGCAAGTACTACTCGGCGAACAAGAGGGCCTACATCTACGACAAGACCGGCAAGCACTTCTACCGGTGGAACGGCTCGTACAAGCACACGTGGAGCGAGCGGAACATCAGGAAGCTCTACACCTGCACCTGCTGGTGTGCGGCGGGTAAGTACTGCGGCCCGGTGCACCGCATCTACTGAGAGACCTCACGAGGCCCGCCGGCTCCCGGCGGGCCTTCGTCCATGCCGGGGCGGCACGCGCGGCGGGCGGAACGGGGCGGCCGAGAATTCCGGTAGACTGTGCTCTGGTTGTGTCGGGACACCCGGCACGCGTTTCGCGATTCGCGCCGTGGTGTCGTACACTCCTTAGTCGGCTCACTATGACTATCACGTGTCGGCGCCCCTTGTCGGTCGTCGCTCTCTCCGAAGCGTGAAGGTCGCGGCTGCTAGTGAACCGGAGCCTCAGACGATCGATCAGTGAAACGCGAGGAATTTTGGCCAAGAAGGACGGCGCCATCGAGATCGAGGGCACTGTGGTCGAGTCGCTCCCGAACGCCATGTTCAGGGTGCAGCTCGACAACGGCCATAAGGTCCTGGCCCACATCAGCGGGCGGATGCGGATGCACTACATCCGGATTCTGCCGGACGACAGGGTTGTCGTGGAACTGAGCCCCTATGACCTCAGTCGTGGGCGGATCGTCTACCGATACAAGTAAGACGTCTGAGGACACAAAGGACTATGAAGGTAAAGCCGAGCGTCAAGAAGATCTGCGACAAGTGCAAGGTGATTCGCCGGCACGGTCGCGTCATGGTGATCTGCGACAACCTGCGCCACAAGCAGCGCCAGGGCTAGTCGCCGCAAGGCTTCTCCGAGTCCGCCTCCCAGCAGGGTGCGGACTCGACGCATGAGAAGTCTTGCTCCGTAAGCGCGTGCCACACCCGGGAAGGCAGGCCCCACAACGGGCCTGAACCTCTCGGGAGACCCCTGGTCGGAGGCCAGGGCCCTCCACCCCGGGCATTGGGGAGGGGAAGTGGCGCGCAAGACCTCCGCCACAACGAAGGAGAATGCCCGCCATGGCTCGCCTGGTTGGCGTCGACCTCCCCCGCGACAAGCGGCTGGAGATCGCTCTCACCTACATCTACGGCATCGGCCGCACCCGCGCCCAGGAGATCCTCCAGGCGACCGGTGTGAGCCCCGACCTGCGTGTGCACCAGCTCACCGACCAAGAGCTCGTCCCGATGCGTGACTACATCGAGGCGAACTTCAAGATCGAGGGTGACCTGCGCCGCGAGGTCCAGGCCGACATCCGTCGCAAGATCGAGATTGGCTGCTACCAGGGCATCCGGCACCGCAAGGGCCTGCCCGTCCACGGCCAGCGCACGCAGACGAACGCGCGCACCCGCAAGGGCAAGAAGAAGACCGTGGCCGGCAAGAAGAAGCCCGGCAAGAAGTAGTCCACCGGAGCGCGAACGGTCGGGCCCGGGAGCGGCGGTCCACGCGACCGCCCTCAAGGGCCCAGTAAGCGCGACCATTCAGCACAGCCGCGGACCGAAGACCTCAGGAGTTGAAGGCAAGCAATGCCTCCTAAGAGCCGCCAGGGCGCGCCGAAGAAGGTGCGCCGCAAGGAAAAGAAGAACGTCGCTCACGGGCACGCCCACATCAAGAGCACGTTCAACAACACGATCGTCTCGATCACCGACCCCAACGGGAACGTGATCTCCTGGGCCAGCGCGGGCCACGTGGGCTTCAAGGGCTCTCGTAAGTCCACCCCGTTCGCCGCTCAGATGGCCGCCGAGAACGCCGCCCGCCGCGCCATGGAGCACGGCATGCGCAAGGTCGACGTGTTCGTCAAGGGTCCCGGCTCCGGTCGTGAGACCGCGATCCGCTCGCTCCAGGCCACCGGCCTCGAAGTGGGTTCGATCCAGGACGTCACCCCGGTTCCGCACAACGGTTGCCGGCCGCCCAAGCGCCGCCGCGTCTGACTTAGCCCAGGAGATACAGAGAAATGGCTCGTTACACGGGCGCGGACTGCAAGCTCTGCCGCCGGGAGAAGACCAAGCTCTTCCTCAAGGGCAGCAAGTGCGAGTCCGCCAAGTGCCCCATCGAGATCCGTCCTTACCCGCCGGGTGAGCACGGCCGCGGACGCCCCAAGGAGTCCGAGTACCAGCTCCAGCTCCGCGAGAAGCAGAAGACCCGCCGCATCTACGGCGTCCTCGAGAAGCAGTTCCGCAACTACTACGAGGAAGCCGCCAGCCGGAGCGGTAAGTCGGGCGAGATCCTGCTCCAGATCCTGGAGAGCCGCCTCGACAACGTCGTCTACCGCGCCGGTTTCGCGCAGTCGCGCGACGCGGCCCGCCAGCAGGTCCGTCACGGCCACGTCATGGTCAACGGCAAGAAGGTGGACATCCCGTCCTACCGGGTGCGCGAGCACGACATCATCGAGATTCGTGAGAACAAGCGCAACCTGATGCCGTACGAGGTGGCCCGCGCCACCGCCGGCGAGCGCACGGTCCCGGCCTGGCTGGGCGTCGTGCCGGACAGGCTCCGCATCCTGGTGCACCAGCTGCCCGTCCGGCAGCAGATCGACACCCAGGTGCAGGAGCAGCTCATCGTCGAGTTCTACTCGAAGTAGTCACTCGTCGTTCTGGTTCTCGTACGGATTACTCCGTACGAGAACTAGGCTGTTTATCGGAGTGGCGTCATATAGCGGGCGCCACACGAAAAAGGGGAGAACCCAGTCATGCTGATCGCTCAGCGTCCGACTCTTCTCGAAGAGTCCATCGACGAGACGCGCTCCCGGTTCGTCATCGAGCCGCTGGAGCCCGGCTTCGGCTACACCATCGGCAACTCGCTCCGCCGCACGCTGCTGTCGTCCATCCCGGGCGCGGCCGTGACGAGCATCCGGATCGAGGGCGTGCTCCACGAGTTCTCGACCGTTCCCGGGGTCAAGGAAGACGTCACCGACATCATCCTCAACCTCAAGGAACTCGTCGTGTCCTCCGAGCACGACGAGCCGGTCGTGATGTACCTGCGCAAGCAGGGCCCGGGTGAGGTCACCGCGGCCGACATCGCGCCGCCGGCGGGCGTCGAGGTGCACAACCCCGAGCTGCGCATCGCCACGCTCAACAGCAAGGCCAAGCTGGAGATGGAGCTGACGGTCGAGCGCGGCCGCGGCTACGTCTCCGCCGCGCAGAACAAGCAGCCGGGCCAGGAGATCGGCCGGATCCCGATCGACTCCATCTACTCCCCGGTTCTCAAGGTCACCTACAAGGTCGAGGCGACCCGAGTCGAGCAGCGCACCGACTTCGACCGCCTCATCCTCGACGTCGAGACCAAGCCGGCCATGAAGCCCCGCGACGCGGTGGCCTCCGCCGGTAAGACCCTCGTCGAGCTCTTCGGCCTGGCCCGCGAGCTCAACGTCGAGGCCGAGGGCATCGACATCGGCCCGTCGCCGACCGACGCCGCCCTGGCCGCCGACCTGGCGCTGCCGATCGAGGAGCTCAACCTCACCGTCCGCTCGTACAACTGCCTCAAGCGCGAGGGCATCCACACCGTGGGTGAGCTCGTCGCGCGGAGCGAGCAGGACCTGCTCGACATCCGGAACTTCGGTGCGAAGTCAATAGAGGAAGTCAAGCAGAAGCTGCACGAGATGTCGCTGTCGCTCAAAGACTCACCGCCCGGATTCGACCCGAGCGCGGTAGCGGGCGGCGGCTACGAAGAAGACGACAGCGCGTACGTCGAGACCGAGCAGTACTGACCGTGGGGGCCCCTGAGAGGGGGCCCTTCGCGGGAGCCACCAGCGGTTCCCGTTGAGGGCGCGTTTCACGCGGCCTTCGACCCGCGGCAGGCCCAGGTGGCCTGCCGCCCGACCCCGGTGCCTGGCACGGCCGGGGCGGTTACCTCATCAAGGAGAGAGCTATGCCCAAGCCCACCAAGGGCACCCGTCTTGGCGGCAGCCCGGCCCACGAGCGGCGGATGCTGGCGAACCTGGCCACGGACCTGTTCCGCCACGGCAAGATCCGCACCACGGTCACCAAGGCCAAGCGCGTCCGTCCGCTGGCGGAGCGCCTGATCACCAAGGCGAAGAAGGGCGACATCCACAACCGTCGCCAGGTGCTCACCGTCATCCGTGACAAGAGCGTCGTGCACCACCTCTTCACCGAGCTCGCGACGACGTTCGCCGAGCGTCCCGGCGGCTACACCCGGATCACCAAGATCGGTGCGCGGAAGGGCGACAACGCCCCGCTGGCCGTCATCGAGCTGGTGACCGAGCCGCTGAACAAGGTCACCACCCGCACCACCGCGCCGGCCGCCGCGCCCGCGGAGGAGAAGCCGGCCGAGGCGAAGACCGAGGACGCCGAGAGCACGCAGGCCGCCGAGGCCGTCGAGGGCGCGAACGACGCCGCCGAGCCTGAGGCGAAGAAGGACGAGGCCTGATCTTCGAGGCCGACGGGCCCGGACCTCTTGGGGGGTTCGGGCCCTTTTCTGTTCGCGTGTCCTCTGGGAGGTGACCGTGCTACGGCTGAGGCTGGATCTCGGGTACGACGGGAGCGGGTTCTCCGGGTGGGCCCGTCAGCCTGGGTTGCGCACCGTACAGGGCGAGATCGAGCAGGCGCTCGGCCGGATCCTGCGGCTGGACGCGCCGATGCTGACGGTCGCCGGGCGGACGGACGCGGGCGTGCATGCGCGCGGGCAGGTGGCGCATCTGGACGTGCCCGGCGAGGCGCTGAAGGAGCTCGACGGGAACCGGCCCGGGCCGCTGGGGACGGAGGAGCGGCTCGCTGTGCTCGTCCGGAGGCTCGGGGGTGTCCTAGCCCCAGATGTCCGTGTTTTTCGCGTCTCAGTGGCTCCTGAGGGCTTTGACGCCCGGTTCTCCGCGCTGTCCCGGCGGTACGCGTACCGGGTGAGCGACCGTCCGGGCGGGGGCGACCCGCTGCGGCGGCACGAGGTGCTCTGGCACAACCGGCCGCTCGACCTGGACGCGCTGAACGCCGCCGCCTCCCGGCTGATCGGCGAGCACGACTTCGCCGCGTTCTGCAAGAAACGCGAGGGTGCCACCACGATCAGGGAGCTGCAGCGGCTCGACTGGGCGCGCGAACCCGACGGGACGCTGGTCGCGACCGTGGTGGCCGACGCCTTCTGCCATTCGATGGTGCGGGCGCTCGTCGGCTCGCTGCTGGCCGTGGGTGACGGGCGGCGCCCGGTCGAGTGGCCGGGGCAGGTGCTCGTTTCGGGCGTACGAGACAGTGGGGTGCATGTGGCGCCCGCGCGCGGACTCTGCCTGGAAGAGGTGCGCTACCCGCCGGACGGCGAGCTGGCTGCGCGCGCCAGCATGACGAGGCGGGTGCGGACGCTGGCGGCGGACGGATAGCTGGCGGGGCGCGGAGTATGACCAGGCGGGTGGGGACGCTGGCGGTGGACGGGTAGCTCGCGGGGCGCGCGAGCATGACCAGGCGGGCGCGGACGGCTAGCTGGCGGCGCGCCGAGTATGACCAGGCGGGTGCGGACGCTGGCCGTGGACGGTTAGCTGTTGTTGACGCGGCGCTCCAGGACCTTGGCGGTCTCGTCGCGGAACTCGCCGCTCACCTTCACCAGGGCTTTCTCCTTGCCGTCCGGGGTGTGGCCGTCGGCGTGGGTGGCGTAGCTGAAGACGATGTAGCGGCCCCACACCAGGCCCGCCGCGTAGCCGCCGGCGATGTGGACCCGGTCGCCGCCCGAACCGTCAGGACCGGCGAGCCCGCGGAACCACAGGTTGCGGCCGAGGTCCTTGGCCTGGTCGACCTCCACGGCGGCGTCCTTGCTGGGCAGGACCGCGATGCCGGTGGTCACCGCGTAGCGGCGCTTGCCGTCGACGTACGTGGCGCGCAGCACGCGGCTGCACTTCTGCTCCTTCAGCGCCGCGGCGAACGGGCCCGACGCGGCGTCGGTGCAGTCGTCGGCCACCTGCGTCTTGACGCGGGTGAAGGTGGCGCCCGCAAGTTTGATCTTTTTGTCCGGGAACGCTTCCTTGAGCGAGAGCGTCTTCGGGTCGGTGATCTCCGAGTTCAGCATGGCGCTGCCTGCCGGTTGGGCCGGGGTGGCGGCGGCGGTGGTGGGCTGCGGGGCGGGGGGTGTGGTCCGCGCGCTCGCGGTGACGCCTGACGCGGCTGAGGTGTCGGCGGACCGTACGGCGAAGAAGCCGCCGGTGGCGACGCCGGCGAGTACCAGGACCCCGAGCGTGGCGAACAGGGCTCGCTTGCTCTTCTGGGGTTGGATCTCGATGGGGGCGAAGGGCTGCTGTCGGTACGGGCCGCCCTGGTCGCCGTTGGCCGGCGGCGGGAGTTCGCCCTGGTTGGCTCCTGCGGGGAGGGGCGCGGGGCCTTGCTGGGGCGGGGCGCCGGTGGCGTGCGGCAGGGCCGCGGGCTTCTGCGGCGGGTGGGTGTTGTCAGGTGCGCCGGGGTTGGTCTGCGGTGGCGGGACCCGGGGGATGGTGGTCGGGGGCGGGATCGGGACGCCCTGGATCACGCTGCCGGGCGGATGTTCGGCGGGCTGCTGCTCCTCACCGGAGTTTTCCGGGGTGGAGCGGCGTCCCCAGACCTCGGGGGCGAAGGGGAGGTCGAGCTGGTCCTGGTCTTCGCCCTGTGGGGTGGGGGGCCATACGGGCACGTCGCCCGGTTCCGTCCGGCGGCTCGGGCCGTCGTCGGGGGCGTTCTCGGGATGGGCGCCGATGACGGGTGGCGCGGCCTCGGGTGGGGGGCCGCTCTGGTCGGTGGGAGCCGCCTGGGTGCCTTGCTGGGCCGCGGGTGAGAGCTTCGGGTCGAACAGCGGTGCGGGTGGTCCCTTCCGGCCGGTCGACGGCAGCGGCCCGGGGCGCGGCATGTGGCCTGGGCGGGTGGGCGCCTCGTCCTGGTCGTAGGAGGGGCGGGTCGGCTCGACGCCGTACGGCGGTCTCGGGTCCTCCGCCGGGTAGAGCTCTACGGCGTCCTTCGCGTACGGGGAGTTGGGGGCGGGCGGCGCGTCCTGGTCGGCGGGGGTCGGTGCGCTGAGCGGGACGGGGTGCCTCGGCTCGGCTGCCCGTCCCTCGGATGCTTCCGGTGTCGCGGATGGCGGTTGCGGGACGGGGCGGGCGGGCCAGGTCCCTGACGGGTCGGTGTGCTGCGCGTCGTCGAGTAGGGCCGGGGTGTCGTCGTCCGGCTCCAGCTCACCGGTGGCGGCAGGCCACGGGGGCGGGGAGCCGGTGGCCGGAGTGGGCCACACCTGCATCCCCGCCGCCGCGGCGGTGAACGCGGGCGGCGGCTCCCAGCGGGGCTCATCCGTGGCTCTCTGCGAGGACGGGGCCGCGGGCTCGTCGTCGGCATGCCAGTCGTACGCCGCGCCTTCCGCGGCCTGCACTTCCCAGGGCTGCGCGCCGGGGAGGGAGTGGGCGGCGTTGTCTCGTACGTCTGAAGGCGTGCCGGGGTAGGGCTGCGGGGCGCTGTCTCGTACTTCTGAAGACGCGTGGGGGTGGGGTTGCGCGGTGGTGTCCCGTACGCCGGGGTGGGGTTGTGGGGTGCTGTCCCGTGGGTCGGGGGACGCGCCGGTGGTGTCTCGTACGGGGGGAGGGTCGTTGTCGGCGGGCTCTTGGACGGAGAGCCAGGTGTCGGCGGGGGCGGCGCCGGTGGGTTGCCAGGCGTCTTCGCGGGGTTCGCCGTCGACCGTGAGCCAGGCTTGGGCCGCGGGGTCGTCGGGGAACGCCGATGGGCCCCCTGGGTCGCTGGGTGGTCGGCGGCCGAAGCTCGGCGGGGGCGTCGGAGGTGCGCCGCCCGCGTCCCTGCTCTCGTGCTCTGACCCGGGTCCCTGGCCACGCATAAGGCGAGCGTAGCGAGAGTCCCTAGATCGTTCCCTCCGTATGGCCGTTCCCGGCCGGATTGATCGTCACTTTTGCGATATTTTCTCGTACGAAGTGACGATCAGGCCGCCCGGCTGCCCGTCAGGCTGCGGGCGTCGAGAGCCTTGAAGACCGTCGACTTGGTGATGTCGTCGGCCGCCTGGAAGAGGCGCTTGGACACCTTCTTGTCGGGTTCGGACCCGTCCTTGAGCTGGAACCAGACCATGACGGCGTAGTGGCCGTGCGTCCACACCTTGGCGCCGCCGCTGCCCGAGCCGAGGAACTTGGTCACCTCGTCCTTGCCGGCGAGCGGCTTGACGTAGTTGGTCTTGTCGGCGGCCTTGGCGACTCTGGTGGCGTTCTTGGTCGTGCTGAGGTTGGCGACGCCGACCGTGCCGATGACCTCGCCCTTCTTGTCGCGGAAGCTGGCCCGCATCATCTGGGTGCACTTGCCGGACTTGAGGGCCTTGCCGAGCTTGTCGCCGTGGACGCCGTCGGCGCACTTCTTGTCCTTGCTGGTCACCGTCATCTGGTACGCGCGACCCGAGACGGTGATCTTCTTGGACCTGAAGAGCTCCTTGACGGTGAGCGGGTCGGGGTCGGTGCTGCGGCTGCCAGCGTAGCCGAACTTGCCGGGAGGGGCCGACGGCAGGGGGGCGGAGGTGCGGAGCTCCGCGCTGGAGACGGTCTCGGGGCTCTTGGTGTTGAACATGACCGCCAGGCCGCCGCCGAGCAGCACCAGCACGCCGAGGCCGGCGAGTGAGGCCCAGAGTGGCCCGCGGGAGCGGGGGCCCTCGTCGTAGGGGCTCCAGGTCTGCCGGGGGGTTTTGGCCTTCTCGTCCTTCTCGGGCTTCTCCTCGGACTTTCCGGGCTTGTCCGGCTTGGCCGCCTTGGACCTGCCGCGCCTGCCGCGTCCGCCGTCCTTCGGCTCCTGAGCGGCGTCGTCCGCGGGCGGCGGTGTGTCGCCGGCGGGGGGTTGCGTGAATGCCTCGGTGGGCGGCTGCGGAGCGCCGGGCGGCGGCTTCCTGCTGCCCGGCGTGAAGGCGTCGGACGGGCGGGAGGCGAAGGGGTCGGAACCGCCGGGCGGGCCGGAGGCGGCTCCCATCGGGCCGGTGGGCGGCCCGGAGGAGAGCGGATCGCGGGAGCCCGTCGGGCTGGACCCGAAGGGATCGGGGGAGCCCGTCGGGCCGGAGGCGAAGGGGTCGGGGGAGCCCAGCGGGCCGGTGGGCGGCCCGGACGCGAAGGGGTCGGGTGAACCTGCCGGGCCGGAGGTGAAGGGATCGGCGCCGAGCGGGCCGGTGGGCGGGCCGGAGGCGAAGGGGTCGGAGGAGCCCGGCCGGCCGCCGCGCGGGCTGAACGCGTCGCCCTGCTGACGGGGCGTGAAAGCGCTGCCGGCCTGGGGGAATGACCCGGTCGGCGGCTGCCCGTCGGTGTTCTGCTGCGCCGGCGTGAAGAAGCCGGAGCCGGTCGGGGGCTGGCGGTCTCGACGAGAACGACGCGGAGTACCGTCTGCGCCGGTTTGTGGTTCCTCGGGAAAACCCATGCGGAGACATTACCGTGAAGGTGGTCACGAACGTCCGAAGTCCTGCGTCCACCAAGGCCCGCCGGGGCCTGACACGACGCCGACGCCGACGGCGTTGAAGTCGCAGTTGAGCATGTTGCGCCGGTGGTCGCGGTTGGCGAGCCAGCTCTGGACGGCCTCCTTGGCGGAGGAGTAGCCGCGGCCGATGTTCTCGGCGGTGCCGTTGACGTACCCGGCCCGTTCCATGCGGTCCCAGGGCGACGCCCCGTCGGGTGATTCGTGGGTGAACTGCCCGGATTTCGCCATTTCCATGGAGTGGACGCGGGCGGCCCGGGTGAGCCTGGCGTCTATCTTGAGCGGGCGGCAGCCTTTCTTGGCCCGGGCGGCGTTGGTGAGGCGGACGACGTCGGCGGCGACGTCCGGCATGCTCTTGATCGACTGGTCGTGGCCGAGCACGTGGACCGGGTCGGGGTCGGTGAAGCCGGCGATCTCGCCGCCGGGGCTCCTGCTGGGCCGGGCGGTCACGCTGCCGCGCGGCGTGGCGGCGGCGACCTGCCGGGGGATGCGCTCGGCCTGCGGCTGGGCCTTCTCCGGCGTGGGCTCGGGGGAGGGCTCGGCGGTGGTGGTCGGCGTCGTCTCGTTGAGGAAGATGTGGTCGTCGGGCATCGACTCGCCGGACATGCGGCCGAGCAGCACGCCGGTGAACAGAGCCGCCGCGAGCAAGCCCACGACACCCAGGTGGCTCCGGCGCCGCTGGGTGTGCCGGTTGTGAGAGCTCTGCCGCATACCGTCACCAACGATAGAGATGCGGGGTCCTGGTAA
Source organism: Nonomuraea sp. NPDC049649 (assembly GCF_040675175.1). NCBI lineage: Bacteria > Bacillati > Actinomycetota > Actinomycetes > Streptosporangiales > Streptosporangiaceae > Nonomuraea > Nonomuraea sp. NPDC049649. The sequence goes on from NZ_JBFAOH010000023.1 coordinate 32,884, forward strand.
AGAAGGGATTACCGGGAACCGAAATGGATTCGTTCTGTGATCAGGTAGAATCACGTCAGGTTACCGGTGTCTTTTGACTGCCCTCTCGGGGGCGGGTAGCCTCTCGTTCGTTGTGTGCATAGGTCCGCGTGACCGATGCGCGGCGCGTCCGGCGTCATCTCCCATGTCAAGGCCCATCGGGCCGGGAGACGGAAGGTCCGGGCCGTCGCGTGCCCGCACCGACCGACCCCATTGCGCCGCCGTTCCCGGCGGCGCGCCGAAGACGCGAGCATAAAGAAGGCTACGACCGTGCGCACGTACTCACCGAAGCCCGCCGACGTCCAGCGTCAGTGGTACGTCATCGACGCGACCGATGTCGTCCTGGGCAGGCTGGCCAGCCACGTCGCGACCCTGCTCCGCGGCAAGCACAAGCCGATCTTCGCCAACCATGTCGACACCGGTGACTTCGTCATCGTGGTCAACGCCGACAAGGTCGCGCTGAGCGGCAACAAGCTCGAGCAGAAGAAGGCGTACCGCCACTCGGGTTACCCGGGCGGCCTGCGTTCCGTCACCTACGGCGAGCTCATGGAGAAGCGCCCGGACAAGGCCGTCGAGAAGGCCGTCAAGGGCATGCTGCCGAAGAACTCGCTGGGCCGGAAGATGATCAGGAAGCTGAAGGTCTACGCGGGTCCCGACCACCCGCACCAGGCCCAGCAGCCCGTGCCTTTCGAGATCACTCAGATCGCCCAGTAGTCACCTGCGGGGTTTCCCCGCACGAACCGAGTTGATTTTTACGGGGGAAACCCCACGCCGTTGCCCCTGATGGGGCGAGCGAAAGATTCAGAGGAGAACCGTGGCTGAGCCCACCGGTGTCGAGACGGCCGTCGAGGCCGAGCAGGACGACTTCTCCGTCAGCGAGGAGTTCCCGTCCGAGTACACCACCGAATCCGCCGCCAGCGCTGACGCGCCTGTGCGCAAGCCCGTCACCACGGGCAACTCGTACGGCACCGGCCGCCGGAAGCAGGCGATCGCCCGCGTGCGCATCGTTCCCGGCACCGGCAAGTGGACGATCAACGGTCGTTCGCTTGACGCCTACTTCCCGAACAAGGTCCACCAGCAGATCGTCAGCGAGCCCTTCGCGGTGCTCGGCGCCGAGGACGCGTTCGACGTCATCGCCCGCATCGACGGTGGCGGCGTCACCGGCCAGGCCGGCGCTCTGCGCATGGGCCTGGCCCGTGCGCTGGCGCTCCTGGACGTCGAGGTCAACCGCCCGCCGCTGAAGAAGGCCGGCTTCCTCACCCGTGACGCCCGCGCCACGGAGCGGAAGAAGTACGGCCTCAAGAAGGCCCGTAAGGCTCCGCAGTACAGCAAGCGCTAAATTGGCGCGGCTGTTCGGCACCGACGGGGTGCGTGGGGTCGCCGGGCGCGACCTCACTGCCGAGCTCGCCATGGACCTCTCGGTCGCGGCGGCTCATGTCCTCGGCGATGCAGGCGTGTTCGCCACCGGCTCCAGCCGCAGGAGACCGGTGGCGGTCGTAGGCCGGGACCCGCGTGCCTCGGGGGAGTTCCTCGAGGCCGCCGTGGTCGCCGGCCTCGCGTCGTCCGGAGTGGACGTGCTGCGCCTCGGCGTGCTGCCCACCCCGGCCGTCGCCTACCTGACGGCAGCGCTCGGCGCCGATCTCGGCGTCATGCTGTCGGCTTCCCACAACCCGGCGCCCGACAACGGGATCAAGTTCCTGACCAGGGGCGGCTTCAAGCTGTCCGATGCGGCCGAAGACGAGATCGAGCGGCGGCTCGGCGAGTCGTGGAGCTTCCCCGTCGGCTCGTCCGTCGGGCGGGTGCGTGACGCGTACGGCGAGGCCGACCGTTACATCAGCCACGTGCTCGGCACGGTCGGCGGGCAGCTCGACGGGCTCGACGTGGTGGTCGACTGCGCGCACGGCGCCGCCCACATGGTGGCGCCCGAGGCCCTGCTGCGGGCCGGCGCGCGGGTCGAGGCCATCGGCGCCCGGCCCGACGGCCTCAACATCAACGACGGCCACGGCTCGACCCACCTCGACAAGCTGCGGCAGGTCGTGGTCTCGCGCGGCGCCGATCTCGGCATCGCGTACGACGGCGACGCCGACCGCTGCCTGGCCGTCGACCACACCGGCGCGGTCGTCGACGGCGACCAGATCATGGCCATCCTGGCCATGGACATGCACGAGCGGGGCTCGCTGGCCAAGGACACCGTGGTCGCGACCGTCATGTCCAACCTGGGCTTCAAGCTGGCCATGCGCGAGGCGGGCATCACCGTGATCGAGACCTCGGTGGGCGACCGCTACGTGCTGGAGCGGATGAAGGCCGAAGGCTACAACCTGGGCGGCGAGCAGTCGGGCCACGTCATCATGCTCGACCACGCCACCACGGGCGACGGTCTGCTCACCTCGCTCCACCTGCTGTCGGTGATGGCCAGGTCCGGCAAGTCGCTGCGCGAGCTGGCGTCGGTGATGACGGCGCTGCCGCAGATCCTGATCAACGTCAAGGACGTCGACCGGGACAAGGCCTCCGCGCCCGAGCTCAAGACGGCCGTGACCGAGGCCGAGGCGGAGCTGGGCGACACCGGCCGGGTGCTGCTGCGGCCCAGCGGGACCGAGCCGATGATCCGCGTCATGGTGGAGGCCTCCTCGGAGGAGCACGCCACCAAGGTCGCGGAACACCTCGCGGACGTCGTCCGCACCGTCTGCGCCTGACCGGCTCCGGGTACGGGATCCGTACCCGGAGCCGCTGTCATTCGTCGCCCGTCAGGGAGAAGACGCGCAGGCGGCGGCCTGCCCAGAAGACGGCGGCGGCGGTGACGACGAGGAGGGCCGGGACGGCGAAGCCGAGGGCGACCTCCGCCTCGAAGAACGGGGAGACGGTGATCTGGTCGGCGACGGTCTGGCCCCACTGCTGGATGGAGAAGCGCTTGGCGCCCGGTACGAGGCTGCCGACCAGCGACTCCCAGACGAGGGCGTAGATGACGCCGATCGTGACCGCGTGGCGGGTGACGACGCCGAGCAGCAGGAAGACGGCGGCGTAGGCGATGCCCGCGACGAGTGTGCCGGCGGCGAAGCCGGCGGCGATGCCGTCTTCGGTGCCCACGAGGATCCAGGCGGCGATGTAGGTCGGCACGGCCGCGAAGACGGCCACCAGCGAGGCGGCCACGGCGAACTTGGTCTGAGCGATGACGGGCCGGGAGATCGGCTTGGAGACCAGGTGGATGATGGTGCCGTCGTCGATCTCGGGCGCGATCACGCCGGTGCCGGCGATGAGGCCGAGCAGCGGCAGGAGCGTGCTGATGGCGAAGTTCTGCATCAGCAGCACGGCGGTGCGCTGGTCGCCGCCGCCGAAGAAGCTGAACATGAGGGCCAGGGCGATCAGCGCGAGGGGCAGCAGGAGCAGCAGCACGACCCTGCGCCTGCCCAGCAGCGCCCGGTAGGTGATGCCTGCCACGACGGTGTTCATGTCAGCTGCTCCTGTTGATCAGGTAGGAGAAGACGCTTTCCAGGTCCTCGTCGGCGGGGGACACCTCGTGCAGGCGCACGCCCTGGTCGCGGGCCACCTGGGGGAGCAGCCGGGCGAACCGGCGGAACTCGGTGGCCTGCACCTCCAGGCCGTCGCGGCCGAGGGTGACGCCGCCCGCGGACTCGTCGCCGATGAGGGCCGCGGCGAGCTTGCGGTCGTCGCTGGAGCGGATCCGGAACAGGTGGGGCCGGTCGGTCATGAGCCGGCGGATGTCGCGGAAGTCTCCGGAGGCGGCGTGACGGCCCGCCACCAGCACCTCGATGTGCTGGGCGACCCGTTCGACCTCCTCCAGGATGTGGGAGCTGAACAGGATCGTCTTGCCCGTGGCGCCCATCGACCGGATGAGGTCCATCAGGTGGAGCCGCTGGCGCGGGTCCATGCCGTTGAAGGGCTCGTCGAGCAGGAGCACGGCGGGGTCGTGGACGAGCGCGGCGGCGACCTTGACCCGCTGCTTCATGCCCTTGGAGTACGTCTCGACCCGGCGGTCCTTGGGCTCCTCCATCTCGACCGTGGCGAGGGCCTTGCGGGCCGCCTCCTCCGGGTTGGGCAGGCCGTGGAGCCGGGCCGCCGACAGCACGAACTGCCAGCCGGTCAGGAAGCCGTAGACGCCCTCGCGCTCGGGCACCAGGCCGATGTCGCGATAGACGTGGTGGTTCTTCCACACGGTGGTGCCGTCGAGGGTGACGGTGCCGCTGGAGGGGGCCAGGAACCCGGCCATCAGGTGGAGGAGCGTCGACTTGCCGGCGCCGTTGGGCCCGAGCAGGCCGGTGACGCCCGGCCCGATCGTCATGGTGACGTCGTTGACCGCGACGACGTTGCCGTACCAGCGGGAGACCTGGGAGAGCTCGATCCTCACTGCGAGGCCGCCTTCCGGTAGCGCGCGGACAGGACAGCCACGGCGGCGGCGATGAGGCCCAGCACGATCAGGGTCGGCACCGGGCCGCCGGGGTAGGCGTCGGGGGCGTGGGCCGGGGTGCCGAACAGGGCTGCCTGCACGGCGTCGACCAGCCAGAACGGGCTGATCAGGAGGCCCCAGGCGGAGGCCGAGTGGTAGCCGGACTCCGACAGCGCGCCCCAGACCATCGGCGCCGCGCCGGTGGCCAGCAGGTAGACGGTGATCACCGAGGCGACGCCGAGCCCGCGCCGGGGCGTCAGCGCGGCCAGGGCCAGCCCGACGGTGGACAGTAGCAGGGCCAGCACCGCGGCCATGGCCAGCGCGCCGAAGAACTCGCCGGTGGGCGGCGGGCCGGGCATGTCGATGAGGAGCTCGCCGAGGAACATCACCGTCAGCGGGACCGCCACCAGCATGAACAGCGCCAGGGTCATCGCCGCGACCTTGGCTCCCACGTACTCGGTGATGGTGACCGGGCGGGAGAGGTAGAGCGGCAGGACGCGGTGGCGCAGGTCGGGGGCGACCGCGGTGGGCGCCTGGGAGGCCAGGAAGATGGCCACCACGGCCTGCATGAGGACGGCGTAGCCGCTGTAGTCGCCGGCGCGCTGCTGGAGCGTCGCCATCGTGGCGATCGACACCACGACCGGGAACATCATGATGGCGGCCAGCGAGAACGGCATGATCTTGGAGCGGGCGGGACGGCCCAGCCCGAAGATGCCGCGCAGGGTGTGGACGCCCAGCGCCAGCGTGGTGTGGGAGCGGCCGAGCCGGGGGCCGTCGTAGTTGCGGTAGCCGATGTCGTAGATCTCAGACACGGGCGGCCTCCTCCCTGAAGACGTCCTCGATGCGGCCGCGGCGCTGCTCCAGGCGGATGAGGCAGAGGCCGAGGTCGGCGGTGGCGTCGCGGACGGCGTCGTAGGTCTCGGGGCCGCTCACCTTGACCAGGAGCGTGCGGCCGTGCGGGGTGACGGTCTGGCCGAGCTCGGCCAGCCGCCCGGCCAGCGCGTCGGCGCCCTCGTCGACCTCGACCGCGACGGTCTCGGTCGCCTGGGTGAACTCGGTGATCGCGGACGAGCGCAGCAGCCGGCCGCCGTCGATGACGATGACGTGGTCGCAGATCCGCTCCAGCTCGCCGAGCAGGTGGGAGGTCACGAGCACGCTGATGCCGAACTCGGCGCCGATGCGCCGGACCAGGGTCAGCATCTCGTCGCGGCCGCGCGGGTCGAGCCCGTTGGTCGGCTCGTCGAGGAAGATCAGCTTGGGGTCGTGGACGAGCGCCTGGGCGAGCTTGACCCGCTGCTTCATGCCCGTGGAGTAGCCCCCGATCGGGCGGTAGCGCTCTTCGGCGAGGCCCACGTGGCGCAGCACGTCGGCGGCGCGCTCGCGGGCGGCGGTGCGCGGCAGCCCGGACATGCGCGCCAGGTGGACGACGAACTCGGTGGCGGAGACGTCGGGGGGCAGGCATTCGTGCTCCGGCATGTAGCCGACGAGCCTGCGGATCTCCGGGCCCTGGGTGAAGGCGTCGAGGCCGAGCACGGCGGCGCGGCCCTCGGTGGCGGGCAGCAGACCGAGGAGGATCTTGATCAGTGTCGACTTGCCCGCGCCGTTCGCCCCGACGAGGCCGGTGACGCCGGGTCCGACGGTGACCGTGAGCCGGTCGAGCGCCGTGACGGTGGGGAAGCGTTTGGTCAGCCCCTCGATGGCGAGGATGTGCATGCCCCGGACCCTACCGGCCGGGTTGCCCCGAATCGTCGTACCAGGGGATGAATGGGGGTCATCCCTGAGTCCGGTTCGGGGGCCCGGCCGGGGTGGGGTCGGGGGTCAGGTCCTGCGCAGCACGAGGCGTTGTACGGAGTGGTCGCGGCCCTTGTGCATGACCAGGTCGGCACGGCCGCGGGTGGGGGCGATGTTCTCGACGAGGTTGCGCTCGTTGATGTCGCGCCAGACGTTGACGGCGAACTCCGTCGCCTCGTCGTAGGGCATGTCGGCGATGTACTTGAAGTAGGACTTGGGGTCTTCGAAGGCGGTGCGGCGGAGCTTGTGGAAGCGGTCGACGTACCAGGTGCGGATGTGCTCCACCTTGGCGTCGACGTAGATGGAGAAGTCGAAGTAGTCGTTGACTGCGAGGGAGGTGGGCGGGGCGGGCTGGAGGACGTTGAGGCCTTCGAGGATGAGGATGTCCGGACTTTTCACGACCTGGTGGGCGCCGGGGACGATGTCGTACTCCAGGTGGCTGTAGACCGGGGCGCGGACCTCGGCCGTACCCGCCTTGACCTCCGCCACGAACCGCACCAGCGCCCGGCGGTCGTAGCTCTCGGGGAAGCCCTTGCGGTGCATGATGCCCTTCGACTCCAGCACCGCGTTCGGGTAGAGGAAGCTGTCGGTCGTCACCAGCTCGACGTGCGGGTGCTCGGGCCATCTGGCCAGCAGCGTGTGGAGCAGCCGGGCCGTGGTCGACTTGCCGACCGCGACGCTGCCGGCGATGCCCAGGATGTACGGCACGGGCCGCTCCGCCCGCCCGAGGAACTCGCTCAGCACGCTGCTGCGCTGCTTGGATCCGGTGAAATGGAGGTTGAGGAGCCGCGTCAGCGGCAGGTAGATGTCGGTGACTTCGGTCAGATCGATGGGGTCGTCCACGCCGCGGAGCTCTTCCAGCTCGTCCGCGGTGAGAGTCAAGGGCGTGTTCTCGCGGAGCGCGCTCCACTGCTCCCTGCTCAGTTCAACGTAGCCGTTGTTCACCTTGGCAGAGTAACGACGTGGTGCGCGTCACCCATCGGCCGGGGTATCCACAGGCTGTGGATGAAATCGGGGGATTACCGATAATCAGTTCGGGGAATGAGTCCTCGTTCGCCGTCGGAGGGCGTATGGACCGTCGCAGCTTCCTCGCCGGAGCGGCCCTGCTGGCGGCCGGGCCGTTCGCCGGGGTGGCCTGCGCGGGCGCGAACGGCGGCGTCCGGCCGGTCCAGGGCGACGGGCCGCGCCGAGGCTACGGCAGGTTGCGGCCGGTGCGCGACCTGGCCGACGGCGAGGTCCGCTTACACCTGCCCGAAGGCTTCCGCTACCGCTCGTTCGGCGCGGCAGGCGAGCGGCTGCCCGGCGGCGGCGTCGTACCGGGCAGCCACGACGGCATGGCCGCCTTCCCCGGCCCGGACGGCACCGCGATCCTCGTACGCAACCACGAAATCGAAGGTCCGGTCGGCGCGTTCGGCGACCCGGCCCGCGCCTACGACAGGATGGCGGGCGGCGGCACCGTCACCCTGCGCGTCACCCGTGAAGGCGAGGTGCTCGCCATCAGCCCCTCACTCACCGGCACCGTGCGGAACTGCTCGGGCGGCCCCATGCCGTGGGGTGCCTGGATCAGCTGCGAGGAGACCGTCGACGGCCCCGACGTGACCGGCGCCGGCAACGCCCGGCTGACCAGGAAGCACGGCTACGTCTTCGAGGTGCCGCTGAAGGGCGTCGCGAGCGCCCGCCCGATCCGGGCCGCGGGACGGTTCTCGCACGAGGCGGCCGCCTACGACCCCGCCACCGGCACGCTCTACCTCACCGAGGACAACTACCACCACCCCTCCGGTTTTTACCGGTACGTGCCGCCCCGGGACCCGGCGCGGGCCGGGCGGCTCCTCGACGGCGGCAAGCTGCAGATGCTCGCGATCGACGGCGAGCCGAACGCCGACCTGTCCACAGGCCGCCCCGTCGGCACCGCCTCCGCCGTCACCTGGGTGGACATCGACGACCCCGACCCGTCACTCCCCGCCGGAACCTCCCGCGCCGAAGCCGGGCGGGCCGTCGGCGACCAGGGCAGAGCCGCGGGCGCCGCCGGTTTCGCCCGGCTCGAAGGCGCCGTCCACCACCAGGGCACCGTCTACTTCGTCTCCACCCAGGGCGGCGACCCCGACCCGGACCACGACCCGCCCGAGGGATTCGGCGACGGGCGCGGCCAGGTCTGGGCGTACGAGACGCGCAGCGGCGCCCTCAGGCTCGTCTACCAGTCGCCCCGCGCCGCCGCGCTCGACCTGCCCGACAACGTCACCGTCAGCGGCCGGGGCACGCTCGTGCTCTGCGAGGACGGCGACGGCGACAACCACCTGCGCGGGCTCACCCGGAACGGCGAGATCTTCGACTTCTGCCGCCTCGAACCCGTCCCGGGCGACCCGGGCGCCGAGTTCGCCGGCACCACGTTCGGGCCCGGCGGTCACACCTTGTACGTGAACGTCCAGGCCGAACAGGGCCGCACCATCGCCATCTGGGGACCTTGGCAGCGGGGTGCGTTCTGATCGGCGCTTCCCTGAGTAGCCTGGGACGATGATCCTCGGCATCGGGGTCGACGTGGTCGACATCGCGCGTTTCCGCGCCGCTCTGGAGCGCACGCCCGCGCTCCGCGAACGGCTGTTCACCGAGATCGAGCGGGATCTCGCGATCCAGTCACTGGCCGCGCGGTTCGCCGCCAAGGAAGCCGTCGCCAAGGCGCTGGGCGCGCCGCGCGGGCTCAGCCACCTGGAAGCCGAGGTGCGCCGCGACGCGAGCGGCAAACCCGAGCTCAGCGTCACCGGCGGGGCCGCCGAGGTGGCCCGCGAACTGGGGGTCAAGCGCTGGCACGTCTCGCTGAGCCACGACGGGGGCGTCGCGATGGCCTACGTGATCGCCGAAGGGTAGGGGCATGCTCACCGCGTACACCGCCGACCAGATCAGGACCGCCGAGCGGACGCTGATGGCCACCGTGCCCGAGGGCACGCTCATGCTGCGCGCCGCGATCGGCCTCGCCGCCGTCTGCGCCTCTCTGCTGCCCAGGGTGTACGGGAGCCGCGTCGTTCTGCTCGTGGGCAGCGGCGACAACGGCGGCGACGCCCTCTACGCGGGGGCGAGCCTCGCCAGCCGGGGCGCCCGGGTGACGGCGGTGCCGGCGGGGTCCAGGACCCACGCCGCGGGGCTGGCGGCCCTCCGGAGAGCGGGCGGGCGGGTGATCGGGCTCTCGGCGGGCGCATCGACCACGGGCGCTCACAGCTCCGCGGAGTCCGGTGGTGAGGGTCCCGCTGCTGTAGGGGCCGGGGGATTCTCGGGTGAGGTTCGGGAGGCTGTCGAGAAGGCGGAGCTGATCGTCGACGGGCTGGTCGGGATCGGGGTCTCCGGGGCGTTGCGGGAGCCGTACGCGGGGCTGGCGGAGATCGCCGGGCGGGCCGGGGCGCCGGTGGTGGCGGTGGACGTGCCGAGCGGGGTGGACGCGTCGACCGGGCGGGTCGAGGGGAGCGCGGTCCGGGCCGGGGTGACGGTGACGATGGGGGCGTGGAAGACCGGGCTGCTGGTGGAGCCGGGAGCCTCGTACGCGGGGCAGGTGGAGCTGATCGACATCGGGCTCGGACCGTACCTGCCTGAGCCGGACGTCGGCGCGCTCGACCGCGCGTCCGTGCGGGACATGCTGCCGCGCCCGGGCACCGGGACGGACAAGTACCGCAGGGGCGTGGTGGGGATCGTCGCGGGCAGCGACCTGTACACCGGCGCCGCCGTGCTGGCCGTCGGGGGTGCGCTGAACGCGGGCGCGGGCATGGTCCGTTACGTCGGGCCCGCCCGTCCGGCCGGCCAGGTGCGGGCGCGGTGGCCTGAGGCGGTCATCACGGAGCTGGACGAGCCCACGCTGGACGACGTCGGCAGGGTCCAGGCGTGGGTGCTGGGTCCCGGGCTCGGCACCGGGCAGTGGGCCAGGGAGATGGCCGGGCGGGTGCTCGCGACCGACGTGCCGGTGCTGGTCGACGCCGATGGCCTGAACATCGTGGCCGAGGACGTCCCGCTGCTCCGCCGTACCGCGCCTGTCCTGATCACCCCGCACGCCGGCGAGCTGGCGCGGCTGACGGGAGCGGAACGGCGCGACATCGAGGCGGCGCCGCTCGCGCACGCGCGGGCGGCGGCGGCCGGGCTGGGCGTCACCGTGCTGCTCAAGGGGTTCACCACGATCGTCGCCGAGGAGGGCGCGGTGACGCGGGTGAACCGCACGGGGACGCCGTGGCTGGCCACCGGCGGTACCGGCGACGTGCTGTCCGGCATCGGGGGATCGCTGCTCGCCCAGGGGCTCGGCCCGCAGGACGCCGGTTCGATCGCCGCCTACCTGCACGGGCTCGCCGGAAGCGTCGCGGCCGACGGGGCCCCGCTCACGGCCGCCGGGGTCGCCGACGCGCTGCCCGCCGCGATCCGGTCTCTCTGAAGCCGGACGTGCGTCCGGGAAACGCGGCGCGGGCCCTCTAGGTGGGGTGATGCGCGCTCGATCATGGACGGGAGCTGCCAAACTGGAAAGATGAGCTCCCCGATGGCGACGCCCGCCGAGGCGCGGGTGGACCTGGCCGCGATCAGGCACAACGTGTCACTGCTGCGCGAGCGCGCCCCCCGCGCCGAGTTGATGCCCGCCGTCAAGGCGGATGCGTACGGTCATGGGCTGGTGCCCGTCTCGCGGGCCATGCTGGAGGCGGGCGCGGGGCGGCTCGGCACCGCGTTCATCCAGGAGGCGCTCGAACTGCGGGCCGCGGGCGTGACCGCGCCGATCCTGGCCTGGCTGATCACGCCGGGCGAGCCGATCGGCGAGGCGCTGCGGGCCGACGTCGAGGTGTCGGCCTCCGACGAGCGGCTGCTCGGCGAGATCGCCGGGGCCGCGCGGGAGACCGGCGTGACCGCCCGGGTCCATCTGGAGGCCGACACCGGCATGACCAGGGGCGGCGCGCCGCTCGCCGCCTGGCCGGGGCTGCTGCGCAAGGCGCTGGAGCTGCGGGCGGAGGGCTCTGTGGAGGTCGTCGGTCTCTGGTCGCACTTCGCCTGCGCCGACATTCCGGGGCATCCATCCGTCGAGGCGCAGATCGACGCGTTCGAGACCGCGCTCAAGCTGGCCGAGCAGGCGGGCGTGGCGGGCTCCCACGTGATCAGGCACCTCGCCAACTCGGCCGCCGTGATGACGCTGCCCCGGGCCCACTTCGACATGGTGCGCCCCGGCATCGCCACCTACGGCCTCAGCCCCGTCCCCGAGCTGGGCGACTTCGGGCTGCGCCAGGCCATGACGCTGGTCGCGCGGCTCGCGCTGGTCAAGCGGGTGCCGGAGGGGGCGGGGGTGTCATACGGGCATCTGTACGTGACCGGACGGGAGACCACGCTGGGCCTGGTCCCGCTCGGTTACGCCGACGGCGTGCTGCGCCACGCGACCGGCCGGGCCGAGGTGCTGGCCGGCGGCAGGCGCAGACGGGTGGCCGGGCGCGTCTGCATGGACCAGTTCATGATCGATGTGGGTGACGATCCGCTGCGGGCCGGCGAGGAGGTCGTCCTGTTCGGGCCGGGCGACCAGGGCGAGCCGACCGCGCAGGAATGGGCGGATTCCCTCGGGACGATCACGCATGAGATCGTGACAAGGATCGGGTCACGCGTGCCGAGGGTGTACGAAGGACAGGGGTAATGACGACGACCACACGCCGCAAGTTCGGGATCGCCGGCGCGCTCGTCGGCGCCGCCTCCGCCGGGGTCGCGGCCGCCGCCATGGCCAAACGCTACGCCGTGGGCCGCATCCGCCTCCGGCCCGACCTGGAAGCCAGCGAGCCCTTCGGCGAACTGCGCGGCAGGGAGCACACGCTCATCACCTCCGACGGCGTGGCCCTGCACGTCGAGGTCGACGGCCCCGAGGGTGACGGCGGTGCGCCGCTGACGGTCGTCCTGTGCCACGGTTACTGCCTCAGCTCCGAGTCCTGGCACTACCAGCGCAGGGACCTGCGCGAGCAGCACCGCCTCGTGCTGTGGGACCAGCGCTCCCACGGCCGTTCGCAGCGCGCCGTCACCGGCGACACCTCGATCGACCGGCTCGGCGACGACCTGGCCGAGGTGCTGGAGACGTTCGTGCCGGGACCGTGCGTGCTCGTCGGCCACTCGATGGGCGGCATGACGATCATGGCGCTCGCCGACCGCCACCCCGAGCTGTTCGGCGACCGGGTGCGCGGCGTGGCCCTGCTCGCCACCTCCGCGGGCAAGCTGGCCGAGGTGACGCTGGGGCTGCCCGCGCTGGTGTCCAAGGCCGTACACAAGGTCGCCCCCACCACGGTGTCGATGCTGGGCCGCAGGGGCTCGCTCGTCGACCGCACCCGCCACGCGGGCAGCGACATCGCCTTCCTGCTGACCCGCTACATGGGCTTCGGCGACTCCAAGAACGTCAGCCCCACCCTCGTCGACTTCGCCGAGTCCATGATCCGGGCGACGCCGACCGAGGTGGTCGCCGACTTCTACCCCGCGCTGATGAACCACGACAAGCTGTCCGCGCTGCACGTCCTCGACCCGGTGCCGACCGCGATCATGGTCGGCGACAAGGACTGGCTGACGCCGCCCGACCACAGCCGCGCGATGGCCGAGGCGCTGCCCAAGGCCCAGTTCACCGAGGTGCCCGACACCTCCCACCTGATCCAGCTCGAACGCCCTGGAGCCGTCACCGACGCGCTGCGCGACCTGATCAAGAGGGTGAGCGTGTGAAGCTGCGCACCGCCGAGGAGACCCGCGCGTACGGCGCGCGGCTGGCCTCCCTGCTCCGCCCCGGCGACCTGCTGGTCCTGTCGGGCCCGCTCGGCGCCGGGAAGACCACGCTCGTGCAGGGCATCGCCGAAGGGCTCAAGGTGCGCGGGCCGATCACCTCGCCCACGTTCGTCATCGCCCGCGTCCACCCGTCGCTCTGCGGCGGCCCGGCGCTGGTCCACGCCGACGCCTACCGGCTCGGCGGCGACCTGGAGGTGGACGACCTCGACCTCGACGCGTCGCTGGAGGAGTCGGTGACGGTCGTCGAGTGGGGCGAGGGCCTGGTCGAGGGGCTGGCCGAAGACCGCCTGGAGATCCACATCGACCGCGAGTCCGGCGACGACGTCCGCACCGTGACGCTGCGCGGCGTGGGGCCGCGCTGGGCCGACACGCCGCCTGACGCCGCACAACAGTAAAACGCCCGCCATCGCCGCGCCGCCCTGGCACTCTTAAACCTGATCACCGGTAAGGGTCGGCCCAAGAATTCTGGGTATCAGGAGGGCGGTGTCCACGAAAACGGTGGATGCTAGGAGAAGAACGGCGGAGTGGGGTGCGGCGGTGCTCAGGGTCAGGCGAGTCGCGTGCGCGGGGGCCATACTCACGATCGGCCTGATGGGCTGTACGGCCGAGGCGCAGACACCCCCGGCGACCCAGACCCCCACCGCCGAGGCGAGCCCCACGCCCACGGAGACGCCCGCCGCGACCGCCAGCCCGGAGGTCTCGCGCATCTCCGTCCAGCTCAACCCCGACAGCGTCACCGCCGGTGAGAGCTCCACCGTGTGGATCCTGGCCAACTGCCCCGCCCCGCAGGGCGGGCCCGCCCACACCGGCACCGCCACCTCCCGCGCGTTCGTCAGCGGCGTCACGCTCAACCCGGCCACCTCCACCGCCTCGCCCGCCCCCACCGGCAACGCCGCCGGTGACTGGGTGCGCGGCCAGGCCCAGGTCTCCGGCACCGTCAAGCGCGGCTCGTACACCGTGGACGTCAAATGCGACGGCACCGGCCACTCCGGCCGCGCCACCCTCCGCCTGACCCGGCCCGAACCGCTGCCGAGCGACGTGCCCACCAAGGCGCCCAAGGCGGGCGGCGGCGGCACGTACGGCAAGGACGTCGACGAAGGCTCGCCGATCCCGCTGGGCGGCGTCGGCGCCGCACTCGCTCTCGCGCTGGCCGTCGGCGCCGGAGTGGCGGTCAAGCGCCGCCGGTCCTAGCCATGGCGGGTTCCGGACGCGTGGTGCTCGCGGGCGCCATCACGGGCCTGGTGCTGGTCGCCTTCGGCCAGAACCTGCAGCAGCCCGAGGAGGCCGCCGCCGCGGTCGTGCCAGAGACCATCGACATCCCCTCGATCGACGTCGAAGCGCCGCTGATGAAGCTCGGCGTGAAAAACGGCGAGGTCGAACTGCCGCCCTTCGAGAAACCGGGGACGGCCGGCTGGTTCACCGGCAGCGCGGTGCCCGGCGAGAAGGGCGCCTCGGTCATCATCGGCCACGTCGACACCAAGACCGAACCGGCCGTGTTCTACAAGCTCCGCCAGCTGCGCAAGGGCTCGAAGGTGCGGGTCAAACGGAGCGACGGCAAGGTCGCCACGTACAAGGTCGACGCCGTCGAACAGGTCCACAAGGACGACTTCCCGCTCAGGAAGGTGTACGTCGAGGACGGGCTCAAGCTCGTGACCTGCGGCGGCAGGTTCGACCGGGCCAAGGGCGAGTACGACGACAACATCATCGTGTACGCGTCGCGCGCCTGAAAACCGGTTGCCCCCGCCGGGATCCTGGAAGCATGAGCACCCCGCCCGCGACCGGCGTCCGCATGCCCTGGCAGGACGTCCACCCCGGCGTGCGCGCCGCCGTCGAGGACTTCCTCGGCGCCCCCGTGGCCCGGGTGGTCACCCAGGACGGCGGCTTCTCCCCGGGCGCGGCCGTCCGGCTGGTCACCGGGGACGGCCGCCGCGCCTTCGTCAAAGCGGTCGGCCCGGAGCCGAACCCCGACGCCGCCGGCATCTACCGCGCCGAGGCCGCGAACGCCGCCGCGCTGCCCGCCTCCGTGCCCGCGCCCCGGCTGCTCACCTCGTTCGACCTCGACGGGTGGGTGGCGCTGGTGTTCGAGGACGTCGAAGGCCGCCATCCGGCGACGCCGTGGCGGCGCGGCGAGCTCGACCTGGTGCTGGCCGCGGTGCGCCGGATGGGCGCCGCGCTGACGCCGTCGCCGGTCGAGGTGCCGTCAATCGAGGAGCGGTTCGACGACTCCTTCCGCGGCTGGCGCAGGCTGCTGGGGGAGGACACGGCCGGGCTGGACCCGTGGGCGCTGCGGCACCTCGCGGCGCTGGCCGAGCTGGAGGCCGGCTGGGCCGGCGCGGCCGCCGGCGACACGCTGCTCCACGCCGACCTGCGCGCCGACAACCTGCTCGTCGCCGGGGATCGGGTGTACGTGGTCGACTGGCCGTGGGCGTGCCGGGGAGCCGCCTGGTTCGACGTGCTGGCCATGCTGCCGTCGGTGGCCATGCAGGGCGGGCCGCCGCCGCAGGAGGTGCTGCCCGATCCGTGTTCGGGCATCACCGCGGTGGTTGCCGCGCTGGCGGGCTACTTCGTGCGGCAGAGCCGGCAGCCGGGGCCGCCGGGGCTGCCCACGCTGCGGGCGTTCCAGCACGCGCAGGGGGTGGCGGCCCTGGAGTGGCTGCGGCACCGTACGGGCTGGGATTGAGGTGAGGGGCCGCGGCCGTAGGTGATCGGAGAGAAGGCACAGGCGGGGGCGGGCCCGGGCAAGGGCGGGGGCGGGGCGCGGGCATAGGCCAGCTCGGGCGCGGGCGCGGGTGAGGCGGGCACGGGCAGGGGCGTTGCGCGGGTAGGCTAAACAGTCGTGCTGGTCCTGGCCTTTGACACCGCGACGCCCGCCGTCACCGCCGCTCTCCACGACGGCGAACGGGTGCTCGCCGAATCCACCACGGTCGACGCGCGCCGCCACGGCGAGCTGCTGGCGCCGACCATCGAGCGCGTCCTGACCGAGGCCGGGGTGGCGCTGCGCGACGTGACAGCCGTCGTCGCCGGGTGCGGCCCCGGGCCCTACACCGGGCTGCGCGTCGGGCTGATGACCGCGCAGGGGCTGGGGACGACGCTCGGCGTGCCCGCCCACGGGATCTGCACGCTGGACGCGCTCGCGTACGGCAGCGGTCTCGACGAGCCGTTCCTGGTCGCGACCGACGCGCGGCGCAAGGAGGTCTTCTGGGCACGCTACGCCGACCGGCGCACCCGCCTCGACGGGCCGAACGTGAACAAACCCGCCGACGTCCCGGTCGACGGGCTGCCGGTGGTCGGCGCGGGGGCCGGTCTCTACCCCGAGATCCTGGGGCCTGAGCGTGAGCCCGTCTATCCGTACGCCGGATTCCTGGCCGCGCTGGCGGCCGAGCGCATCACGGCGGGCACACCCCTCGACGAGGCCCGCCCGATCTACCTCCGCCGCCCCGACGCGGCCGTGCCCGGCGCGCCGAAGAAGGTGACAGCGTGACCGGCCGGCCGGAGACCGCCGGGGAGGTGGGCGGTGTGCGGCTTCGACAGATGACCGAAAGGGATCTGCCCGAGGTCATGGCCATCGAGCAGGCCACGTTCCCGCTCGACGCGTGGAGCGAGGGCATGATGCGCGGTGAGCTGGCCGACCAGCCGCGCACCCGGCACTACGTGGTGGCCGTCGTCGGCGGGACGATCGTCGGGTACGCCGGGGTGGCGGCGGCCGGCGACCAGGCCGACGTGCAGACGATCGCCGTGTCCCAGGCCCATCGCGGCACCGGCATCGGGGCCGCCATGCTCACCGAGCTGCTGGCCGAGGCGCGCCGGCGCGGGGCACGCGAGATCTTCCTGGAGGTCCGGGAGGACAACCCGGTGGCGCGCGGCCTGTACGAGCGGTTCGGGTTCGAGTCCATCGGCACCCGCCGCCGCTACTACGACGACGGCACCGACGCGATCATGATGAGAAGGAAGCTGGATGGCTGACGCACCCCTGGTCCTGGGCATCGAGACATCCTGCGACGAAACCGGCATCGGTCTCGTGCGGGGCCACACGCTGCTGGCCAACACCGTCGCGTCCAGCATCGAGGAGCACGCCCGGTTCGGCGGGGTGGTGCCGGAGGTCGCCTCGCGCGCCCACCTGGAGGCCATGACGCCCACCGTGGAGGCGGCGCTGGCGCAAGCCGGGGCGAAGCTCTCCGACGTCGACGCGGTGGCCGTCACCGCCGGGCCGGGGCTGGCCGGGGCGCTGCTGGTCGGGGTGGCCGCCGCCAAGGCGTACGCGCTCGGCCTGGGCGTCCCCCTCTACGGCGTCAACCACCTGGCCGCGCACGTCGCCGTCGACCAGCTCGAACACGGGCCGCTGCCCAAGCCGTGCATCGCCCTGCTGGTGTCCGGCGGCCACTCCTCGCTGCTGCTGGTGCCCGACGTGGCCCAGGACGTCATCTCCCTCGGGTCCACCGTGGACGACGCGGCGGGGGAGGCGTTCGACAAGGTGGCCCGGGTGCTGGGGCTGCCGTTCCCCGGCGGGCCGTACATCGACCGGGCGGCCCGCGACGGGTCCGGGACGGCCATCGCGTTCCCCCGCGGCAAGATCGACGACGGGACGCTCGACTTCTCCTTCTCGGGGCTCAAGACCGCCGTCGCCCGCTGGGTGGAGGCGCGTGAGGCCGCCGGTGAGAGCATCCACGTGCCCGACGTGGCGGCCTCTTTCCAGGAGGCGGTCGTCGACGTGCTGACCCGTAAGGCGCTGCAGGCCTGCCGCAAGTACGACGTCCACGACCTGCTCATCGGCGGCGGCGTGGCGGCCAACTCGCGGCTCCGCGCCCTGGCCCAGGAACGGTGCGACGCGGCGGGCGTACGCCTGCGGGTACCCCGTCCGGGGCTGTGCACCGACAACGGCGCCATGGTCGCCGCCCTCGGCTCCGACTTGGTGGCTGCCGGGACCACGCCCTCGACACTGGACATCCCGGCTGACTCTTCTCTCCCGATCACCACCATCCACGTCTGATCCGCGCGTCTTCGGGGGTGGGTGTCATCACGCGTCTGATCCGTGCGTTCTGTGTACGTGAAGGACGGGGGTGGACGTCACCAGCGCCCCCGTCTGCGTACGTCTAGGACGGGGACGGGCGAAAGGCGCATTTACCCCCGTTCTCCACGCGCGCAGGTGCGTGGTTCGCCCACGCGCCCTCCACGCGTGCAGGGCGCGCACTGTGACATCCACCGTCCTCGCGCACGATGACATGCACTGGTCTGCACGCATGCAGGGCATGACGTTCGGAGGCGTGCGGCCGCGTCATTGACGTGGGCGCTTGGAGCACGTAGCCCACGGGTGGGGGCGAGTAACCCACGGACGGGGGCGGGGACGCCGGCGCGGGGCACTTCACGCCCGCGTTGCTCGGCGCCGGTGCCCTGGTCGGCCGCCCAGCTGGCCGGCGTGCAGCAGCAGCATGGCGCCCCCGTCCGGGTGGTCAGTCTTTGACGCGGCTGGGGCGGAGGAGGGCCTCGGCCAGGGCCAGCATGGTTTCCTCCAGGGCGCCGAGGCGCTTGTTGAGGTCGGCGGTGGCGGGTTCGACGATGTCGGAGACGGTTTCGGCGAGGGTGTCGCGGTCGGGGCGGGAGCGGACGATCTCGGCCAGGGAGGCGGCGGCTTCCGTCAGGCGTTCGCCGTGGGTGTCGAGGAGTTCGCCGATGCCGAGGGCGGCGGGGAGGCCGTCGATGCGGCGGCCGACCGCTTCCAGGGTTTCGCCGGCCTGTTCGGCGCGGGTGTTGAGGCCGGTGAGGTGGGCGTCGAGGCCGTCGACGCGGTGGGTCAGGCGCTCCTCCGACTGGCCGAGGCGGCCGACGGTGTCGGTGAGGTGGCCGTCGATGGCGTCCAGGCGTTCGTCCTGGGCGGTCAGCCGGTCCTCGACGGTGTCGAAGCGCGCGATGTGGGAGATCAGCCGCTGGTCGAGGGTGTCGAAGCGGCCGGTGAGGCGTTCGTCCACGTCGTCGAGGCGGCCCGTGTGGCCGGTGAGGTGTTCGCCGAGGGCGTCGAGGCGGCCGGTCTGTGAGGTCAGGTGTTCGTCGATGGCGTCGAAGCGGCCGGCGTGGGCGGCCAGCCGGCCGTCGAGGGCGTCGAAGCGGCCGGTCTGTGAGGTCAGGCGTTCGTCGAAGGTGTCGAACCGGGCCGTCTGGGCGGTGAGGCGTTCGTCCACCCGGTCGAAGCGGCCCGCGTGGGAGGTCACGCGGGCGTCCACGCCGCGCAGGCGGGCGTCGACGTCGGCCAGGCACTCTTCGGCGGTCTCGAACCGGGTGTCGAGCGCCATGAGCCGGCTCTCCACCCGGTCGGCCCGCCCGTCGGCGCCGTCGAAGCGCGCGGACAGCTTCTCGCCGAGCTCCTCGATGCGGGCCCGCGTCTCCTGGGCGGCGCCGGCGGCCCGTTCGTCGAAGGTGTCGGACAGGTCGAGCACCACGCCTTCGACGCGGTCGGTGCGCGAGTTGAGCTCGGCCAGCGACTTGTCGATCCGGGTGAACCTGGTGGCGGCCACCTCCATGCCCGAGCTCACCTGCGCGAGCTTGGCGGTGAAGTCGCCCATCCGCTTGGCCATGTCGTCGGTGAACTCGACCACGGTCTGCAGCTTGCCGAGGGTTTCCTGCATGCCCTGGAAGACGGCGGTGACGTCGGCGCGGAGTTTCGGCAGCTCGGCGATGGGGTGGACGCGCTTGCCGACGGACTCCACGGCCGAGTCGACGCCGCCGACCTGCTCGCCCACCGCGTCGACGTGGTCGCGCACGGCCTCGACGTGCTGGGCCAGGCCCTCGGCCCACATGGGCGGCTTGGCGGCGATGTCGTCGAGGCGCCCGCTGACGGTCTCCAGGGTGCCGCTGAGGCCGCCGAGCTCGCGTTCGCGCACCTCGCGCAGGAGCCATTCCATCCCCTCCAGCCGCTGGCGGATCTCGTCGAGCACGGCTCCCTGCGTGCGTTGCTCGTACACGTGATCCTGGGCGGCACGTGCCAGCAGCTCCCGCATCCGCTCCGAGATGGCGGTCTGGCCACCCGCCGCCTGCAGCAGGGTGGTGTGGTTGGAATGGTCCACCGAAAGGCTCCTTCGCTGTCGACGGTCTGCCGCGTAGCGGTGGGAATGGTCCGATTTGCAGATAAGAAGGAGAACGCGGCTCACCGCAAGAGGGGGGAGGACTCCCGACCGCCCACCATAGCCTCTCGATCATGGTCCGTCAGGGGTGAGGAAAAAGATCGCGCTTATCGGTGAATCGCCCTAGTTTGCCATTTGCGCAGGTGGTCTGGGGTCACAGATCAGGACAGTGGGCTTATCGGATACGCGGGTCAGAATGACCACGGCGGTCTTGTCGCCGGACAGCCGGAGATCTCCCCGCAAACGCTCTATGTCGACAGCGGAGCCGCGTTTCTTTATGACGGCCTTTCCCACACCGTGCGCCCGGAGTGCGGCCCGCAGTTTCTTCAGCGAGAACGGCAGCGTCTCCCGCACCTCGTAACGGGTCGCCCAGCGGGTGTCGATCGGCTCGTCGCCGGAGATGTAGGCGATCATCGGGTCGGGCAGCCGCCCGCCCACCAGCGCGGCCACCTCTCCTATGAGATGAGCCCTCACAGCCGCCCCGTCCGGCTCGTACACGAACCTCCCGACCGGCCCGGTGGGCGCCCGCACGCCGGCCGCGGCGAGCGTCTGGCCGCCCGGCAGCAGCGTGGCCCGCCGCGCCGTCTCCGGCGCGTGGCCGGTCCACAGCGTCGCCTCTTTGACCTCGCCTTTGTACGAGACCCACTCGGTCTCCGCGCGATCGGGGATGAACTCGTACGGGATGCCCGGCGCGGCCTTGACGCAGCCCATCCGCGCCCGCCCCAGCAGGGCGAGCACCACGGGCCAGGACGGCGAGTAGGCCAGCGGGTCGAACGTGCGGCCCCTCGACGAGCGGCGGGCGGGGTCGGCGAACAGCACGTCGTAGGCCTCCGGCCGCGTCTCGGCGCCGTCGCCCAGCTTTATGGTCACCCGGTCGGCCACCCCGAGCGCCTCGGCGTTGGCCCTGGCCACGGCCACCGAGAGCGGGTCGGTGTCGACGGCCTCCACGGTGCACCCGGCCTGGGCGAGCGCCAGCAGGTCGCCTCCTATGCCGCAGCAGACGTCCGCCACCCGCATCCCGGGGGCGGCGCCCAGCCGGCGCGCCCGGTGGGCGGCGACCTCGGCCCGGGTCGCCTGCTCCAGGCCGTGCGGGGTGAAGAACATGCGCGCGGCGTCGGCGCCGAACTTGGCCTTGGCCCGCTCGCGGAGGCGGGCCTGGGTGAGCGCGGCCGAGGCGAGCGCGGCGTCGTGGCTCCTGCGCAGGCGCGTGGCGGCGGCGACGGGGTCGGCGCCGGACAGCTCCTCCGCCTGGGCGAGCGCCGCGCGGCCGCGAGGGGTCAGCAGCGCGGTGAAGGAGTCGAGGTCCACGGGATACGACGGTAGCGCCCGTACGGACGAATCCGGTCAGCGTTGCCGCTACCAGCTCCGACGTCCCTGGACATTCTCGTGCAAAGCTCTGACCCACGATCGCTCTCGGCAGACGCGTTCGTGTTGACTGTCAAGCCCCTCTTGCATATGTTTCCTGTTGGCACTCTCCCCTTGAGAGTGCCAACGTGCGACGAGGCAGGTCTGGCACCCGCGACGGCAGGCCCAGCTGGTCGCCTCTTCTAATCAGTCACATCTGAAGGGGAGGTCCGATCGTGACGACCGCCACCAAGGTTCCCGTTAAGCCGCTCGGCGACCGCATCGTGGTGCAGCCGCTTGAGGCAGAGCAGACCACCGCTTCCGGCCTGGTCATTCCCGACACCGCCAAGGAGAAGCCGCAGGAGGGCAAGGTCCTCGCGGTGGGCCCGGGTAACTGGGACGAGGACGGCGAGAAGCGGATTCCGCTCGACGTGAGCGAGGGCGACATCGTCCTCTACAGCAAGTACGGCGGCACCGAGGTCAAGTACGGCGGCGAGGAGTACCTCGTGCTCTCCGCCCGCGACGTTCTCGCGATCGTCGAGAAGTAAGCCGGTTGTGTCGGGCCCCGGGCGCTCTAGAGGGCACCCGGGGCCTTCGACGCTAGGAGAGGACTTTCAGCAAAAATGGCGAAGATCCTGGAATTCGACGAGGCCGCCCGCCGCGCTCTTGAGCGCGGCGTCAACGCCCTCGCGGACGCCGTCAAGGTAACCCTCGGCCCGCGCGGCCGTAACGTCGTCATCGACAAGAAGTTCGGTGCTCCGACGATCACCAACGACGGCGTCACCATCGCCCGCGAGATCGAGCTTGAGGAGCGCTACGAGAACCTCGGCGCCCAGCTCGTCAAGGAAGTGGCCACCAAGACCAACGACATCGCGGGCGACGGCACCACCACCGCGACCGTCCTGGCTCAGGCCATGGTCCGCGAGGGCCTGCGCAACGTGGCCGCCGGCGCCTCGCCGATGGCGCTCAAGCGCGGCATCGACAAGGCCGCCAAGGAGGTCAGCGAAAGGCTGCTCGCCTCCGCCCGGCCGGTCGACGAGAAGAAGGAGATCGCCGACGTCGCGACGATCTCCGCTCAGGACGCGCAGATCGGCGAGCTGATCGCCGAGGCGTTCGACAAGGTCGGCAAGGACGGTGTGCTCACCGTCGAAGAGTCCAACGCCATGGGCATGGAGCTGGAGTTCACCGAGGGCCTCCAGTTCGACAAGGGCTACCTGTCGGCCTACATGGTGACCGACACCGAGCGCATGGAGGCCGTCCTCGAGGACGCCTACATCCTGCTCCACCAGGGCAAGATCTCCTCCATCGCGGACTTCCTGCCGCTGCTGGAGCAGGTCGCCCAGACGAAGAAGCCGCTGCTCGTGGTCGCCGAGGACGTCGAGGGCGAGGCCCTGGCCGTCCTGGTCACCAACAAGATCCGCGGCACCTTCACCTCGGTCGCCGTCAAGGCTCCCGGCTTCGGTGACCGCCGCAAGGCGATGCTGCAGGACATGGCCATCCTCACGGGCGGCCAGGTCGTCAGCGAGGAGATCGGTCTCAAGCTGGAGAACGTCGGCCTGGAGGTGCTCGGCACCGCCCGCCGCGTGGTGATCGACAAGGACAGCACCACGATCGTCGACGGCGCCGGCGACGCCGCGGCCATCGAGGACCGCGTCAAGGAGATCAAGCTCGCGATCGAGCAGTCCGACTCCGACTGGGACCGCGAGAAGCTCCAGGAGCGCCTGGCCAAGCTGGCCGGCGGCGTGTGCGTGCTGCGCGTCGGCGCCGCCACCGAGGTGGAGCTCAAGGAGAAGAAGCACCGCCTGGAGGACGCGATCTCCGCGACCCGCGCCGCCATCGAGGAGGGCATCGTCTCCGGCGGCGGTTCGGCGCTGATCCACGTGGCCAAGGAGCTCGACGACCTCGGCCTGTCGGGCGACGAGGCGACCGGCGTCAACGTCGTGCGCCGCGCCCTGTACGAGCCGGCCCGCTGGATCGCCGAGAACGCCGGCCTGGAGGGCTACGTCGTCACGCACAAGGTGTCGGAGCTCTCCGCCGGCCAGGGCCTCAACGCGGCCACCGGCGAGTACGGCGACCTGCTCGCCCAGGGCGTCATCGACCCGGTCAAGGTCACCCGCTCGGCCGTGCAGAACGCGGCGTCGATCGCGGGCATGCTGCTGACCACCGAGGCGCTCGTCGTCGACAAGCCCGAGGAGGAGGCCCCGGCCGTCGGCCAGGGCCACGGTCACGGCCACGGCCACTGACCCGCCTTCCGGCTCTTCACGGCCCGCACCGGTTCCGGTGCGGGCCGTCGCCGTTTTCGGGCATCGGGCGGACCGCTTTCGCAGTCGTACCTTCTTTCGAAGTACAGTGATATGTCACGTGGCGGGCGACGAATTTTGATGGAGAATGTGCGATCATTAGGTAAACCTGGCGCAGGCGCTATGCGTCTCGCTCTGGCGAATCTCGCGCATATCCAGTTATTCCATGAAATATGGCGCCACGTTTTACGCTTTGTGCTGTCGTCTGATTACACTCGGTTATCGTCGCTTCAATGTGACCAATCCGTAGCCGTTCGCCATGACGACAGGCAGGATCAACGAGGGCATCATGCCTATCGTGAGCGAGGGAAGCGTCGCCGACGCCAAAATTGGGGTAAGGCTCGCGTCGAGACTTCCGGCACGGACGGATGACTCCGACCTTAGGGAACTGACCAGCCTCGCCGTGCAGGGCGATCGCACCGCGATCGAATCCTTGCTCGGCGAGTTGCGTCCGATGGTGGTGCGCTATTGCCGCGCCAGGCTCGGCCGGGTGTCGGGGCAGTATCACATAGCCGACGACGTGGCCCAGGAAGTGTGCATCGCGGTCCTGTCCGCGCTGCCGCGCTACCGCGACATGGGGCGGCCGTTCGCGTCGTTCGTGTTCGGCATCGCCTCGCACAAGGTGGCCGACGCGCTGCGCAGCTCGGTGCGCTCGGCCGTACCGACGCAGGACCTGCCCGACGGGCCCGACGACGGGCCGGGGCCGGAAGAGACCGTCGTCCGCTACATAGAGGTGGAGCACGCCCGCAGGCTGCTCGCCCGGCTGCCGCGCAACCAGCGCGAGCTGCTGCTGCTGCGAGTGGTGTCCGGGCTGTCCGCCGAGGAGACCGGTAATGTACTCGGCATGTCACCAGGTGCCGTACGGGTCGCCCAGCACCGGGCGCTCGCCAGGCTGAGGCAGATGGCCGAGCTGGAGTCCGCTTGACGCCAGAGGAAGAGAGCGACGCGCTGCTCACCGCGCTCGCCGCGGGCGAGCCGCCCGACCGCGACGACCCGGCCGCCCTGGTGCTCGCCGCCCTGGTCGCCGACGTCCTCGATCAGCGGCGCTCTTCGGTGTCGATGACGCCGTCGACGTAACCTCTGGCGTACTCCCACGTGACGTAGTCGGACGGGTCCGGGTGGAAAGCGGGCTCGTGCACCTGCGGCCGGCCCTGCTCGATCATCTGCCGCAGGTTGCCGCGGAGCAGATCCCAGTCGAAGAAGTGCTGCTCGCCGCATTCCGGGCAGTCGAGCACGAGCCCGAGCACCCCCTGCGGTTCGAGCAGGGAGCGGAACACCTCCACGTCGGCCAGGTCGGTGATCGCCTCGTCGCGCTCGGCAGCGGTCAGCGGCTCGGCGTCTTCGAGCCGGCCCATCGCGGAGGACGGGTCGTTGGGGTCATCCGCGAACGGGTCGCGGGGGACGTCTTCCGGCACCTTCCCACCATATGACCGAGGCGCCGTCCACGGCGGTCATTGGTCGAGCCATCCGCGACGAGCCGCCTCCACACCCGCCTGGAAGCGCGACTGCGCCCCGAGTTCGGCCATGGCCTCGGCGAACCTCGCCCGTACCGTACGGACCGACACGCCGAGCTGGCGCGCGATCGACTCGTCGGACAGCCCCTGCGCGGCCAGGCGGAGCACCTGGGCCGCGGCGTCGCCGCGGCGCCCCCACGGCAGCGGGATCGCCCGGCTCCACAGCTCCTCGAAGAGCGAGTTCAGCATGCCCACCACGATGGGCGTGCGCAGGAGATACAGGTTGTACGCGAGCTCCGGCAGGTTGCCGCCCCACCGGGCGGGCAGGCCGGCCACCCCGGGCCCGGCCGTCATGAACCAGCTCGGCACCCGGTCCAGCGTGCGCATGCTGCCCCCGGCGGCGATGACGCGCGTCACCGCGTCGTGCACCTCCGGCAGGGCCAGTGTGTGGACCGGCAGGACGGCGCGGACCGCCATCAGGCCGCGCTCCAGGGCGTCGATCCACGGGCCGGCGAACTTGCGGGCGAAGTCCGTCATCGTGCGCCCGTCGGGGATCGCGACCAGCAGCGTGAGCGGCGGCGACTGCACCGCCATGCCCATGACGCTCTCGTACAGCACGTCCGCGCCGCTGACCAGCTCGACCGGGAACGGGCCGGTCCGGTAGTCGTGGCCCGTGTCGTAGTCGCGGACCAGCGCCCGGATGGAGCCCAGCGCGCTGTCGATCCGGCGGCTCTCCTCGGCGAGGCGGTCGAGCCGCTGCGCCGCCAGCCGGCCCAGGGCGGACGCCGGATGCCTGGCCAGGTAGACGCCCGACTGCTCGTCCACCACCCCCAGCCTGACCAGGTGGTCGAGCTGGCCGCCCACCGTGTCGGCGGAGGCGTTCACGGCCTCCGCGAGCTGGGCGCGAGTGGCCCGGTGCAGCCGGAGGATGGCCGTGTAGAGGGCGACCTGCGTCGCGTCGAGGCCCAGCGGTTCGAGCGGATCGGCCAGTGTCTGCTGCTCGTTGCGCATCGTGGCGGGCTCCGTTGGGGGATACGGGTGCCGTGAGGATAACCCGGCATGGGGCTGTTGTCCGGCGGTTGCGCCGGAGGCGGTGCAACTTCGTGCAATTGCACGTTTTCACGTTGCGGTACACCGAAGAGTCACCCAGTCTTAACAGAGCGTCGGCATCCCAGCACGGCCGGAGCAGCGCCAGTCATCAGGACGCGGAGGGGGGTTCGGTGGCAGGGCGCGCGCTCTCCGCCGCGGATGCCGGTAACCGGAGGGCGGACGGTGACACCGACCGATCCGCCCTCCGGCTTTTCTCCGATGCCGGGAGTACGACGGACCGTGGGGGTCATCGTCCTCCCGGCATCATCGTGTTTTGCCACCACCCCCTAGACTTGCTTCCAATGACGAGCCAGGGGAGGGGCCGCGGCATGTCCAAGTTCACGGAAACGGGTCTGACGTTCGACGACGTGCTGCTGGTGCCCGGCTACTCCGATCTCCAGCCGGGCGACGCCGAGACCGTGACCCGGCTCTCGCGCAACATCACGCTCAACATCCCGCTGATCTCCGCCGCCATGGACACCGTCACCGAGGCCCGCATGGCCGTGGCGATGGCCCGCCAGGGCGGCATAGGGATCCTCCACCGCAACCTGTCGATCGAGGAGCAGGCCCAGCAGGCCGACCTGGTCAAACGGTCCGAGGCGGGCATGGTCACCAACCCGGTGACGTGCAGTCCCGACGACACGCTGGCCGACGTCGAGCGGCTCTGCGCCACGTACCGCATTTCCGGGGTGCCGGTCACCGACGTGTCGGGCATCCTCGTCGGCATCGTGACCAACCGCGACATGCGCTTCGAGACCGACCACGCGCGTCCCGTACGCGAGGTCATGACGAAGATGCCGCTGGTCACCGCGCCCGTCGGGGTGTCGCGCGACGAGGCGTTCGCGCTGCTGCGGCGCAACAAGATCGAGAAGCTGCCGCTGGTCGACTCCGGCGGCAGGCTGTGCGGCCTGATCACGGTCAAGGACTTCACCAAGAGCGAGCAGTACCCCCTGGCCACCAAGGACGCCGACGGCCGGCTCGTGGTCGGCGCCGCGGTGGGCGTCGGCGGCGACGCCGAGACCCGCGCCAAGGCGCTGATCGAGGCCGGGGCGGACGTCATCGTGGTGGACGTCGCGCACGGCCACTCCAAGGGCCTGGCCGACATGATCGCCAAGATCAAGGCCAACGCCAAGGTCGACGTCATCGGCGGCAACATCGCCACCAGGGCCGGTGCCCAGATGCTCGTCGACGCGGGCGCCGACGCGGTCAAGGTCGGCGTCGGCCCGGGCTCCATCTGCACCACCCGCGTGGTGGCCGGGGTCGGCGCGCCCCAGATCACCGCCATCTACCAGGCGTCGCTCGCCTGCGCCCCGGCCCGCGTGCCGGTGATCGGCGACGGCGGGCTGCAGTACTCCGGCGACATCGCCAAGGCCATCGCCGCCGGCGCCCACT
This sequence comes from Nonomuraea sp. NPDC049649, assembly GCF_040675175.1. Taxonomy (NCBI): domain Bacteria; kingdom Bacillati; phylum Actinomycetota; class Actinomycetes; order Streptosporangiales; family Streptosporangiaceae; genus Nonomuraea; species Nonomuraea sp. NPDC049649. The sequence goes on from NZ_JBFAOH010000023.1 coordinate 60,536, forward strand.
CGGTCATGCTCGGCTCCCTGCTGGCCGGCTGCGAGGAGTCGCCCGGCGAGCTGATCTTCATCAACGGCAAGCAGTTCAAGTCCTACCGCGGCATGGGCTCGCTGGGCGCGGTGCGCAACCGCGAGCGCGGCGGCACCTCGTTCAGCAAGGACCGCTACGCGCAGGACGAGATCACCGGCGAGGACAAGTACATCCCCGAGGGCATCGAGGGTCAGGTGCCCTACCGCGGGCCGGTCTCCGCCGTCGCCCACCAGCTCGTCGGCGGGCTCCGCCAGGGCATGTGGTACGCGGGCTGCCGGACCATCGAGGAGATGCACACCCGCTGCGAGCTGATGCCCATCACCGCGGCGGGCCTCAAGGAGAGCCACCCCCACGACATCCAGATGACCGTGGAAGCTCCTAACTATCACAGAAGGTAACCAATGACTCAGCAGGTGGAGATCGGCCGGGGCAAGTCGGGCCGCCGGGCCTACTCGCTCGACGAGATCGGTCTTGTGCCCTCGCGGCGCACCCGCGACCCGGAAGAGGTCTCGATCGCCTGGCAGATCGACGCCTACCGGTTCGAGCTGCCCGTCGTCGTGGCTCCCATGGACAGCGTCGTCTCGCCGGCCACCGCGATCGCGATCGGCAAGCTCGGCGGTCTCGCGCCGCTCGACCTCGAAGGTCTCTGGACCCGGTACGAGGACCCGACCCCGCTGCTGGAGGAGTGCGCCTCCCTCAGCGCCGAGGCGGCCACCCGGCGGCTCCAGGAGATCTACCGCGCCCCGATCCAGGAGGAGCTGATCGGGCGGCGGATCGAGGAGGTCAGGGCGTCCGGCGTGACCACCGCCGTCCGGCTGTCGCCGCAGCGGGTCGTCCAGTACCACAAGGCGGTCATCGACGCGGGCGTCGACATGTTCGTCATCCGCGGCACCACCGTCTCCGCCGAGCACGTCTCGGGCCGGGCCGAGCCGCTCAACCTCAAGCAGTTCATCTACGAGCTGGACGTGCCGGTCATCGTCGGCGGCTGCGCCACCCACACCGCCGCCCTCCACCTGATGCGCACCGGCGCCGCCGGGGTGCTGGTCGGCTTCGGCGGCGGCGCCTCCCACACCACCCGCAACGTGCTCGGCGTCGCGGTGCCGATGGCGACCGCCATCTCCGACGTGGCGGCGGCCCGGCGCGACTACATGGACGAGTCCGGCGGCCGCTACGTGCACGTCATCGCTGACGGCGGCATGGGCACCTCCGGCGACATCGCCAAGGCCATCGCCTGCGGCGCCGACGCCGTCATGGTCGGCTCCCCGCTGGCCAGGGCCGTCGAGGCACCCGGCCGCGGGTTCCACTGGGGCGCCGAGGCCCACCACCCCGACCTGCCGCGCGGGCGGCGGGTCGAGTTCGGCACGGTCGGCACGCTGGAGCAGATCCTGCACGGGCCGTCCACCGTCGCCGACGGGTCGATGAACCTCATGGGCGCGCTGAAGCGCACGATGGCCTCCACGGGCTACTCCGACCTCAAGGAGTTCCAGCGGGTCGAGGTCGTGGTCGCACCCCGCTGACCCCTGCGCCCGGTTCCGTCACCGGAACCGGGCGACCATCAGCTCGCCGAAGACGGCCATCAGGTCACCCCAGTCGCCGTTGGCGTTGACGACCACCGCGCGCCGCCCCTCGCCCATCGCGTAGCTCCACGACCCGGGCACGGCGCCGCCCCCTCCCCATACCGTGGCGCCGCAGGGCAACCGCTGGGAGAAGACGCCCAGGCCGTAGCGGGTGTCCGGGATCCAGCCGGCGGTCGGAACTGTGGTGAACATCTCGCGCCGCAGCTCGGCCGGGAGGAGCGGGTCGCGCAGCAGCGCGTTCAGGAACGCGTGCAGGTCCGCCGTCGTCGAGACCATCCCGCCGGCGGCCCAGGCCCAGCTCAGGTCCGCCGCGGTCACGTCGTGGATCTCGCCGGACTCCTTCGTGTAGTGCCGCGCGTGCGGCTCCCGTAGGTGCTGGTCATCTCCGGGGAGGTACGTGCCGGTCAGGCCGAGCGGCCGGGCGACGCGCCGCTCGATCTCTTGGGCCAGCGTGGCGCCCGTGACCTGTTCGACGATCATCCCCGCCAGCGTGTAGTTGACCTTCGAGTAGGCGAAGCCGCCCGGCTCCTCCGGCGGCGGCGTCTCCTGCCCGGGGAACACGTCCGGCAGGCCGCTGGTGTGGTTGAGCAGCTGCCTGACGACGATCTCCGTGCCGTCGGCGCCCAACTGCTCCTCGGCCAGGCCGGGCAGCCAAGTCGCCACCGTGTCGTCCAGCGTCAGCGCGCCCTCGGCCGCCAGGCTCAGGACCACCGCCGCCGTGAACGCCTTGGTGAGGCTGCCGATCCTGAAATGCTCGCCCGGCCGGCGCTCCCGCCCGGTCGCCAGGTCGGCCACGCCCGCCGTGCCGAACCACGCCCGGTCGCCGTCGCGGGCCTCGGCGACGATCCCCGGCACCCCGCCGTCGCCCACCGCCCGGTCGCCGTCGTGGAACTCCGCGACGATTCCGGGAGCCCCGCCGCCGAACCACGCCCGGTCGCTGTCGCGGACCTCCGCGATGATCCCCGGCACCCCGCCGCCGGTCACCGCCCGGTCGAGGATCCGCTGGATCTCCGCGTACGGGCTCATGCGGCGGCCGATTCCTGGGCCCGGGCCAGCAACGCGGACCTGTCGACCCCGGCCAGCGCGAGGGCGCGCGGGACCGTACCGACCTCGGCGTGCAGGATCCCGAGCAGGACGTGCGCCGGGTGCAGGTCCTTTTTGCGGGTCACGGACGCGAAGCCCCGCTCCAGGGCGAGCTTCCCCGTGGCGCCCATGGTGGGCCGGCGCTCGGACGGTGTGCTGGAGAGGGCAAGACCGGCGGGGACGGAGACGCCGACTGTGCTCAGGCTGTGCTTGAACTCGCGGTCGAGCGCGGCGCGGACGGCCCGGTGGCCGAGCCCGGCCTCGGCGAGCACGCGCTGCGGCGCGGTGCCTTCCCGGGCCGCGACGGCCAGCAGGAGGTGCTCCGCCTCGATCGTCGCCGAGCCGTCGCGCCGCGCCTCGGTCTCCGCATCGGTGAGGACCGCATGCAGGTACGCGTCGAACGTCCTCATGGTGACCGCCTCCTCAGCTTGACGCCTGCGGCGATGAGCCGCTTGGCGTGCTTGCGGTGGACCGCCTGACGCGTCACGCCGAGCGCCTCGGCGACCTGCGGCCAGCTCCAGCCCGCGCGCATCGCCTGCTCGACGGCGGCGTCTTCGAGCCGGTCGGCCAGCCGCCGCAACGCCACCACGGCCGCCAGCGCGTCGGCGGGCTCCTGAGGCGAGGGAATCTCGTTCACGGGCACGCAAGCAACATATGTTGACTAATCCGGAGTAGTCAACGCATGTTGCTAAACGAAGAATGAGCACCCGAGCGAGGGCTTCCGGCTGGGCGTCTTGCTTAACGGATGCCGGCTGGGCGTCTTGGTCAACGGAAGAAATCCGTCAGCGCCGGGGCGAGGGCGTCGGGCTGGACGTCGTGGGTCTGGCCGTCGAGGGATCGGTGCTCGGCCGTGGGGATGGCGTCGGCGGTGGACTTGGCCGCGCTCTGGAGTCCGTCGGGGCTGGCGGTGCCCGACAGGACCAGGGTGGGGATGGTGATCGCCGACGTCAGGTCGTGGGGTATCCGGCCGCCGCCGAGGAGTTCGTCGTCGTACGCGAGGGTCGGTGCGATGGCTTCCAGGCCCGCCCACATGGGCTGGGTCCGCATGCCGTCGATGGCCTGGGCGGGCATGCCGACGTGGGCCATGAACAGCGCTACGGCGTCGCCCGTGAGGCCGGCGGCGAGCAAGGCGCGCAGGCGGGCTGTGTAGGTGGCGTTGGCGGGGGACTCGATGAAGGGTGGCTCGTACAGGGCGAGGCGGGTGATGCCGGGGCCGGTCGCCGCCGCCCGGAGCGCCAGGGCCGCGCCGGAGGAGATGGCGTAGACGTACGCTTCGCCGCCCGCTTCGGTGATCAGCGCCCGCAGGTCCTCGACCTCTCGGCCGGGCGTGTACGGCGGGGTGTCGGTGCTCTCGCCGCGGCCCCGCCGGTCGTACGTGTAGACGGTGAAGGACGGGCTGAGCAGGGCGGCGAGCGGGCGCATCGGGCCCGCGGCGCGGTGGCACATGGCGCCGTCGACCAGGATGAGCGCGGGGCCGCTGCCGGAGCGCTCGTAGCCGATCAGGGTGCCGTCGGGTGAGGTGAGTGCGGTCATGCCGGATCCTTCACAGAGTCGTGAGATAGGCGTCGAAACGGTCAAGGCTGGTGGCGAAGCCCGCGCGGGCCTCGGCGCTGAGGTAGGCGGCCGGGACGTTGGTCTGGTGCGTGACGACCTCGGTGCGGCCGTCGCCCAGGTCGCGGAAGGTGATGGTGGTCTTCATGCCGCCCTCGACGCCGGGCTCGATCCACACCAGCCGTTCGGGGCGGACCACCTCGACGTAGGTGGCCTTCATCGTGTACGTGCCGCCTTCGCCGATCATGGTGGTCTCGAAGCGGCCGCCGGGGCGCAGGTCGACCACGATGCCGTCGAGCGGGGTGGTGGTGCCCGCCGGGCCCCAGAAGTGGGTGAGGTGCTCGGGCTTGGTCATGCAGTCGAAGAGGAGCTCCGGCGACGCGCGGTGGACGCGCCGGTAGGTCATCTCGCCGGTCTCGGTCATGGCGTCTCTCCTGCCTGGCGCAGGGCGGCGAGGTGCTGGTCGAGCCGGTCGTGGCGGTCGGCCCACATGCGGCGGTGGCGGGCGATCCAGCCGGTGGCGGCGTCGAGCCGTTCGGGGTCGAGCGCGCACGGGCGGGACTGGGCGCTGCGGGTGCGGGTGATCAGGCGGGCGCGTTCGAGCACCTTGAGGTGTTTGGAGACGGCCTGCTGGGTCATCTCGAACGGCTCGGCGAGCTCGCGCACGGTCGCGTCGCCCCGGGCCAGGCGTTCCAGGATGGCTCGCCTGGTGGGGTCGGCGAGCGCCGAGAACACCAGGCTCAGCTCGTCTTCGGCTACGGTCACGCCGCGAGCTTAATCACAACCGTTTAGTTGCACAACTTTCCGGTTGTCTAGTGCTTGTCAGTCGGGCGGAAGAGCCGCCAGAAGGCGAGTGCGACGTCGGACGGAGGGGTGTCGCGCGGGCCGGTCACCCAGTGGGCGATCACGCCCGTCAGGGCGCCGGCGAGGTAGGCGGCGTGCAGGCCGGGCGGGACGTCGGCGAAGCCGCCCGGCCGCGATCCGGCGGCGAAGCGGGCCTCCAGCTCGCCGGTGAGGCGTTCTCTGAGACGGGCGGAGAAGCGCGGGCTGCCCTGGGTGCCGAGCATGCAGGCGTACAGCTCGGCGTTCTCGTCGAGGTGGGTGAAGAGGTCGGCGAGTGGTCCGGGAACTCGGTCGCGGGGGGCGTCCAGGGGGCAGAGTGCCGCCGCCCTGGCGACATGGGCGACCGCCTCCTCCATGGCGTCGGCGGCCAGCGCGTCGACGTCCGGATAGTGCAGGTAGAAGGTGGCCCGGTTGAGCCCGGCCCGCTTGGCGACGGCGGAGACGGTGATCGCGCTCAGGTCGCGCTCGGCGGCGAGGTCGAGGACGGCGGCGCGCAGGCTCGCCCGGGTGCGCTGGGCGCGTGGATCATCGGGGTTCACGCCGCTCACTATACGACACTTGTTGCTTAATAGACAGTTGTCGCATATCTTGGCGTCATGCGTATCGAGATCTGGGCCGACGTCGTCTGCGGCTGGGCCTACATCGGCAAGCGGCGCGTGGAGAAGGCCCTCGACGGGCTGGACTCCGAGGTCGTGTGGCGGCCGTTCCGCATCGACCCCACCGCGCCCGCGCAGGCGGTCCCGTACGAGGAGGCGATGGCCGACCCGATGGCCGACGCTGCCCTGAGCCGGTGCGCGCCCGATCTCACCCCCGGCGAGAACCGGGTGCGCGTGTCGCTCGTCGCCGCCGAGGAGGGCTTCGGCTGGACCTGGGGCCCCGCCTGGCGGGCCAGCAGCCACGACGCCCACCGGCTGATCGCGCTCGCCCTGGAGCACGGCGGCCCGGCGCTGCAGGACGCGGTGGCCGAGCGGGTGATGAAGGCCCACTTCCTCGACCGGCTCGACATCAGCGACCGCGACACCCTCCACCGGCTCGCCGCCGACGCGGGCTTCGCCGATGGTGGCGCGCTGCTCGACGCCGGTGCGGGCGACGATCTCGTACGGGAGCTGCTTCTCAGAGGCAAGGCCATCGGCGTCAAGACGTCGCCGACCATCGTCGCAGGCGGCGACGCGCTGGCCGGTGCCCAGCCTCCCGAGGTGATCAGGGAGTTCGTGCTCGCGGCGCGGCCCGCGCGGCGGCTGCCGGAGGAGGTCGAGCGCTACCGCCACGCCGAGTCGCTGCTCGACCAGCGCGACCCGCTCGGCGCGCTGACGCTGCTCACGCCGCTGCTGGGCGAGCACGGCGACGACCGCAACGTGCTCGCGCTCGCCGCGCGCGCCTACTACCTGTCGGCCCAGCTCGGCCGGGCCCGCACCACCCTGGAGCGGCTGGTCGCGGCGGCGCCCGACGACGCCTACGCGCGTCACCTGCTCGGGCGCACCCTCCAGCGCCAGGGCCACGCCGAGGAGGCGGAGCCGCACCTGCGGATGGCCGCCGTCATGTCGCCCGACTACGCGTGATCTCCTTGCTCAGGAGCTCCCGCAGCGACGCCGGAGGCCGCCCGATCAGGCGGGCGAGGGCCGGGTCGACCGCGGCGAACTCCCCCTGGCGGCAGGCCTTGAACATGCCGGCCGCCGCCTCGGGGACGCCGTGGGCGAGCAGACCCGCGCGGTAGTCGTCGTCCGGCACGACGACCCGGCGCACGGGCCGGCCCGTCAGCTCGGAGGCGATCGCCGCGACCCCGGTCATGTCGATCGCCTCCGCACCGGTGAGGGGCGGGGTGAAACCGTCGAGGACGTCCGTGGTCAGGGCGATCGCCGCCGCCTCGGCCAGCTCGTCGTGGGCCGTCCAGGAGACCGGGCCGTCCTGGGGCACCGCCGGCTCGCCCGTCCGCAGGGCGAGTTCGAGCAGCATGAGCGGAGGTGGCGTAGAAGCCGTTGCGCAGGCTGGTGAAGGGCACTCCCGAGTGCTCCAGCGCCTCCTCGGTGGCGGCGTGGTCGGGCATGGGCGGCAAGGGGAGGACGGGTTCGCCCCCATGTGGCTGGTGTAGACGATGCGCCCGGCGCCTGCCTCGGTGGCGGCGTCGATGGCGGCCCGGTGCAGGCGCTGCGCCGGCTCACCGGTCGTGTCCACCGACACGATGAGCACCCGCGAGGCGTCCTCGAACGCGTGCTCCAGGATCGCAGGGTCGGCGAAGTCGCCGCGCCGGACCCGGACGCCCCGCTCGGCCAGCCCTGGCGCGCGCTTCGCAGACGCCGAGCCGTTCCGGGGGGATCCAGTGGAGCAGAGCCGAACTTCGCGCGGGCGGCCGAGCGGCTGGGTATCTCCGCCCCGCCCCTGTCCCGCGCCATCCGGCGGCTCGAAGCGGAACTGGGCGCCACCCTTCGGACGGACCACCCACCGGGTCACGCTGACCCGGGCCGGGACCGTACTGCTGGATCAGGCTCGGATCGCCTTGGACGCCCTCGACGCCGCCGCGCGACGGGCGCAGCGCGCCGCCGCCGCGGAGCCCGAACTGGTCCTGGCCGCCCGCGGTGCTCGCGATCGCGTGGCCGCAGCAGTCCCGGTCGACGGCCACCTCGGCGTTCGTCCGTACCGCTGTGGATGCAGGTCTCACGCGGACGTGAGGGCTCCCAGAAGGTGGGTGAACACGGACGCGGGTCTCACGCGGACGTGAGGACCCCCAGGAGGTGGGTGACCTCGCGGGTGACGGCTGCTCTGCCGGAGGCGATGTACTTGCGGGGGTCCACGACCTCGCCGTCGCCGGACAGGTGGTCGCGGATCGCGGTGGTGAACGCCTTGTTCAGGTGGGTGGCGATGTTGATCTTCTTCATGCCGTTCCGTACGGCCGCGCGCAGGGTGTCGTCGGGCACCCCCGAGGAGCCGTGCAGGACCAGTGGGACCGGCAGCGCGGCCCGCAGGTCGGCGATGAGCGCCAGGTCGAGCACCGCGTCCTTGGTGGTCATCGCGTGGGAGGTGCCGACGGCCACGGCGAGCGCGTCGACGCCGGTCCTGGCCACGTAGTCGGCCGCCTCGTGCGGCTTGGTGCGGGCGCCGGGGGCGTGCACGCCGTCCTTGCCGCCGACCTCGCCCAGTTCGGCCTCAACCCAGACGTCGCGCGCGTGGCACCAGGCGGTCACCTCGGCGGTGGCGGCGACGTTCTCCTCGTCGGGCAGCGCGGAGGCGTCGAACATCACCGAGCCCAGCCCGAGCGCCACGGCCTCCTCGACCAGGGCGCGGTCGGTGGCGTGGTCCAGGTGCACGGCGACCGGCACCGAGGCGCGGCGGGCGACGGCGAGCGCGGCGAGCGCGACCGGCTCCAGCGCGCCGTGGTAGCGCACGCAGTTCTCGCTGATCTGCAGGACGACCGGCACGCCCAGGGCCTCGGCCCCGGCCACGATGGCGGTGGCGTGCTCCAGCTGGATGACGTTGAACGCGCCCACCCCCGCGGGGGACTGGCGGATGACGTCGCCGATTCCGGCGAGGGGCATGGCGGAGGCTCCTTCTAGACGATCTCGATCAGCGGGTGGACGGTCTCGTACACGCCGGGGTCGAAGGCGCCCGCCAGCGGCGCGGCCACGGCGGCGGCGCCGAGCGCGGCCGCCCGCCGCAGCAGGTCGGGCCAGGGGCAGGGGGAGACCAGGCCGAGCGCCAGCCCGGCCACGAGCGCGTCGCCGGCCCCGGTCGGGTTGCCCTCGATTGCGTACGGCATCCGGGCGCGGAACGTTCCGTCGGGGGTGACGGCCAGCGCCCCGTCGGCGCCCAGCGACACGATCACCGATTCGGCGCCGCGCTCGCGCAGGGCCGCGGCGCCCTCCTCCGGGGTGCCGTGCGGGACGGCTCTGGCCAGTTCGTCGGCGTTGGGCTTGACGATCGCGGGACGGCCTTCGGGGGCGTGGCGGAGCGGTTCGCCGTCGGCGTCCACGATCGCGGGGACGCCCCGGTCGCGGGCGAAGGCGGCGAGGGTGGCGTACGTGGTCGGGGGCAGGCCCCGGGGCAGGCTGCCCGACAGGACGACGGCCCGCGCCTCCCGCAGCAGCGCCTCGTACGCGAGCAGGAATCCGGCGAACTCGTCCTCGCCGACGTGCGGACCCGGCTCGTTGAAGAGGGTATGTGCGCCGGGTTCGGCGACGACGAGCGTGGTGCGGGTCTCGCCGGTGACCGGCACCAGGGCGTGTGCCAGGCCCGCCGCCTCCAGGTCCTGCTCGACGGCGCGGCCGGTGGGCCCGCCCGCCAGGCCGGTGACCAGCACCTCCTGGCCGAGCGCGGCCAGCACCCGGGCCACGTTGACCCCCTTGCCGCCCGCCCGCCGGTGGACGGCGGCGACGCGGTTCACCCCGTCCCAGGAGACCTGCGGCGTCTCGTAGGTGACGTCGAGCGCGGCGTTGAGCGTCACGGTGAGGATCATCAGGGCTCCGCGATCCAGGCGCCGCGCTTCATCACGCCCGCCACCTCCAGGTCGTCGGTGAGCACCACCAGGTCGGCCTGCTTGCCGACGGCGATCGAGCCGATCCGGTCGGACAGGCCGAGCACGCGGGCGGGGGTCCGCGACGTCATCCGGGACGCCTCCGGCAGCGGCAGGCCCAGCTCGCGGACGGCCCGGCGGAAGGCGGCGTCCATGGTGAGCGTGGAACCGGCGATGGAGCCGCCCTCCACCAGCCGGGCGACCCCGTCCACGACCCGGACCCGCATCGGGCCGAGCAGGTACTCGCCGTCGCTCAGCCCCGTCGCCGAGATCGAGTCGGTGATCATCGCCACCCGGTCCGGCCCGGCGACCGCGCAGGCCAGCCGGAGCATGGCCGCATGGACGTGCACGCCGTCGTTGATCAGCTCGACCGTGACCCGCTCGTCCTGCAGGAGCGCCGCGATCGGGCCGGGGTCGCGGTGGCCGAGCTGCGGCATCGCGTTGTAGAGGTGGGTGGCCACGGTGGCGCCCGCCTCGATGCCGGCCAGCGTCTGTTCGTAGCCGGCGTCGCTGTGGCCGAGCGCGGCGATCACGCCCTCGGCCGCGGCCGCCCTGATCGTGTCGAGCGCGCCCGGCAGCTCGGCCGCGATCGTCAGCATCCGTACGTGCCCGCGCCCGGCCTTGACCAGCCCGGCGAACTCGGCGGGGGAGGGCTCGCGGAGCAGCTCGGGGTCGTGCGCGCCGCAGCGCGCCCTGGCCAGGTACGGGCCTTCGAAGTGGATGCCGGCCAGCAGGCCGTCGTCGCAGAGCTCGGCCAGCGACGCGGTGGCCGCGGCCAGCCGTTCGGGGGTGTCGGTGACCAGGCTGGCCACCATCGTGGTGGTGCCGTGGCGCTCGTGCAGGGCCACGGCGTCGCGCGCCCGCTCCTGCTCGCCCGCCGGGAAGGATCCGCCCGCCCCGCCGTGGTTGTGCATGTCGACGAAGCCGGGTACGACGTGCCGCCCGCCCAGGCTGTGGCCGGGACGGGGGGCGGATCCGCGGCCGATGTGCGTGATCTGGCCGTCTTCGATGGTCAGCCATCCCTCGTGAACTCCGTCGGGGGTCACGATGCGGGCGTCGGCGAGAGTAAGGCTCATGGGGAAAGGATCACAGATCTGGTGAGGTGCAGGGGCTCGTCCGGGTTCAGCTCGCGGGCGAACGCCCTGGCCACGGAGGCCCGCTGGGCGCGGACCAGTTCGGCCATCGGGTCGAGGCCGCTCTCGACGAACGTGCCGCCGGCCGCCTCGACCTGGGCCCGCAGGCCTTCGGGGGCGGCGCCGAGCATCCAGGTGACGCGGCCGGGGCCGGCGATGCTGATCGGGCCGTGCCGGTACTCCATCGCCGGGTAGGCCTCGGTCCACGAGCGGGACGCCTCGCGCATCTTCAGGGCGGCCTCCTGGGCGAGCCCGACGGACCAGCCGGAGCCCAGGAACGTGACCTGTTCGGCGTTGACCACCGCGTCCGGCAGCGGCTCGGCCAGGGCCCGTTCGGCGTCGGCGATGGCCTGGCCGACGTCCTCGCCGAGGCTGGCGCGGAGCAGGGCGAGCTGGGTGGTGGCGAACCGGGTCTGCACGACCGAGCGCTCGTCGGCGTAGTCGAGCACGATCGTCTGCCCGGCGGCCTGCTTGATGGGCGCCTCCGGGTCGGCGGTGATGGCGGTGACCTGGGTGTCGATCCGGGAGAGCAGGTCGAGCACCTCGGTGGTGGTGCCGGATCGGGACAGCGCGAGCACCCGGTCGTAGCGGCGCCCGGCGGGGACTTCGGAGGCGGCGAACGCGTCGGTCTCGCCCTGGCCGGCCTGCTCGCGGAGCGCCGCGTACGCCATCGCGATGAACCAGGAGGTGCCGCAGCCGACGACGGCGACCCGCTCGCCGGGACGGGGCAGCGCGCCGGCGGGGACGTTCGCGACCGCTCGGCGCCAGCACTCGGGCTGGGACGCGATCTCGGCTTCGGTATGGGTGGTCACCGCTACCTCCGTTATGCTTGTTTATGCAGTTTTTATAGCATAAAGGTGCAGATTTGGGCAGTGGTAGCTCCGTCTGCGGACGGTATGCCAGGCTTGCCCCCTTGACGGATCTCCGAAGGGAGGGCAATCGTGTCCCGCTACGACCGCTGGAACGCGATCCTCGAGCTGCTCGCGCGCGAAGGCAGGCTCTCCGTCGAAGACGCGGCCCGCGCGCTCGACGTCTCCACCGCGACCATCCGCCGTGACTTCGACCAGCTCGCCCAGCAGCAGATGCTCATGCGTACGCGCGGGGGCGCGGTCGCCCAGAGCGTCAGCTACGACCTGCCGCTGCGCTACAAGACGGCCCGGCACGCCGACGAGAAGCACCGCATCGCCGCCGCGGCGGCCGAGCTGGTACGTCCCGGCGAGGTGGTCGGGCTCAACGGCGGCACCACCACCTCCGAGCTGGCCCGCACGCTCGCCACGCAGGCGGCGCTGGAGTCCGGCTTCACGATCGTCACCAACGCGCTCAACATCGCCGCCGAGCTGACCGTCCGGCAGCACGTGAAGATCGTCATGACCGGCGGGGTGGCCAGGCCGCAGTCCTACGAGCTGATCGGGCCGCTCGCCTCGGGCGTGCTGGAGCAGGTCACGCTGGACATCGCCTTCCTCGGCGTGGACGCGCTGGACGTGGAGCTCGGCGCCTCGGCGCACCACGAGGGCGAGGCGGCCGTCAACCACCTGCTGATCAGCCGGGCCGCCCAGGTCGTGGTGGTGGCGGACTCCTCGAAGCTGGGGAAGCGGGCGTTCTCCCGCATCTGCCCCATCGAGGAGATCGACACCCTGGTCACCGACGAGCGGCTGCCCGAAACCGAGGCCGCCCGCTTCACCGAGGCTGGGGTGAAAGTGATTCGCGCATAACGGGTAAGTATGGACGCAAGTCGCAGAAAACAGGGGGAATGCGCATGGGTGCGGGTAAGTGCGTGGTCCGGCTCGGGCCCGCCGAGCGGGACGCGGCGCTGGACACGATGGCGTCGCGCGAGCTCGACGTGGTCGTGGTCGGCGGCGGGGTGGTCGGCGCGGGCATCGCGCTCGACGCCGCCACGCGAGGGCTGGACGTCGGGCTCGTCGAGGCCCGCGACTTCGCGTCCGGCACCTCCTCGCGCTCGTCCAAGCTGATCCACGGCGGCCTGCGCTACCTCGAACAGCTCAACTTCGACCTGGTCCGCGAGGCCCTGCAAGAACGCGCGCTGCTGCTGCAGCGCATCGCCCCGCACCTGGTCAGGCCGGTGCCCTTCCTCTTCCCGCTCACGCACTTCGGCTGGGAACGCCCGTACGTGGGAGCGGGCGTGCTGCTCTACGACACGCTCGGCTTCGCCTCCGGGCAGACCAGGGGCGTGCCCGGTCACCGTCACCTGTCCAGGAGGCGGGCGCTGCGGCTGGCCCCGGCGCTGAAGAAGTCCGCCTTCACCGGCGCGGTGCAGTACTGGGACGCGCAGGTGGACGACGCCCGCTACGTCATGATGCTGCTGCGCACCGCCGCCACCTACGGCGCGCACGTGGCCTCGCGCTCCCAGGTGGTCGGGTTCCTGCGCGAGGGGGAGCGGGTCACCGGCGTGCGGGTGCGCGACCTGGAGTCCGGCGAGGAGCTGGACGTGCGCGCGCGGCAGGTGGTCAACGCCACCGGCGTGTGGACCGACGACATCCAGGAGCTCGTGGGCGGGCGCGGGCAGATCCACGTGCGCGCCTCCAAGGGCATCCACCTGCTGGTGCCGCGTGATCGCATCCACTCGCGCACGGGGCTCATTCTTCGTACGGAAAAGTCCGTACTTTTCGTGATCCCGTGGGGCCGGCACTGGATCATCGGCACCACCGACACCGAGTGGACCCTCACCAAGGCGCACCCCGCCGCCTCCCGGGCCGACATCGACTACCTCCTCGACCACGTCAACGCGGTCCTGTCGGTGCCGCTGACCAGGGACGACGTGGAAGGCGTCTACGCGGGGCTGCGGCCGCTGCTGTCCGGCGAGTCGGACGAGACGTCCAAGCTGTCGCGCGAGCACGTCGTCGCGCACCCGGTGCCGGGCCTGGTGATGATCGCGGGCGGCAAGTACACCACCTACCGGGTGATGGCCAAGGACGCCGTCGACGCCGTCGTCCACGGGCTCGACCAGCGGGTGCCGCCCTCCTGCACGGACCGCATCACGCTGGCCGGCGGCGAGGGCTACCAGGCGCTGTGGAACTCCCGCCACCGGCTCGCCTACGACTCCGGCCTGCACGTCGCCCGGATCGAGCACCTGCTGCAGCGGTACGGGTCGCTCATCGACGAGGTGCTGGCCCTGATCGAGGCCGACCCGTCGCTGGGCAAGCCGCTGCACGGGGCCGACGACTACCTGCGCGCCGAGATCGTCTACGCCGCCACCCACGAGGGCGCCCGCCACCTCAACGACGTGCTGACCCGGCGCACGCACATCTCCATCGAGACCTTCCACCGCGGCGTCGCCGTCGCCCAGGAGGCCGCCGAACTCCTCGCCGGGCCGCTCGGCTGGGACGACGACCAGGTCAAGCGCGAGGTCGAGTACTACACCAAGCGGATCGAGGCCGAGCGCCTGTCCCAGGAGCAGGACACCGACCAGGAGGCCGACGCGATCAGGCTCGGCGCCCCCGAGATCGTCGCGCCGGCGTCGTCGTCATGACGTGAGCGGGATCCAGGCCCGCTCGTCGAGCGTGGCCAGGTCGTTCACCTGGACTCCTTCGTACGAGAACGTCCAGATCTCCTCGCCGATCACCATCGAGCGCTGGATGCCGGGCTGGTCCCCTGTGGTGCGGCTCGGGTGCTCGATCGTGCCGGTCCTGGTGACCTCGGCGTCGGTGATCTTCAGTACGAGGGCGCCGGTCCGGAAGCGGCCGTCGGCGTGGCTGCTGAGCGGGACCACGGCGGTGCCGGTCTTCGGCCAGTAGAGGAAGGCGTGCGGGTCCCACTCGGCCACCGAGCCGGACTCCTTCTGGAAGAGCTGCGACAGCCTGCGCGGGTTCGCCGGGTCGCCGACGTCGAAGAGCGAGATCTGGGTGCCCATCGTCCGGCCCTCCTCGCTCGCCTCCTGGCCGATGCCGATCAGCCGGCCGTCGCCCGCCGGGTGCAGGTACGCCGAGTAGCCGGTGATCTTGAGCTCGCCGGTGACCTTCGGCGCGGCCGGGTCGCGCAGGTCGAGCGTGTAGAGCGGGTCCACCTGGCGGAACGTCACCACGTAACCGGCCGGGCCGATGAACCGGACCGAGTAGATCCGCTCGCCCTTGCCCAGCCCGCCGACCTGGCCGACCGTCTTCATCGTGGCGGCGTCAAGCACGTGCACGCTGCTGGAGCTGGTCCGGGCGTCCGCCGAGCCGAGCGTGGTGGCGACGCGCAGGTGGCCGTCGTGCTCCGACAGCGAGTACTGGTTCAGCAGCCGCCCCGGGACCGTGCCGGAGGCCGCGTACGAGGGCGCGCCCGGCCTTCCGATGTCGAACCGGTGCACCTCGGTCTCCTCCGGCGGCACCCCGGGCGTCGGCTCGCCCGGGGAAGGCTCGACGGCCGGGGCGGCCCCCCGATCGATCGGCCACCACCAGCGCGGATTGCTCGCCACGTACAGGCTCTTGCCCGTGCCGTAGACGATGTCGCCGTCGGCGGCCAGCGCGATCGGGCCGGTCCCGGCGGCGGTGATGCCCTGCGCCAGGTCGAGCGTGTGCAGGGTGAGCAGCGACGTGCCCGTGTACTCGGCCGGGTGGCTCACCCGCTCGCACGGCACCGCGGCCTTCCTGATCGTCCCGGAGGCGTCGGTGATCTCGATCTCGGGCAGCCATGCGGTCAGCGGGGCGTTGCGGACCACGGCCTGGTTCACCTTTTTCCGCTCGGCGTCGTCGACGCTCCCCTTCGGCTCGGGGAAGGCGATGGCGGGCCGGCCGCGGGTGACGAGCCAGACCGTCGAGCCGACCATGCGGGCGTCCACGTGCGCGCCCGCGGGCTTGATCTGCCCGATCACCTTCGGCTCACCCGCCAGGTCGACGAGCACGTACCGGGTCTCGCCCACCGGCGCGAACCCGTCCATGATCCTCGCGGTCGGCATGCCGCCTTCGAACAGCACCAGCGCCCGGTCACCCGAGACGAGCAGGTCGGCGGGGGAGTAGCCGTCGCGCTTCAGGTCGAGGGAGGCGGTGACCTTCTTCGTGGCGGCGTCGATGATGTGAAGCACCCCGCCGACGACCGTGAAGACGCGCTCGCCGTCCGTCTTGACCAGGTCGGGCTCGTCCACCCCGGCCTCGTGCACATTCGTCGTGGAATGGTCGGGCTTGCTCTCCCTGGCGGCGCTCGAATCCTCCATGTACATGATCGGCGGGCCGCCGAACCCCCACGGGCCCACATTCTCGGCCGCCTTCTCCCGCAGCCCGGCCAGCAACTCGTCGCAGTCGCTGTAGGAGACCAGGCGGACGTTCCCGAGGCTCTGTTTCCCGGGGTCCTGCGCGGGGGCGGAGGTGCAGGCGGCGAGTGCCGCCGCGAGCGCCGCGGCGAGCACCGGTCGGGTGAGCGTCTTCATACCCCCACGACGGATCGGGCCGGTGGGTGGTTCAACCCGGGGGCATGAGGTGACTACCGGCCGGTAGCGCTCCGGAATATCCTTCTGGCATGTACGTGAGCACCGGCAGGATCCAGCAGATCATCGCCCCGTTCACCGGTGAACCCCTGGCCGAGCTGTCCCTGGCCGGCGCGGATGACGTGCGTGAGGCGTACCGGAAGGCGCGGGCGGCGCAGGAGGAGTGGGCGGCGCGGCCCGTGAGGGAGCGGGCCGAGCCCTTCCTGCGGATGCACGACGCGATCCTCGACCGGCGCGAGGAGATCCTGGACCTGCTCC
Source organism: Nonomuraea sp. NPDC049649 (assembly GCF_040675175.1). Classification (NCBI taxonomy): domain Bacteria; kingdom Bacillati; phylum Actinomycetota; class Actinomycetes; order Streptosporangiales; family Streptosporangiaceae; genus Nonomuraea; species Nonomuraea sp. NPDC049649. Next base: position 76,925 of record NZ_JBFAOH010000023.1, read on the forward strand.
AGGACGAGACCGGGAAGGCCCGTTCGCACGCCTTCGAGGAGGTGCTGCATGTGGCGGGCTGCGTGCTCTACTACGCCCGCCGGGCGCCTGGCCTGCTCGCGCCGCAGGGGCGCAGGGGCGTGTTCCCGATCGCGACCCGGGTGAGCGAGCTGCGCCGGCCCAAGGGCGTGGTCGCGCTCATCTCGCCGTGGAACTACCCGCTGGCGCTGGGCGTCACCGACGCGGTGCCCGCGCTGCTGGCCGGGAACGCGGTGGTGCACAAGCCCGACACGCAGACCACGCTCTCCACCCGGTGGGCCGTGAACCTGCTCACCGAGCTCGGGATGCCGCGCGACCTGTGGCAGGTGGTGCCGGGCGAGCCCGAGGAGATCGGGGAGGCGTTGCTCGACGGCGCCGACTACGTGGCCTTCACCGGCTCCACCCGCACCGGCAGGAAGATCGCCGAGGAGGCGGCCAAGCGGCTCATCGGCTGCTCGCTGGAGCTGGGCGGCAAGAACCCGATGCTGGTGCTCGACGACGCCGACCTGGACCTGGCCGTGCAGGGCGCGATCCGGGCCTGCTTCGCCAACGCCGGGCAGCTCTGCGTGTCGATCGAGCGGCTGTACGTGCACACGTCGCTGTTCGAGGCGTTCGCCGAGCGCTTCGTCCGGCAGGTGCGCAACATGAAGCTGGGCCCGGGCCGCGACTGGTCGGTGCAGATGGGGTCGCTCACCCACCGGAGCCAGCTGGAGACCGTCACCCGGCACGTCGGCGACGCCGTGGCCCGCGGCGCCACCGTGCTCGCGGGAGGCAAGGCCAGGCCGGATCTCGGGCCGCTGTTCTACGAGCCGACCGTGCTCACCGGCGTCACCGAGGAGATGGAGCTCTGCCGCGAGGAGACGTTCGGCCCGGTGGTGGCGCTCTACCCGTTCGGGACCGACGACGAGGCGGTGGAGCTGGCCAACGACACCGCCTACGGGCTGAACGCCTCCATCTGGACCTCCGACGTCGCGCGCGGGCGCGCGCTCGCCGCCCGGATCAAGGCCGGTACGGTCAACATCAACGAGGGGTACGCCGCCGCGTACGCCTCCTACGACGCCCCGATGGGCGGCATGAAGGCGTCCGGGCTGGGCCGCAGGCACGGCACGGAGGGCCTGCTGCGCTACACCGAGTCGCAGACCGTGGCGTCCCAGGCGTCCTGGCTGCGCATGGAGCCGCCGTTCGACCTGGCGCAGGAGACGTGGGCGGACGTGCTGGCGACGACGGTGAAGGTGATGAAGTGGCTGCGGGTGACGTGAGCGGGTTCGACGTCGTCGTCATCGGGTCCGGGTTCGGCGGCAGCGTGTCGGCGCTCCGGCTGGCCGAGAAGGGCTACCGGGTGGCGGTGCTGGAGGCGGGCCGGCGCTTCGGCCGGGACACGCTGCCCGCCACGTCGTGGCGGCTGCGCGACTTCCTGTGGGCACCGTGGCTGGGGCTCAAGGGCATCCAGCGCATCCACCTGCTCCGCGGCGAGAAGGGCGCCGGCGTGATGGTGCTCGCCGGGGCGGGGGTGGGCGGCGGGTCTCTGGTGTACGCCAACACGCTCTACGAGCCGCTCGACCCGTTCTACCGCGACCCGCAGTGGGCCTCGATCACCGACTGGAAGGCCGAGCTGGCCCCCTACTACGACCAGGCCAAGCGGATGCTCGGGGTGACGCTCAACCCCGCCCACACCCCGGCCGACGAGGTGATGCGGAAGATCGCCGAGCGGATGGGCGTGGGCGGCACCTTCCGCCCGGCCCCCGTCGGCGTCTACTTCGGCCCCGACGGCGCCGACCCGTACTTCGGCGGCGCCGGGCCGGAGCGGCGCGGCTGCGTCCAGTGCGGCGAGTGCATGACCGGCTGCCGCCACGGCGCCAAGAACATGCTCACCGAGAACTACCTCTACCTGGCCGAGCGGGCGGGCGCCCGGGTCTACGCCGAGTGCACGGTCACCTCGGTCCGGCCGCTGCCGTCCGGCGGGTACGAGGTGCTCGCCCGGCGGACCGGCTCGGCCCGGCAGCGGCGGATCTTCACCGCCCGGCAGGTCGTCTTCGCGGCCGGCGCCTGGGGGACCCAGCGGCTGCTGCACCGGCTGCGCGACCGCGGGACGCTGCCCCGGGTGTCGGCCCGGCTGGGCATGCTGACTCGTACCAACTCCGAAGCCCTGCTCGGCTTCGAGCGGCGCGGCGGCGAGAAGCTCAACGCCGGGGTGGCGATCACCTCCTCCTTCCACCCGGACGCCGAGACGCACATCGAGCCGGTCCGCTACGGCGACGGCTCCAACGCGATGGGTCTGCTGCGCACGCTGCTGATCGACGGCGGGCAGAACCGGTGGAAGGCGTTCGCCCGCGAGGTGGCCCGCCGGCCGCTGCGCGCGCTCCGCCTGCTCGACCTGCGCGGCTGGTCGGAGCGGTCGCTCATCGCGCTGGTCATGCAGGCGAAGGACAACTCGATCACGGTACGGGGGAGCAGGTTCGGCCTGCGGTCGGCCCGCGGGCACGGCGAGCCGAACCCCACCTGGATCCCGGCCGGGCACGAGGCGGCGCGGATCGGGGCCGAGGTGATCGGCGGCGAGCCGCGCGGGTCGTGGCTGGACCTGTTCGACATCCCGGCGACCGCGCACTTCCTCGGCGGCTGCGCGATCGGCGCCTCGCCGGAGGAAGGCGTGATCGACCCGTACCACCGGCTCTACGGGTACGAGGGCCTGCACGTCGTGGACGGTTCCGCGGTCGCCGCCAACCTGGGCGTGAACCCGTCGCTGACCATCACGGCGCTGGCCGAGCGGGCGCTGGCGCTCTGGCCGAACGAGGGCGAGCCCGACCCCCGCCCGCCGCTCGGCTCCCCCTACCGGCCCGTCGCGCCGGTCGCCCCGCGCTCCCCGGCGGTCCCGGCCACGGCCCCGGCCGCGCTCCGGCTGGTCAGCCGCTGAGCGCCTCGATCTCGTCCAGGAGCGCTGTCAGCGTGGCGTCGTCGGTGGCCGGGGCCATCACCGTGATGCGCAGGTGGCGGACCCCGGCCAGTTCGGTCGAGGTGAGGTAGAAGGTGCCATCGCTCATCAGGCGCTCGCGGATCGCCGCCTGGTCGCCGTCGCCGTAGCGGAAGCAGACGATGTTGCTCTCCGGCTCGTACGGGAGGGTGAAGCCGGGGCGTTCGCGGGCCAGCTCCCAGAAGCGGTGCGCGGTGTCGTAGCGGGAGGCGACGTACTCGCCGAGGCCGCGCTCGCCCCGCCAGGCCAGGTTCAGGAACACCTTCAGGCCCAGCTCGGCCTTGGTGCACTCGACCGTACGGACGATCTGGTCGAAGCCCTGGTCGCCGTAGAACAGGTAGCTGGCCTCCTGCTTGAACGCCGCGTCCAGGTCGCCTTCCCGGCGCACCAGCACCGCCGCCGCCAGGGCCGAGGTGCGCAGCATCTTGTGCGCGTCCCAGATCACCGAGTCGGCCAGGCCGAGGCCGTCGAGCAGGTGGGCGTGCCGGTCCGACAGCAGGGCGGAGGCGCCGTGCGCGCCGTCCACGTGGAACCAGACGCCGTGCTCGCGGCACCATTCGCCGATCGCCCGCAGGTCGTCGTAGAGGCCGGTGCCGGTGGCGCAGGCCGCCGCGACCAGCGCCATCACCCGTCTGCCGGAGATGTCCGGGAGGCGTGACGGGTCGATGCGGCCCAGCTCGTCCGTCTCCAGCGGCACCACGGCGCGCTGCCCGAGCCCGAGGATCGAGGCGGCCCGGGAGATCGAGTAGTGGGCCGACGGTGACGCCAGGATGACCAGGTCGCCCGGCACGCCCTCGTCCCACGCCTCCGGCACCGCCCGCGCCCGCGCCGCCAGCAACGCGGTCAGGTTCGCCAGCGAGCCGCCGTGCGTCAGCACGCCGCCGCCCGCCGGGAAGCCCACCTTCTCCAGCATCCAGCGCAGGACCTCGAACTCGACGGTGGCCGCCGAGGCGCCCATCTCGTAGATGTTCATCGGGTTGTTGATCACGCCGTGCACGAAGTCGGCCAGCGCGGCGGGGAAGTCGGGCGTGGCCGTCTGGTGGGCCAGGAACGCGGGGTGGTGCAGCCGGGTGCCCTCGGCGAGGAAACCGCGCAGGAAGACGCGGTACGACTCCGGCGTCATGCCGCCCTTGACGATCAGGTCACGCAGGCCCAGCCGGTCCGCGAGCTCGCGCGGCGGGGTGCGCCTGAGTACGGGGACCTCGCCCCGCAGGCTCTCCGCCACGTAGGCGGACAGCTCCTCGACCGTGATGCCGGCCGACTCGGTGAACTCCTCAACGTTCCACATATCTCGAAATAGTGCGTATATCGTCGGCTTATGGCTAGGCTCACCGAATCAGAGAGCGATTCTCATGCATAACGCCGAACTGGATTCGATCGATCTGGCCATCCTGGCCGAGTTGCAGCGGGACGCCCGGCTGCCCAACAAGGAGCTGGCGGAGCGGCTCGGGGTGGCGCCCTCCACCGCACTCGAACGGGTGCGGGCGCTGCGCCGGCGCGGGGTCATCACCGGCTTCCGCGCCTCGGTCGACATAGCGGCGCTGGGCCGGCCGCTGCAGGCGCTGCTCGCGCTCCGGGTACGGCCGCACACCAGCCAGCTCGTGGACCCGCTGCGGCAGTTCGTGCTGTCGCTGCCCGAGACGATCACGCTCTTCCACGTGGCCGGGGCCGAGGACTTCCTGGTGCACGTGGCGGTGGCCGACGCCGAGCACCTGCACCGGCTCTGCCTGGAGAAGTTCCTGGTACGGCCGGAGATCGTGACTCTGCAGACCACGTTGATCTTCAAGAGCGAGCATCAGCCGGTCCAGCGGCCCTCCGATATGTGAAAATATCCGGGCATGGCCTTGCGGATCACCACGCTCGCCGAGCGTCCGGAATTCATCCCGACCCTCCTCGACATGGCCAGCGCCTGGCCCGAATTCATGATGAAGGATCCCATCGCCGACCTCTTCTACGCGGTCGCCGCCACCACCTACCCCGAGTACGTCCTGGTCGCCGACGACGACGCCGAACCGGGCCGGCTGGCGGCGCGGGGCTGCACGATGCCGTTCACCCTCAAGGACGGCGAACTCCCCGACGACGGCTGGGACGGCGTCATCCGGCGCGGCTGGCTGACCCGTGAGCGCGGCGAGCACCCCGACCGGATCTCCGCCCTGGAGATCACCGTCCGCAGCGACCTGCTGGGCAAGGGCGTCTCCCCGCTCATGGTCGCCGCCATGCGCGACAACGCCGCCCGCCTCGGCTTCGGCGAGCTGGTGGCCCCGGTCCGCCCCAACCTCAAGCACCGCGAGCCGCACACCCCCATGACGGAGTACGCCTTCCGCACCCGCGCCGACGGCCTGCCGCACGACCCGTGGCTGCGCGTCCACGTACGGGCCGGAGCGGAGATCGTCAAGGTGGCGCCGCGTTCGATGACGATCTCCGGCACCCTCGCCGAGTGGCGCGCGTGGACCGGCCTCCCGTTCGACCGGCCGGGCCCGGTGGAGGTGCCGGGCGGGCTCACCCCCGTCCACGTCGAGCCCGACCACGACTACGCCGTCTACGTCGAGCCGAACGTCTGGGTCAGCCACCCGCTGCGCTGAGCAGCCGCCCCCCGTACGCCGCCACGTCCAGCCCGGTCACCCTCCGGATGTGCCGGGCCGCCGCCACGCTCGCCGCGTCGGGCACCGGGATGACCAGGTCGACGAGGTCGGGCCGGAACCCCGGCTCCATCCGGGGCCGCCCGATGCCCTCGATCCGCGACGGCATCCCGGTCGCGTAGTCGGGCGCGTCGAGCGTCCAGCCGGGGAAGTAGGCCGAGTTCTCCGGATCGGCCACCGCCACCCGCGGCCCGCGCCCGTGCTCGCTCCTCCACCGGCCGCGCCCGCTCCTCCGCACGCCTCCCCGGCATGATCACGATGTACGGCAGACCGAGCCGTCTCGCATACCAGGCCTGCGCCACGGCCGCGTTGCCCCCCCGTGGCCTCCACCACGGTCGTCCCCTCGCCGATCAGCTCGTCTCGTACAGCCTGGAGAAACAGCGCCCTCGCGTGCCGGTGCCGCAGGCTCCCGGTGGGCTGCGCGGACTCGTCCTTGAGCAGCAGCCGCACCCCCGGCTCCCGGACGGGGAACTCGATCAGCGGCGTGGGCGGCCCGGCGTGCAGCGATTCGAGAGCCCGCAGTCTCCAACTCATCCCACCACCCTCTCAAGGGCGTTAGCGTCTTCGCCATGACGGAACTCCAGCCCAGATTGCGGGCCATCACCGACCTGATGGTCCCGGAAGCGCGCGAGTCAGGCGGCCGGCACGAGTACGACGGCGCCGTCCAGGACCTGTCTCCCGAGGGCGTCCGCGCCGGCCTGGCCCGGCTCGGCCACGGCGACCTGCCGGCCGACCCCCACGACGCCCGCCACCTGCAGATCTTCGAGGAAGCGCTCCGCTTCCAGCTCGGCGAGCTGGAGCTGCACCGCAAGAACCCGCTGCTCCACCTCTCCAACCTGGAGCTCGCCTGCTACGACCGCGACTACGCCCCCGAGGAGGACCGCGCCGCCGCCAAGGCCGCCCACCTCGCCCGCTGGCCGGAGGCGGTACGGCACGCGATCGCCTCGCTCGACCAGGTCAGCGCCCCCGTGGCGAAGTCCCTGCTCGGCGCGGTCAGGGGCCTGTCCGCCGGCGTCACCGACCAGGCCGCCCTGGAGGCGCACGCCCGCCTGGTCGCCCACCTCGAACACGCCGCCGAGCACGGCGACCCCGACGCCTCGCTCGGCGCCGGCGCCCTGGCCCGGCTCATGGGCACCGCGGAAGGGCTGGAGGCCGACCTGGGCAGGCTGTCGGAGCGCGCCGACGCCGAGCGCGACCGCCTCACCGCCCGCCTCGCCGACGCCTGCGACCGGCTCGGCCACGGCGGCAGGCCGCCCCTCGACGTGGTCCGCGAACTGGTCAAGCAGCACCCCGACGCCGACGGCGTGATCGAGGCGGCCCGGATCGGCACCGAGAAGGCCATCGCGTTCACCCGCGAGAAGGACCTGGTGCCCTACCACGACGGCACCTGCCTGGTCGGCATCGCCCCGGAGTCGCGCCGCTGGGCCATGGCGATGATGTCGTGGAACGCCCCCGGCGAGCCCGAGGGCCCGTCCTGGTACCACGTCACCCCGCCCGACCCGTCCTGGCCGCGGCAGGACGCCGAGGAGTGGCTGGAGGTCTTCAGCGACACCACGCTGCCTGCCATCAACGTCCACGAGGTCGCGCCCGGTCACTTCTCCCACGGCCTGGCCCTGCGCCGGGCGCCGTCCGACGTGCGGCGGCTGCTCCACTCGCTGGCGTTCATCGAGGGCTGGGCGCACTACGCCGAGGAGCTCTGTGTCGAGGAGGGCTTCGAGGCCGGCGACCCGCGCTTCGAGATCGGCGTCTGGGTCGAGGCGCTCATCCGCGTCACCCGGCTGGCCTGCGCGATCAGCGTCCACACCGGCGCGATGACCGTCGCGGACGCGGCCGCCCGCTTCGCCTCCCACACCCACCTGGCCGGCCCTGCCGCGATGGCCGAGGCCACGCGTGCCACCTTCGATCCCACGTACGGCCGCTACACCTGGGGCAAACTGGCCATCATGGACCTGCGCGAGCGGGCCAGGCAGGAGTGGGGCGCGGGCTTCACCGTTCAGCGGTTCCACAAGGCTCTGCTCGACCTCGGCGCACCGCCACTGGGTCTGCTGTCGATAGACTGAGCCCACCGCATTCGCCTTTGGGGGGTCCTTCCGGTGTCTGAGTTCGACACGGTCCTGGTGGTCGACTTCGGCGCGCAGTACGCGCAGCTCATCGCCAGGCGGGTGCGTGAGTGCCACGTCTACTCCGAGGTCGTCCCGTCGACCATGCCGGTCGAGGAGATGATGGCGAGGAACCCCAAGGCGATCATCCTGTCCGGCGGCCCCTCGTCCGTCTACGCCGACAACGCCCCCGCCGTGCCCCAGGGCCTCTTCGAGACCGGGGTGCCCACGTTCGGCATCTGCTACGGCTTCCAGGCGATGGCCCGGGCGCTGGGCGGTGAGGTGGCCCGCACGGGCGCCGCCGAGTACGGCGGCACCGCCCTGGAGGTCCTCGACGAAGGCGTGATCTTCGCGGGCCTCCCGGCCAAGCAGCGGGTCTGGATGTCCCACGGCGACAGCGTCACTGCCGCCCCCGAGGGCTTCACGGTCACCGCCACCACCCGCGAGACCCCGGTCGCCGCCTTTGAGCACCCCGGCCGCGGCCTCTACGGCGTCCAGTTCCACCCCGAGGTCCTCCACACCGAGCACGGCCAGCAGGTGCTCAAGCACTTCCTGGAGGCGGCCGGCTGCCGCCCCACCTGGACCATGCTCAACATCGTCGAGGAGTCCATCGAGGCGGTCCGCCGCCAGGTCGGCGACGGCCGCGCCATCTGCGCCCTGTCCGGCGGCGTCGACTCCGCGGTGGCCGCCGCCATCGTCCAGCGCGCCATCGGCGACCGGCTCACCTGCGTCTTCGTCGACCACGGCCTGCTCCGCAAGGGCGAGGCCGAGCAGGTCGAACGCGACTTCGTCGCCGCCACCGGAGTGCGGCTGCGCGTGGTCGACGCCGCCGACCGCTTCCTCAAGGCCCTCGAAGGCGTCACCGACCCCGAGGAGAAGCGCAAGATCATCGGCCGCGAGTTCATCCGCGTCTTCGAGGACGAGCAGCGCGCCATCATGGCCGACGGCCCCGTCGACTTCCTCGTCCAGGGCACCCTCTACCCCGACGTGGTCGAGTCCGGCGGCGGCACCGGCACCGCCAACATCAAGTCCCACCACAACGTCGGCGGTCTCCCCGACGACCTCCAGTTCACCCTGGTCGAGCCGCTGCGCACCCTCTTCAAGGACGAGGTCCGCCGCGCCGGCGAAGAGCTCGGCCTGCCCCCCGCCATGGTCTGGCGCCAGCCCTTCCCCGGCCCCGGCCTCGGCATCCGCATCGTCGGCGAAGTCACCCGCGACCGCCTCGACCTGCTCCGCGAGGCCGACGCCATCGCCCGCGAGGAGCTGTCGCGCGCGGGCCTCGACCGCGACATCTGGCAGTGCCCGGTGGTCCTCCTCGCCGACGTCCGCTCGGTGGGGGTGCAGGGCGACGGCCGTACGTACGGACACCCGATCGTGCTGCGGCCGGTGACGTCCGAGGACGCGATGACGGCCGACTGGTCGCGCGTGCCGTATGACGTCCTGTCGCGCATCTCCACCCGCATCACCAACGAGGTCCCGGACGTCAACCGAGTCGTTCTCGACATCACCAGCAAGCCCCCGGGCACCATCGAGTGGGAGTAACCCACCTGTCTAATTCGCTTGAATAAGCGCATCTCCCCTTCAACCCCTGAAAGTGGTTCACTGGGGTCAGGCTGAGTCTTCCGCCGTGTAGGGGACCGTCATGGATGGCGCCGCACTGTCCGCATTAGCCGCCGCCCTGGGTGCGGGGCTGGTGGAAGCCATGACGACAGACGCCTGGCACGCGGCACGTGACCGTATCTCGCGCATATTCGGCCGTGGAAGCGCGGCCCGGGAAGGCGAGACGTCGAGTGCGACAGCATTCATTACCGCGGCGTCCGGGTCATCGACTACGTCCATCCGCACGTCTACGCGCTGGCGTCAGCCGTGGTGGAGGATTTCGTCGCCGCAGGTGAAGCCCTGACCCGGCTGGCTCCCCGGAAAGAACCACAGGGGGAAGTGCCGCCCTGGCTCGACAGCGCCATTCAGGAGTACGTACGGAATGTGCTTCCCGGCGACGCCCCGATGCTGGAGGCGCTGCGCCGGCTCCAGGCCGACACGTATGCGGAGGCCGAATGAACCTCCGGGTGGAGGGCAGCGAGATCGACTTACACGAGGTCGGCGGGGTCACGATTCACGTCGTCAAGAACCGGGCCTTGGAACGGCTGCTCTTCAACCGGAATCTCCTGGGAAAAGAGTTCCGCGACGCCTGCCTCGCCGCGAGCATGTGCTTCGTCCGTCACCTCGCCGACGAATACGAAGCCTCCGACACGGCCGAGCTTCTCGTCCTGAGCAAAGGCCTGGTGTACCAGCTTTCGAGTGCGGTGTCCCAGGAGACCGGATCCGATATCCCCACGAACCTGATCGCGACCTCTCGCATCGTCGTCGCGGGCCACTCAGCGAAGGTGTCCGTCACGTACTCACAACTGGAGGCGCCCGCGCGCACGCTCCTGATCGGCGACACCGTGGCGTCGGGAGCGACCATCGTCGAATCCCTCAAGGTCTACCTGGCGAAATACGAGCTTGAGCGGGTCTACGTGCTCTCCTACGCCGGGACCGGGGTGGGGGCGCAGCGCATCGCCAGGTTCTGCCGGCAGCACTCCGTCGAATGCGTCTTCCTCTACGGCCTGGCGGTGTTCGGCCTCGGCGACAACGGGTTCGACCTGTCCTTCCTCCATCCCGACACCATCGCCGACGCTGAGCACAAGGAGCGCGCGCGGGCCCAGTTCGGCGGGCATCCCGTCTCGGCGGTGGGCTGGGACTTCGGGGCCCAGGCGATGGCGCCGCGCAAATACCGCCAGCTCTGCTGGATCGAGGCAGAACTCTGGGGCCTGCACGGCGCCGACTGCTTCACGGTGGCGACGAAGCCTCCGGACCTCAGCGACCTGATGCACGAATGGCCTGCGTACGCGCACCGATACGCCGTACCTGCCCGGTGTCGGCCTATGCCCTGACGTTTTCGAGGACCCCCCACAACACGGCCGCCTGCACGAAACCGGCCGCGTCCATGGCGATCATCCAGCGCCACCCGCTCAGGCGGGTTCGGGAGACGACGTAACTCAGGGGAAGCGTCACCACGGCCTGCGCCATGATGAAACCGTCGGGCACGCCGCGTTTCGACGTGAACCAGCCGACGGTCCCCAGGAGCACGACAAGTGCGGCGTAACTCACTGCTATCCAGGTGGCCACGGCTTCGACCGTAAGGGCTGTCAGAGGCTTGTGGACGGGATAGCCGCGGGGGTCGGCGAGGACTGCATCGTGCTGCGGCTGGTGACGTCCGATGTGACGCGATGACGGCCGACTGGTCTCGGGTGCCGCACGACGTGCTGTGGCGCATCTCCACCTGGATCACCAACGGGGTCCCGGACGTCAATCGAGTGGTGCTCGACATCACCAGCAAGCCCCGGGCACCCCCGAGTGGGAGTGATCCCGCCAGCCCAGGGCGTGAGTCAGGGCTTCACGATGCCCAGCCTGACGATGAGACGCCACATGTCGGTGGAGGGATCACGGTGGAGAACCGGGCAGTCAGAGGCATGCCCGGAGCGAGCCGCCCACTCTGCGTGAGACGGGGGCATGGTGTTCTCGCGGCCGGGCGCCAACGTAGCCCGGCCCGGTTTGCAGAATCCGTGCGGGCAGGAAGCGACCAAACGTCTGGCGTGCGCCACCGCGTTCCCCTCCCGGCCTCTCAAGGCATCACGCCGAGGCCCCTTGACGCTCTTGTCGCCCCTCTTGTCGTAGTCCTTGAACGCGTCGGCACCCTTGGCATGCCGCAGCTTCTCGATCACGAGCTTGCTGCTGCCGCTCTGTGCTCCTCCGAACGTCTGGAAATGCAGCAGCAGCCACAGGTCGAATGATGGATGCGAGAACGCCAGCTCGACCCCCGACTCGGCTGCGTTCCTGACCGCCCGAGCGATGTCATCCCACTCGTCCCGGTCGAAGAGAGCCCATGCCTCGTCCTCGCCGGCAGCTTTACTTGCCTCTTCGACCACCTCAGAAGGCGTCAGTCCGTTCCGGCGGTAGACCGGCTGGATGCGAAAAGGCTGCCTGTCCTGACCGTCGCCGTTACCGAACTGCTCGTTCAGATACTGCAGATAGTCCGGTTCCGTGGATTCACCTTCACAGGCCACGTACAGCACCTGTACTTCACGGGAGCGAGGGCTGGGCCTGCGGACCAAGGGACGTTCGTCTTCGAGGTCTCCGCGCCTTTCCGCCGTCCCCGATCCTGCTCTCTCTTGTCCCGTCTACTCACGCCTTCGCCTCTTGCCAGGACACTTCGCGGACGATCTCCCCGGCGGTCACCCGGGGCACCCCACCGTAACGTCCCCGCAGATAGCCGCGTTCGAGGTTCTCCTCCTTACGTGGTTTGGCCGCTGTGAGGGGATACAGCTCAGTTTCTCCGGACTGCTGCTTCACCGTGATCCACACCTGATCTCGGTTGAGGGGACGGTCCAGAACCTCACTGCCCAGCAACGTCGCATCGTGCGTGGTGAAAATCAGCTGGGCGCCCCTCGGATTGGACGAGGGGTCCTGGAAGACGCGTACGACCTCAGCGGCCAGCGTGGGATGCAGGCTCGAATCCAGTTCGTCCACGAGCAGGACCGCGCCCTGATCCAGCACCGTCAGCATGGGGCCCAGGAACGCGAACCAGGCGTGGGTGCCTAGAGACTCTTCCGTGCTGAAGTCCAGCGGCGTCTCTCCACCGTCTGCTGTACGGTGCCACAACCTGATTTCCCCGGTCTCGGGATCAGTGTCGAGGCGGGTGACACCCAGGTCAGCTGATTGCAGCAACTGCACGATGCGGTGGTGGTAGGAATCTACGCCACCTGGATGAGCTAGGAGGTGTCGTGTCTGGCTCGCCCGGGAGCGGATGTCTCTTCCCGGTGTCATCAGCCGCAGGTTTACGAGGAACCAGCGATATATCTCTGTCAATTGGGGATCATTGAGAGTCGCGCCGACGGAGAGGAACAAGGCGTTGGGGCGGGTCAGTTCGACCAGCGCCTCCCGCTTCCCTTTGAACCCCTCGCCCCGGAAGATGAACTCTCCGCCCTCCGCCTGCGGACGCCCCGCCTCCCGATCGAACCAGACGTTGCGGCGGCCGTGTGGGTATGCGTGCAGCCACTCGGCCTCCACCCGCTCGTCCGACAGCTCGAAACCATAGGTGTACCGGACAGGCTCCGGGCCCAAGACAAGATCTACTTCGAACAGGGTCGTCTCCCGGCGAGACGTGTGGTCGAGCTTGAAGGGCTGGCGGGGAACTGCTCCGGGTGTCTTTGCCCAGTCGGCGAAAGATCCCCGCACCGCATCACGCATGAGCTGGAAGGCATCGAGCAGGTTCGACTTGCCCGACGCGTTGGCTCCGAACACTCCAAGCACCGGATGAAGTGAAACGGCACGTCCTCGGTGCTTCAGACCGGTCTCGCGGGCCGCTCCTTCATCGAACTCCGTAGCGATCAAGGACAGCTCGTACTCATCGCGGAGGGAGCGATGGTTGGCGACACGAAAACGGATCAGCACCGTGGACCTCCTATCGAGACAAGTCCATCTCCACCGTCATCAAGCTGTTAGTGCGGGAATCCTGCGTGTAACAGCTTAAGGCGCACTCATGTCAGGTGCCAGGTGGCGAGCCCCAGAAGTGCGACTGGTAGCTGTTAGCGGCTGGCGGCCGGGGGTAGCCGATGGGCGAGGGCCGCGAGATGATGCGCACGCTGGAAGAGGTCGTTCGGCAGAAGGGGATGACCGATCCCCGGCTGCTGGACGCTCTTGCCGCCACGCCACGGGAGCTGTTCGTGCCGCCCGACGTGGCCTGGCGCGCCCAGTTCGACGAGCCGATCCCGATTGGTCACGGGCAGCCGACCTCGCAGCCGTCGCTGGTCGCCGAGATGATCGACGCGTTGCGGCTCACGGGGACGGAGAAGGTCCTGGAGATCGGCACCGGGTACGGCTATCAGACCGCGCTGCTGGCCCACATGGCCGCCCGGGTCTATTCGGTGGAGCGCCATGCCGACCTGGCCGAGCACGCCCGCGCCAACCTTGCCGCGGCCGGCGTGACCAACGCCGAGGTGCTGGTCGGCGACGGCACCGCCGGGCTGCCCGAGCACGCGCCCTTCGACGCCGTCATCGTGTCGGCCGCCGCCCCGGAGGTGCCCGCGCCGCTGGCCTCCCAACTGGCCGAGGGCGGGCGGCTCGTCATACCGGTTGTGAGGGAGACATCCGACATCGTCACGCTCTACACCAAACGGCGGGGCGAGTTGGTGGAGCTACGTCGCCTGACACCCGCCTGGTTCGTCCCCCTCATCGGCGAACACACCCCGGCCGCCGACACCTGAACCGGCGTCACCCTCCGTGCTTGCCCCGCAGGTCCACGACGAGCAGGTCGTCCTCCCAGGCGGCCGGCGTGCCGAGCGCCTGGCACGCGCTGATGAACCGCCTCCCGAGCCAGGCCCGGTCCTCACCCTCGGCCAAAACCGTCCGGCAGTAGCCCAGTTTGAGCGGCACAGCACGCAACCGCAGCGGCCCGAGCTCGTCGATCGTCACCAGGAACAGCAGCGACAGGTCGTTGCGCAGCACCGTGTCCACCGCGTAATCGTCGAGAAAGTCACCCATGTCGTACAGCACCGGCGGCGCCACCCCGTGTGCGACGTGCGCGGAATGACCGGCGATCAGCGTCGCCCCGGCGTCGGCCAGGATCGTCGCCGCGACGCGGATGTACGGTTGCGGCGCGGCCGTCATGTTGGGCCCCCAGTGCGGGCTGACCAGCACCGCGTCCGTCTCCGTACGCATTCTCGCCACCATGTCCGTCAGCCAGCCGGGGACGCCGGTGGTCAGGTCGGCGTAGGCGACACCGGGCTCGTCGGGGGTGGCCGCGTAGTCCTCCGGGTGGTCGGTCACGGAGATCACGGCGATGCGCAGCCCTCCCACGGTGAGCACGACCGGCTCGCGCGCCTCGGCCAGCGTCGCGCCCGCACCCGCCGCACGGATCTCCAGGCGTTCGAGATGCGTACGAGTGTCGAGCAGCGCGTCGTACCCGTAGTCCAGCGCGTGGTTGTTGGCCAGCGTGACACAACTGACGCCCAGCTCCGCCAGCAGGTCGACGGCCTGCGGCGGCGCGCGGAAATGGAAGACCTTGCCCGGCGCGAACCACAGACTGCCGCGGTCGGAGACGCAGCACTCCAGGTTGAGCAGGACGGCGTCGGCCTCATCCAGGTACTCGCGGACGCCGTAGGAGATGTACGTGTCAGGATCGGTGGATTTGGCGAGGAGGTCCGCGACGCCACGACCGAGCATCGTGTCCCCCGCCAGCGCGAGCGTGACAGTCACGACGTTCCTCTGCCCCCGATGACGTGCCCAAACGTGGCATGATCCGCTGCCTGGGGGTAGGGCGTCTGATGGAAGCACCAGCGACCTTCTCGGGGAGGCAGCGATGAGCGCACCGGGAATCGGCAAGACGGTTCAGGACGTGATGCACCAAGGGGCGGAGTGCGTCGGCGAGAACGACAGCCTGCGCAAGGCCTCGCAGATGATGCGTGACCTGTCGGTCGGCGCGCTGCCGATCTGCGGCGAAGACGACCGGCTCAAGGGCATCATCACCGACCGTGACATCGTGATCAAGTGCTGTGCCGAGGGCAAGGACCTCGACAACACCACAGCAGGCCAGCTCGCCCAGGGCCTGGTGTGGGTAGACGCCACCAGCAGCGTCGAAGACGCCCTGGAGAAAATGGAGCAACACCAGATCAAGCGGCTGCCCGTGATCGACAACAAGCGGATCGTGGGCATGGTCACCGAGGCCGACCTGGCCAAGGAACTCCCCGACAACAAGCTCGCGGAGTTCGTCCACCGGATCTACGCACCCTCCTGACCCGCCCGCGTTCAGTAGGAAAGGTGTAGAACTCCGGTGCTGACCGGCACCGGAGTTCGTGTGAGTCGCGGGCGATGGGCCACGTGACAAGTAGCTCCCATCTTTTCGTCGGTTGCGTGCGTCATAAGAGCTGAGGCTTGCCGCACGGTCAGAATGCGCTATTTCGATAGCGGCCTGATCGGTATGTGAGGTAGCCTGCAAGGCTCTGTTGATCACGGTCACGATGAACAGGTGGGGCGTTCAATGACGAGCACGCACATCGAGGAGTTGTCGGAACGCTCGTCCAACTTCGGGTTTCTGCTTCCTCATGAGCCCATGCTGGTCCTGGACGGCACCTCCGCTGAGTCGCACGTCTACACTGACCCTGACGCGGCGATGTATAAGGCCAGGCGCTTCGCCGAGATCCTCGCCAAGCTGCTGGTCAGGCTCACCAACACGGCAGTTGGGCAGAACAACCAGAATGCCCGCATCATCGCCTTGACCAGGGCCGGAGTTCTGGTCCCGTCGATCAGCCAGGCGTTCCACAAGATCCGCGATTCCGGAAACCGTGCCGTTCACACTCATTACGGGGATGTCCGAGTTGCCCTTAAGTGTGTGAAACTCTGCTTCGAACTAGGGGTCTGGTTTCATCGGGCGCTTTGTCCGGATGACGAGCGAACGTTCGCATTTGTTCCACCAGTCGAGCCGGTGGCAGCCGAGGCGATGAATGCGGCGGATCAGGCACAGCTCGACCAGCTCCGCGAGGAACTTGAAGCTCACCGTGAGCGCCTGGCTGAGGTCCTGGTTATCCGGGACGAAAAGGCGACGCTGCTGGAGGCAGAGGCACGCGCACGCGCCGAAGCCCAGCGAGCTCTTGAGCAGGCGACTGCGGATCGTGACCGACTCAGCCTGCTTCTGGAGCAGATGTACGAGCGCGTGGCCGACATGCAGAGCGCGTTCGACCAGAACCTCAAAAAGATCAAAAAGCCGACGCCGGCCGAGCGGGACAACCTCATCGCACGGGCCGTACGAGTCGCCCGGCAACCTCGCACGGAACGAGAGGTCCGCGAAGAAGTCGACCGGATGCTCGTGTCCGCAGGGTGGCTCGTCCAGGACGCCGGCCAGGAGAACCTGTACGCGGGTGACGGCGTGGCGGTTCGTGAAGCCCACACCGCACGTGGTCCCGCCGACTACCTCCTCTACGTGGACCGCAAGCTGGTCGGCGTGGTCGAAGCCAAGCGCGAGGGCACGGCGCTCAGGGCGGTCGAGGGGCAGTCGGCTCGCTACGCCGGAGGATTGACCGCGTCCCAGCAGTTGCAGGCCTGGCGCATCCCGCTCCCGTTCCGCTACGAGACGACCGCGACCGAGACGCACTTCACCAACACCCTCGACCCCAACCCCCGCTCCCGTGAGGTCTTCTCCTTCCACCGGCCGGAGACGCTTGCCCGCTGGATGCGCGCGGCGGACGAGGACCCGGAGACTCCGACACTCCGCGCCAAGCTGCACAGCGGCCTGCCCGAACTGCTGACCAAAGGACTCCGGCCGGCACAGGAGCGAGCAGTCAAAGGGCTTGAGCAGTCGCTGCAACGGAACGAGCCGCGTTCCCTGATCCAGATGGCGACGGGAGCCGGGAAGACCTACACCGCCGTTACCTCCTCCTACCGGCTGCTCAAGCACGCGGGAGCGTTCCGGATTCTGTTCCTGGTGGACCGGAACAACCTGGGCAAGCAGGCCCTTACCGAGTTCACCAACTACGTCACTCCCGACGACGGCCGGAAGTTCAGCGAGCTGTTCAACGTGCAGCGGCTGGCGGGCGCCGACATGCTCGGGTCCTCCAAGGTCGTGATCTCCACGGTTCAACGCCTGTACGCGATGCTCAAGGGCAGGGACGTGCCGTCGCCGGACGCCGAGTACGAGGAGTTCGACTCGTACGACGTCGATGAGGTGGTCGGCGTCGAGTACAACCCGGACGTGCCTCCGGAGACGTTCGACCTGATCATCGTGGACGAGTGCCACCGCTCGATCTACGGACTCTGGCGGGCCGTGCTGGAGTACTTCGACGCGTTCGTCGTCGGCCTCACCGCGACACCGGTCGCCCAGACCTTCGGCTTCTTCCACCAGAACTTGGTCAGCGAGTACACCTACACCGAGGCTGTCGCTGACGGGGTGAACGTCGACTTCAACGTGTACCGGATCCGCACCGAGATCGGCGAGAACGGCGCGACCATCCCATCGGGCATCGTGGTGCCCAAACTCGACCGCAAGACGCGCGAGCAGCGGTACGAGGAACTTGACGACGAGTACGCGTACACGAGCCGCCAACTCGGCCGGAAAGTCGTCAGCAAAGGCCAGCTCAAGCTCGTCCTGGAGACGTTCCGGGACCGGCTGTTCACCGAGATCTTCGCCCGCCAACCCGGTCAGCCCGAGCGCAGGTACGTGCCCAAGACGCTCATCTTCGCCGTGGACGAGAACCACGCCGAGGAGATCGTCGCCACCGTCCGCGAGGTCTTCAACGAGAGCAACGAGTTCTGCCAGAAGATCACCTACACGGTGAAGAACTCCGACAAGCTGATCGCCGCCTTCCGCAACAGCCCCGAGCTGCGCATCGCCGTCACCGTCAACATGATCGCCACAGGGACCGACATCAAGCCCCTGGAATGCGTCTTCTTCCTCAACGAGGTGAAGAGCTGGGCCATGTTCGAGCAGATGAAAGGCCGCGGGGCCCGCAGCATCGACCCCGACGAGCTGCGGTCGGTAACGCCTGACGTCGCGGCCAAGGACCGGTTCATCCTGGTCGACGCCGTGGGGGTCACGGACTCCGAGCGGGTGGACGCCTCACCGCTGGAGAAGCAGACCGAGAAGCAGATCAGCCTCGCCAAGCTGCTGAAGAAGGCGGGCACGCTGGGCCTGTCCCTGGACGAGGCGTCCACGCTCGCCTCTCGGATCTCCCGCCTCGACAAGCAGATCACTCCGGAGGAGCGCGCTGAGCTGGAGCAACTCGGTGGCCGGCCGCTGACCGAGGTCGTGCGGAGCTTGTCCAGGTGCAACGACCCCGACGCGATCGAGGAGGCCCGGCGTTCCGGGCCGGGCTGGGAACACCGGCTCATCGAGAAGGCCGCCGAACCGCTCGCCGACCCCGAGTTCCGGCAGCGGCTGCTGGACATCCGGCGGGCGCACGATGTGGTGTATGACGAGGTCAACCCGGACGCTCTCCTCGAAGCCGGGGGAGTGGAGCGGAGCAAGATCGCTGAGCGGGTGGTGACCTCGTGGGCCGCCTATGTCCAGGAGCACAAGGACGAGCTGACAGCGCTGGAGATCGCCTATCGCAGTGGGCAGAGCGGGCGTGAGGTGTACCGGCAGCTCAAGGAGCTCTCCTCGCGGCTGGCCCGGCCGCCGTACCAGTGGACGCCTGATCGGCTGTGGGAGGCGTACGAAATCCTCGGCAAGACGGCGGCCAGGCCGGGCGTACGGTACGGCGCCGCCGACCTGATCCAGCTCATCCGGTACGAGCTGCGCCTGGTCGATGGGGAGCCACGGCCGCATCGCAGCGTGATCGAAGAACGTTTCGCGGCGTGGCTCGCCCGGCAGGAACAGGCCGGCGTACGGTTCACCGGCGGTCAAGTGTGGTGGCTGGAGCGAATTCGCGATGTGGTCGCGACGAGCGCCACCTTCGACCACAATGACTTGGACGAAGTACCGTTCACCGAGCGCGGCGGCACCGACGGCTTCCTCCGTGCTTTCGGCGACGACAACGCGGAAACCATCCTCACCGACCTGAATCGAGACCTCACCGCATGACCGATCTGCCTTACGGATGGGCCCTAACTACTTTGGGCGAGATCGCAGAAACTATGCTTGGAAAGATGCTCGACCGGAAGGAATACACCGGTGAGCATGCAGTTCCGTATCTTCGCAACGTCAACGTTCAATGGGGGCAGATCGATCTCGATGACGTCCTGACAATGGACATTCATCCGGATCAGCGAGACATCTATGAGCTTCGCCAAGATGATCTCTTGATATGCGAGGGGGGCGAAGTCGGTCGCTGTGCCGTGTGGCGTTCTCCGTCAGGGTATATGGCCTTTCAGAAAGCGCTCCATCGAGTGCGCCCCTATGGTGGTATTGATTCGATCTATCTGCGGTATCTGCTAGAGCATCTCAGCTCCAGTGGCCAGCTAGCGCGCTTCACTACTGGTAGTACGATCAAGCATCTTCCGCAAGAACAGCTCCGGAAAATTCCGGTTCCTATGGCTCCTTTGGGGGAGCAGCGACGCATAGTTGAGGTGCTCGAAAGCTGCCTTTCTCGCCTCGATGCTGGTGCAGCAGTACTTGATCGCCTGGCCTTGCGTACATCATCACTTGTGCAAAGTGCAACTCATCTGGGAGTTTGCGGGGAGCTCTCTCAACGAGGGTCAGAAAGCCTAGATGTGTGGGTAGAGAATCTGCGCACCAAAAGGTCGGAGCTCTCGTCGCGAGACAGGAGGCCAGCGCAAGCTTCGACTATCCCCGGCTATATTCTTCCTACTGGGTGGAGGATGCTCAGCCTGGACTCCCTCAGCTATGCAAGCAGCTATGGCACTTCTACAAAATGTGATCACGGCGCTGCAGGGGATCCGGTCCTTCGTATACCGAATATCCGCAATGGCGAGGTCGACCTCCGCGATATAAAAAAAGCCGTTGATGAAACAGTCGATCTTAGTGGTTTCTATGTTTCACCGGGTGATATTCTTTTTATTCGCACCAACGGAAGTCCGAATCTCATAGGGCGTGCAGCGATCGTTCGGGATTCACTTGAGTATGCTTTCGCTTCTTACCTGATTAGATTCCGGCTCGTCTCGAAGGATATTCTTCCTGAGTGGGTTTTGACAGTTGTGTCGAGTCCGCTATGGCGCTCGTATCTCCAGGAAAAGTCCGCATCTTCCGCTGGTCAGTATAATCTGAGTGCCCAAGCGCTTTCCTCTGTCCCAATTCCTCTACCGCCCCGAGATGAAATAGTTGATATTCTTGCCAGCTTGGATCAGCTAAGAAGTTTCACTGCTAAAGTAGACAATGAACTAGCGCAGGGGAAGCGTCGTGCGTGTTTGATGCGAAAGTCGCTCCTGGCTCAGGCATTTGAAGGTAGACTTGTTCCGCAAGACCCCTCGGACGAGCACGCTTCAGAACTGCTGAAGAGAATAAGGCAAAACACTAGCCTTCGGGCCACTCGGAAGCGTCCAACCATCCGCACAAGATCTAAAACACATACACCCGAGCTTGACGCTATGCCGATCCCGCTTCCAATCACGAACCCGCCTACTCAGGAGACCCTGTTGTGAGCACCGCAGAGACCAAACGGCTGGTCGCTAAGCTGTGGAACTACTGTGACGTCCTCCGCGATGATGGCGTCTCCACCATTGACTATGTCGAGCAATTGACATACCTACTGTTCCTGAAGATGGCTCATGAGCGCGTGAATCGCAAATTCAATCCGGACGCATCGCTTGCTGGCCTCGCGGCGCGGTGGCAGCAGCTCGTGGATGCCGAGGCCAATGCTCTTGAGGACACGTACCGCCACACCTTGTATAGCCTTGGGCGTCAGCCTGGCACATTGGGCGTTATCTTCCGTAAAGCGCAGAATAGAATCCAAGATCCAGCCAAGCTGAAAAAGCTCATTGTTGACCTGATCGACAAGGAGAATTGGTCGAGTCAAGGGGCTGATGTCAAGGGCGATGCCTATGAGGAGTTGCTTGCCAAAGGGGCCGAAGACATCAAAACAGGGGCCGGCCAGTACTTCACTCCGCGTGCTTTGATTTCGGCGATGGTGGATTGCGTTCAGCCGGGTCCAGATGACTCGATCGCCGACCCGGCCTGCGGTACTGGTGGATTTCTCCTAGCTGCTCATGATTATATCGTAGAGCGCTACGGCTCCATGCTGACGCCTGAACAACGTGACCGGCTCAGTTCAGGCGCTATTGCCGGAACGGAGTTGGTGGACGGCACTGCACGGCTTGCGGCGATGAACATGCTGGTTCATGGGATTGGCAAACCTAATGGCGCTTCGCTGATCGATGTTCGAGACGGCCTGGCGGAAGCGCCGGCACGGCACTACAGCGTGGTGTTGGCCAATCCGCCGTTCGGCAAGAAGTCCTCCATAACAGTGATCGGTGAGAACGGCCGGGCGGACCGGGAGGCGATCTCCTACACCCGCCAGGACTTCTGGACCACGACTACCAACAAGCAGCTCAACTTCGTCCAGCACATCGCATCGATGCTCGCCATCCCCGGCCGCGCCGCGGTAGTTCTACCGGACAACGTGTTGTTCGAGGGCGGGGCGGGTGAGACGGTGCGGAGTCGCCTGCTCAAGCAGTTCGACGTTCACACGATGCTCCGGCTGCCAACCGGCATCTTCTACGCCGGCGGGGTCAAGGCCAACGTGCTGTTCTTCGACAAGAAGGAAGCTCGCCCTGGTCAGCCGTGGACGGAAACACTCTGGGTGTACGACTTCCGTATCGGCCAGCACTTTACCCTCAAGCAGAACCCCCTCCGCCGTGAGCACCTGGACGACTTCGTCAACTGCTACCGGCCCGGCGAGCCGCGCTCGACCCGAGTGGAGACCGAGCGGTTCCGTCCGTTCAGCTACGACGAGTTGATCGCACGGGACAAGATCAACCTCGACATCAGTTGGCTGAAGGACCCGGCCCTGGAGGACGCCGACTCCCTGCTTCCGCCTGAGGTGATCGCGCAGGAGATCGTGGAGGACCTGGAGGCAGCTTTGAGCGAGTTCGCGGCCATCGCAGAGGTGCTGCAACAATCCCGGGCGAAATTGCCGGAATCATAGTCGTTGCCGGTTGAGCCGCTGGCCATTGGGTTGGCGCGGCGACTCAACCTCTGCTTCGCAGGTCAGTGAAGGAGACTGCCGTCCTTGATAGCAGCCGTGAACTTGCTGAATGCCTCGCTGTCGAAGACGAGCATGGGGCCACTCGGGTCCTTGCTGTCTCGCATTGCGATGCGGCCATTGGCTAGCGGGGCGACTTCGACACAGTTTCCACCGTCAGTGCTGTAACTACTCTTGCGCCATGCGATGTGTTGCTCTGAAAAGTCAGTCATCTCGCTGCTTCCTCCAACCAGGTGAGAGATGCTATAAAGGCAGCCGACTGGTCTGGATCGAGTGCCTGTGCGCTCAATTGGATGAACATCATCGAGTAGCAATCCAGCTCGTTCGGCTCTTCCAGGACCAGGCCGCTGGTCCTCTGCTCAAGATAGACCACGTCTGGGTCTTTGGAGTCAGGAAACTCAAGGATGCTGAACTCGCCGTCAAGCGCCACATGAGCACCTGCCGAGAAGGGGAGAACCTGCAACGTTATGTTAGGTAGCTTGCCCATGGATATAAGGGCATCTCGTTGCTCAGCCATGGTCTCTGATCCTCCCACGTTTCGTCGCAGAACTGCTTCATCAAGAATGGCATGCAGCGTCATAGGGGCTGTGCGAGTGAGCAGCTCTTGTCGGCTCAAGCGGACTGCTATCTTCTTCTCCAATATATCTGCAGGTGTCTGTCCCGCAGCGATAGTGTTGATTACTGCGCGCGCGTAAGCCTCTGTTTGAAGAAGGCCGGGCACAACTTGGCTCTGATATGTTCGGATCCCCCTGGCGTCGTTTTCTAGGCCAATATACGAGTCGAAGCCTCGTTTGAAGGTGTCGCGGTGTCGGTGCCACCAGCCCTTCAGTCGTGATTGGCGTGCCATATCGCTTAGCTCTGCACGCAGATCCTCGTCTGAGACCCCGTATATATCGAGGAGGTCGGCGACGTCACCGTGGTGGACGCTGACCTGTCCTGTCTCAATTCGGGACATTTTGGTCGCCGACCAGTGAAGCTGGGCTGCTACCTCATCTGCGCGTAGCTGTGCCGCTTCTCTCAAGCGCCGTAGCTCGTGGCCCAAGCGTCGTCGTCGCGCCGTAGGGCTGGTGGACATGGCCCTCCTTGTGCTTGGCACCCAGTTTCGCCATCTGCGGCAAGTTGCGCAAACGCATTCAATTTATGTCACTTGCTTGAACGCAATTGCGCGTACGCGATTGCTCGGCCATGCTTGAGCGTACCAAGAAGCAAGGGGTGCAGTACCTAAAACAGCATATGAACCCTTTGTCCTGAATTCCCTAGCACCGCACGGCCGAGAGAAGGCGGAGCGAGTGATGCGACGAAAGCGAAGGCAAGACGGGCTGGAACGATCCAAAACGACCCGGGAAGAGAAGCAATTTCACTACCTGACACAACTCGCGTGGGGTCTCGCGAGGCGCGGCCTGACTGTTTCGGTGCAGTTGCCGAGGCGTGATGAGCCGTGCGTCGCGGTCCAGCGGGTGTCGGGGCCACTGCTCGTACGGGCCTCCCTGCGGGGCGAAAGGTGGGTGTTCTCGTGGGGGCGAGGCCGTGACCGGTGGGTGGACGCGCAGGACGAGAGCGCCTGCGAGCGGGTATGGGAGGTGGCCCAGTGACTGAGCGAGCCTTGATGGACCTGACGATCCCCGGAAGCCCAGCTTGGGTCTGCCTGGTTCGCCGCTGGGTGGCCGACGCACTGACGGTGGCAGGGCATCACGACGTGGACGGGGCCCGGCTCATCGCGAGCGAGCTGGCGGGGAACGCGGTCCTCCACACCGGCAGGGTCGAAGCGTTCTCAGATGGTGAGACCGAGTAGCTGAAGGCCGTCGGCTGGGTGGCTGCGGTAGTGATCGGTGGCGGCGGCGATGTTGGTC